>NZ_JBVHMR010000170.1:0-1004 GCF_055558375.1 Streptomyces sp. NPDC025793 | reverse complement strand
CTAGTACTGCAACCGCATCTGGGGTGACGATCAACGTCGCCTGTCGTTGATGTGACTGTGTGCTGATGTGCTGACGGTCGAGCAAATTGAGTCGTGGTCCGAGGGGATAGCCGGGCTGCATGCCCGGTTCGCCCACCGTTTTGGCAGGTCCGAGCCGCGCGAGCGGGCACTGGACTACCTTCAGGGGCTGGTCGCACCTTTGGAGAAGAAGAACGGCTGGACGCTGGCCGAGCAGGTCGGCCAGCTCCGCCCGGACGGTGTCCAGCGCCTGCTCAACCTCTCCGACTGGGACGAGAACGCGGTCCGCGACGACGTCCGTGACTTCGTCGCGGAGACCATCGGCAGCCCAGACGGCGTCCTGATCTGCGACGACACCGGCTTCCTGAAGAAAGGCACCAAATCCGCCGGCGTCCAGCGCCAATACTCGGGTACTGCCGGCCGCACGGAAAACTGCCAGATCGGCACCTTCCTGGCCTACGCCTCGGCCCGGGGACGTGCCCTGATCGACCGCGAGCTCTACCTCCCGGCCTCCTGGACCGATGACCGGGACCGCTGTCGGGCCGCCGGCATCGGCGACGAGATCTGTTTCGCAACCAAGAACGAGCACTTCAGACAGATGCTGCAACGCGCCGTCGACGCCGGTGTGCCGTTCGCATGGGTGACCGCGGACGAGGCATACGGACAGGTCAAGCACACACGTGTCTGGCTGGAACAGCGCGGCATCGCCCATGTGATGGCCACCAAGGTCAACGACACGGTCATCACGACCCGTTGGTCCGAGAAACGGGTCGACGAGCTGATCGCCGCGCTGCCCCGGCAACGCTGGAAGCGGCTGTCGGGCGGGCCGGGCGCGCACGGCGAACGCGTCTACGACTGGGCACGCGTCGCGATCCGCCCCTGCTGGGAAGACGGCTTCGGGCACTGGGTGCTGGCCCGCCGCAGTGTCAGCGACCCCACCGAGATCGCGTACTACGTCTGCTACGGACCGGCCTCCTCGCGGCTGA
>NZ_JBVHMR010000169.1:0-1005 GCF_055558375.1 Streptomyces sp. NPDC025793 | reverse complement strand
GGTCATGTCCGCGGGAGTGGTGTATCGACGGCCACTCGGTGATCTCGCTTTGAGGCTATGCGCTGAGTTCGGCGGGCAGGGCTGTCTCTTCGGTTTCTGACTCGATCGGGTGGAGGCGGATCTTGGCGAGGAGTTCGCGGCCCATGTAGCGGCGGGCCTCGGTCCATTCGTCGTTCTGCTCGGCCAGGACCGCGCCGACGAGCCGGATCAGGGCGGTGCGGTCGGGGAAGATGCCGACCACGTCGGTGCGGCGGCGGATCTCCTTGTTCAGCCGTTCCTGCGGATTGTTCGACCAGATCTGCCGCCAGATCTCCCGCGGGAACGCGGTGAAGGCCAGCAGGTCGTGCTGGGTAGCGTCCAAGTGGGCTGCGGCCTTGGGAAACTTGGCCTCCAGCGCGTCGAGGACGTGCCGCATCTGGGCCTGGACAGCGTCGGTGTCGGGCTGTTCGAAAACGGTCCGCAACAAGGTGGCCACCCACGGCTGAGCGGACTTCGGGACCTGGCTCAGCAAATTTCGGGCGTAATGCGTGCGGCACCGCTGCCAGGATGCGCCGGGCAGGACCGCGCCGATCGCGTTCACCAGGCCGTTGTGGGCGTCGGAGACGACCAGCTGGACACCGGACAGGCCGCGGGCGGTCAGGGAGCGCAGGAAGGCGAGCCAGCCCGCACCGTCCTCGGCCGTGGCGACGTCGATGCCGAGGATCTCGCGGTGTCCGTCGGCGTTGACGCCGACTGCGATCAGGGCGTGGACGTTGATGATGCGGCCGCCCTCGCGGACCTTCTGGGTCAAGGCGTCGACCCAGACGAAGGTGTAGGGGCCGGCGTCCAGCGGCCGGTTGCGGAACGCGGTGACCTGTTCGTCGAGATGCTTGGCCATTGCGCTGACCTGGGACTTCGACAGTTGGGTGACGCCGAGGGACTCGGCGAGTTTCTCGACGCGGCGGGTGGACACACCGAGCAGGTAGGCGGTGGCGACCACCGAGATGAGGGCCTGCTCGGCCCGCC
>NZ_JBVHMR010000168.1:0-1040 GCF_055558375.1 Streptomyces sp. NPDC025793 | reverse complement strand
GCTGGCCAGGGCGTTGTTCTGCCCTGAGCCCTATCGTGAGGTGTTACGCCTGCTCGCGGAGCCGGCCCGAGACGAGCATGGCTGGGGACCATGGCGGGTGCCGGACAAGGCCGCGGTCTTCCGGGCCCGCCGGAAGTTGGGCGTTGAGCCGTTCCGAGAGCTGCTTGTGCATGCCGGTGCGGCGGTGGCGGACGAGCGGACGCCGGGTGCCTTCTGGCGGGGACTGCGGGTGATGGCCGTCGACGGCACCACGCTTGCGGTGGCGGACACCGCCGCGAACGAAGCGGCGCTGGGGCGGGTGCGGGCCAGGCCGGACAAGGGGCCGACCGGCTATCCGCTGGTCCGGCTGGCGGTGCTGGTCGAAGCCGGCACACACGTGATCGTGGACGCGGTCGCCGACTCCTACCGGGTCAAGGAGCGAGTCCTGGTCGAGGGCCTGGCTCCGTCCCTCGGGCCGGGGATGCTCGTGCTGGGTGACCGTGGTCTGCCCGGCGCGTATCTGTGGCAGGTGATGGCGGCCACCGGAGCCGATCTGCTGTGGCGCATCCCCGGCATCTGGAAACTCCCTGTCGAGAAGGCCCTCCCGGACGGTTCCTGGATCTCCACGGTCCACGGCGGCCGGGGCCGCAGTGTCCGTGCGCCGCAGGACATCCGCGTGCGCGTCATCGAGTACACACTGGACGTGCCAGGCCGCAGGCCCGGTGAGACATACCGCCTGATCACCACGTTGATGGACCCCGCCCGGGCGCCTGCGGCCGAACTGGCCGCGCTCTACGGCGAGCGCTGGGAAGTGGAGAACACCCTGGCCGAGCTGAAGACCACCCAGATCGGTACCCGCACCGTGCTGCCGAGCAAGAGCCCGGACCTGGTGTTCCAGGAGGTCTACGCACACCTGGCCGTCTACACCGGGCTGAGAGTGCTGATGCACGCGGCGGCCATGAACCGCAGCGAGCCTCTCGATCCCGACCGGCTGTCGTTCGCCGCCGCTCTGCGGGCAGCACGCCGCAGCATCACCTCACCACGCAGGGATTTTTCCCCCT
>NZ_JBVHMR010000167.1:0-1052 GCF_055558375.1 Streptomyces sp. NPDC025793 | reverse complement strand
TCTCGTGACTGCGTGCCTTTTGAAGAATGAGCCTGCGAGTTTGCGGTGTGTTGCGAGGTTAACCCGGGTGGGGAAGCCGTAGCGAAAGCGAGTCCGAACAGGGCGATTCAGTAGCACGCTCAAGACCCGAAGCGGAGTGATCTAGCCATGGGCAGGTTGAAGCGGAGGTAAGACTTCGTGGAGGACCGAACCCACCAGGGTTGAAAACCTGGGGGATGACCTGTGGTTAGGGGTGAAAGGCCAATCAAACTCCGTGATAGCTGGTTCTCCCCGAAATGCATTTAGGTGCAGCGTCGTGTGTTTCTTGCCGGAGGTAGAGCACTGGATAGGCGATGGGCCCTACCGGGTTACTGACCTTAGCCAAACTCCGAATGCCGGTAAGTGAGAGCGCGGCAGTGAGACTGTGGGGGATAAGCTCCATGGTCGAGAGGGAAACAGCCCAGAGCATCGACTAAGGCCCCTAAGCGTACGCTAAGTGGGAAAGGATGTGGAGTCGCACAGACAACCAGGAGGTTGGCTTAGAAGCAGCCACCCTTGAAAGAGTGCGTAATAGCTCACTGGTCTAGTGATTCCGCGCCGACAATGTAGCGGGGCTCAAGCGTACCGCCGAAGTCGTGTCATTGCAGCGGTAAGCCCCAACGGGTGCTGTGATGGGTAGGGGAGCGTCGTCTGCCGGGTGAAGCGGCACTGGAAGGTAGTCGTGGACGGTTGACGAGTGAGAATGCAGGCATGAGTAGCGATACAAACGTGAGAAACGTTTGCGCCGATTGACTAAGGGTTCCTGGGTCAAGCTGATCTGCCCAGGGTAAGTCGGGACCTAAGGCGAGGCCGACAGGCGTAGTCGATGGATAACCGGTTGATATTCCGGTACCCGCTGTGAAGCGTCAAACATCGAGCATCGTGATGCTAAGGCCGTGAAGCCGTTCCGGACCCTTCGGGGAATGGAAAGTGGTGGAGCCGCCGGACCAAGCGGTTAGTAGGTGAGTGATGGGGTGACGCAGGAAGGTAGTCCATCCCGGGCGGTGGTTGTCCCGGGGTAAGGGTGTAGGCCG
>NZ_JBVHMR010000166.1:0-1079 GCF_055558375.1 Streptomyces sp. NPDC025793 | reverse complement strand
CTAGGTGTGCTGTCCCGGGACGTTGGTGACAGGCGACACGCTTTGAGCGGTCCTTGAATGAGGTGAGGGCCTCTGGGTTCGGTGTGGATTGCGAGATCTACAACCGGCAGCCAGGAGGCCCTCGTTGTCCCACCGTAATGCCCCACTGACTCCGACCGGCAGGCTGCGTCTGGCCAGGTGTGTCGTCGACGACGGCTGGCCACTGCGGCGGGCCGCGGAACGCTTCCAGGTCAGCCACACCACCGCAGCCCGCTGGGCCGACCGCTACCGGCGCCAGGGAACAGCGGGCCTGCACGACCGCTCCAGTCGACCGCACCACCAGCCCCGACGCGTCCCGGCCACCACGGAGGAGCAGGTCATACGTCTGCGGCACGAGCACCGCATCGGACCGGTGCGGCTGGCCGCCCGGTGCGGCATCGCCGCCTCCACCGCCCACCGCATCCTGCACCGCAACGGCCTGCCCGCCCTGGCCGCGACCGACCGGGCAACCGGCGAGCCCGTCCGCCGCTACGAACGCGCCCGCCCCGGCGAGCTGGTCCACATCGACGTCAAGAAACTCGGCCGCATCCCCGACGGCGGCGGCCACAAGGTCCTCGGCCGGTCCGCCGGCCGCAAGAACCAGGCCCGCACCGGACGCGGCTACCTCTACCTGCACACCGCCCTGGACGACCACTCCCGCCTGGCCTACACCGAAGATCTGCCCGATGAGAAGGCCGACACCTCAGCGGCCTTCCTGCGACGAGCCGCCGCCTGGTTCGCACAGCAGGGCATCACCGTCGAACGGGTCCTGACGGACAACGCCTGGGCCTACACCAAGAACACCTGGCGCGACACCTGCCACGAACTGGACATCAGCCCCCGCTGGACACGCCCCTGGCGGCCACAGACCAACGGCAAGGTCGAGCGCTTCCACCGCACCCTGCTCGACGAATGGGCCTACCACCAGCCCTACACCTCGGAGACCGAACGCCAGGCAGCGTTTCCCGGCTGGCTGGACTGGTACAACTACCACCGACCCCACACCGGCATCAGCGGCAACACCCCAGCCAGCCGCGTCACCAACCTGTCCGGTCAACACA
>NZ_JBVHMR010000165.1:0-1132 GCF_055558375.1 Streptomyces sp. NPDC025793 | reverse complement strand
CGACGCTCTCCAGCAGGAAGGTCACGGTGTCGTAGACGGCGCGGACCTGGAGGCGGACCGAGGCGTCGCCGAGCTTGTGGCGCGTGCTGCCGAGGGCAACCCCGGACCGAGAGCGCCTGTGACGTCGAGTCGGCCCGTCGCACTCGCCCACGGCCACGGCCGTCGCACTCGCCCACGGCCACTGCCACTGCCACTGCCACTGCCACTGCCACGGCATACGCCGCCGATGCCGGGCAACGGCTGGGATTCATCCGCAGTGGAACCCGAACAGCGATCACGACAGGCAATTGCTGTGCACCACGGCAACGGCGACGCAACGTTCTCCGGCGACCCGGACGGCGGCCCTGGTCACCCCGGAGACGTTCAGGGGTGCCGGCCGGCGTGCGGTACGGCGACTCGGCGGCCTCCTCCAGCGCCGCCACCGGGCGCCGACTCGGCGCCGAAACCGTCAAAGCGACCGGACACTTCGGCAACACCACCGCCGCGCCCCCGCCGTCGCACACCCCCGCGTCTTCCGCGTCATCCGCATCCTCCCGGCTCGGAGCCCTCCAGCCCCAACAGCCTGAGGTGGATGCCGCAGAGGCTGCCGGTGCGCGTCGCAGCCCCAGCGACAACGGTTCGGCGGCAGAGGACCTACTGCCACCAAGACCAGCCGAGTGACCGAGCGGTCGTCAGCTGCCATCGTCAGCGCCCGGAAGCATCGAACTGGGCTGGTTCCCAAGGGATTTGGGAACCAGCCCGGCTGCCGTACGAGTCTGGAGCGGGTGCAACGACCGCCGACAGAGGGGCCGAGCCGCCGACCGCCGCCAGGGTCTGTCGTCACATTCCCGTCGTCCGCCCGAAGGGCGGGCCGCGCGGCGTCCGGTGCGTGCAGCCGCACGGCGGAGGAGGGAGCCGACGCGTGGGGGCCCCTCCCGCCCGAGCGAAGCCGAGCGCGGGGAAGTCGGCGACCGACGACAACACGGCTGGGGGTGCCCCCCCTCTGGGGGGAGCGCGTGCCAGACGCCGCACGGCAGGCGGGAAGGTGACGACAGGCCCTAGGTGTGCTGTCCCGGGACGTTGGTGACAGGCGACACGCTTTGAGCGGTCCTTGAATGAGGTGAGGGCCTCTGGGTTCGGTGTGGATTGCGAG
>NZ_JBVHMR010000164.1:0-1160 GCF_055558375.1 Streptomyces sp. NPDC025793 | reverse complement strand
CACATCACGCCGCTCCGCCACAAACGACCGCAACCGAGCAGCCTGACCACCCAACGCCCCCGCCCCACGACCCGACAACACAAACGGCACCACCGGCAATTCGCGCGTGGCTGTCGGTGCCGGCCGCCGGTCGGCCGTCGCTGGTTCATTCGGTGGCTGCTGCAGAATGACGTGTGCGTTCGTCCCACTGATGCCGAATGAGGACACTCCGGCTCGCCGGGGTCGGCCGATGTCCGGCCAGTCCCGTGCTCGGGTCAGCAACGCCACCCCGCCGGAGGACCAGTCCACCTCGGTCGAGGGGTCCTCGGCGAACAGGGTTCTGGGCAGGAACCGGTGCCGCAGCGCCATCACCATTTTGATGACCCCGGCAATGCCTGCCGCCGCCTGTGGGTGTCCGATGTTCGCTTTCACCGATCCGAGCCACAGGGGTGAGCCGTCGGTGTGCTCCCGCCCGTAGGTCGCCAGTAGTGCCTGTGCTTCGATCGGGTCCCCGAGCCGAGTACCCGTGCCGTGTCCTTCCACCACGTCGACATCGGCGGCCGTCAGCCCTGCGTTGGCCAGCGCCTGCCGGATCACCCGCTGCTGCGAGGGTCCGTTCGGGGCCGTCAGTCCGTTCGAGGCCCCGTCCTGGTTCACGGCCGAACCCGCCAGCAGCGCGAGTACCCGGTGCCCGTTGCGCCGCGCATCGGACAGCCGTTCCAGCACCACCAGGCCCACGCCCTCGGACCACCCGGTGCCGTCCGCGCCCGCGCCGAACGACCGGCACCGGCCGTCCGGAGACAGCCCTCGCTGCCGCGCGAACTCCGTGAGGATCATCGCAGTGCCCATGACCGCGACGCCGCCGGCCAGCGCGAGCGAGCACTCGCCCGATCTCAGCGCCTGCGCCGCCAGGTGCAGTGCCACCAGTGATGACGAGCAGGCCGTGTCGACCGTTGTCGCGGCTCCCTCGAAGCCGAACTGGTACGCGATTCGCCCGGACAGGACTCCAGGCGTGGTACCGGTGAGCAGGTATCCGCCGGCGTCAGTTCCTACTGCGCCGTATCCGTGCGGTGTTGCTCCCACAACCACTGCGGTCCGGCTGCCGCGCAGTGAGTCCGCGTCGATACCCGCGCGTTCGAAGGCCTCCCAGGCAACCTCCAGCAACAACCGCTGCTGCGGGT
>NZ_JBVHMR010000163.1:0-1178 GCF_055558375.1 Streptomyces sp. NPDC025793 | reverse complement strand
CGGTTGGCGCCGGCGCTGTCCCCGCAGGTGGCGGCGGTGCTGGAGCGGCATCCGCTGCGGGAGCTGGTCACGGCGTCCGAGGCGATGCCGCTGCTGGTGGAGCGGGAGCGGGCGCTGTTCGGGTCGTGGTACGAGTTCTTCCCGCGTTCGGAGGGCACCGCCGAGCAGCCCCACGGCACGTTCCGTACGGCGGCCCGCCGGCTGGAGGCGATCGCCGCGATGGGCTTCGACGTGGTGTACCTCCCGCCGGTCCATCCCATCGGGACGACCTTCCGCAAGGGCCCGAACAACACCCTCGCCGCCGGTCCGGACGACGTCGGGGTGCCGTGGGCGATCGGGTCCCCGGAGGGCGGGCACGACGCCCTGCACCCGGCGCTGGGCACGTTCGAGGACTTCGACCACTTCGTGGGCCGGGCCCGGGAGTTGGGGATGGAGGTCGCCCTCGACTTCGCGTTGCAGTGCTCCCCGGACCACCCCTGGGTGGACAAACACCCCGACTGGTTCCACCACCGGGCCGACGGCACCATCGCCTACGCGGAGAACCCGCCGAAGAAGTACCAGGACATCTACCCCGTCGCCTTCGACGCCGACCTGGACGGCCTGGTCGCCGAGACGGTGCGGATCCTGCGGCACTGGACGGACCACGGGGTGCGGATCTTCCGGGTCGACAACCCGCACACCAAACCCGTCGTGTTCTGGGAGCGGGTCATCGCCGAGGTCAACGGCACGGACCCGGACGTGATCTTCCTGGCCGAGGCCTTCACCCGGCCCGCGATGATGCACACCCTCGCCCAGATCGGCTTCCAGCAGTCCTACACCTACTTCACCTGGCGCAACACCAAGCACGAACTCACCGAATACCTCACCGAGTTGACCGGCGAGGCCGCCGCGTACATGCGGCCGAACCTCTTCGCCAACACCCCGGACATCCTGCACGAATACCTCCAGCACGGCGGCCGCCCCGCCTTCGAGGTCCGCGCCGTGCTCGCCGCCACCCTCTCCCCCGCCTGGGGCCTGTACAGCGGCTACGAACTGTGCGAGAACACCCCGCTGAAGGACGGCAGCGAGGAGTACCTCGACTCCGAGAAGTACCAACTCAGGCCCCGCGACTGGGAGTCCGCCGAACGCGAGGGCCGCAGCATCGCCCCCCTCATCACCCGCCTCAACACCGTCCGACG
>NZ_JBVHMR010000162.1:0-1187 GCF_055558375.1 Streptomyces sp. NPDC025793 | reverse complement strand
GCAGAAGGTTGAAAGCCACACCCGACGTCCCTGGGTAGATGAACCATACGAAGGGCTCACCCTGTCCCGCAGAGCAACGTAGGGAAGGTTGAGTGGCCGCTCCACCTGCCCCAGTACTGTGGCTTCGCATGACCGACGCTGAGATCGAGATCACCGCAGGCCTGGTCCGCGACCTGCTGCAGGAGCAGCATCCAGACCTTGCAGGGCTCGCCATCCGCGAGGTGGCGGGCGGCTGGGGCAACCAAATGTGGCGTCTCGGGGACGAGTTGGCCGTGCGCATGCAGCGCATGGACCCCACCCCGGAGCTCCAGCTCAAGGAGCGGCGGTGGTTGCCCGTGCTGGCCCCGCGCCTGCCGCTCCCGGTGCCGACCCCGGTGCGGTTCGGCGAACCCTCCGCGCGCTTCCCCAAGCACTGGACCGTGATGACGTGGGTTCCCGGCGAGCCGCTGGACTACTCCTCGATCAGCCGCGGCGACCACGCGGCCGACACCCTGGCGAGCTTCCTCAAAGCACTCCACGTGGAGGCGCCCGCTGACGCGCCGATCAGTGAGGACCGCGGCGACCACCCCAAGAAGTGCACGGACGGCTTCGACCACTTCTTCCGCGCCGTCGTCCCCGACGACCTCGCCGACGATGTCCGGGCCGTCTGGGATGACGCCGTCGCGGCGCCCGAGTGGGAGGGGTCGCCGCTGTGGGTGCATGGCGACCTGCATCCGGCGAACGTCATCGTCTCGGACGGGACGCTCTCGGGCGTGATCGACTTCGGTTCCATGTTCGCCGGCGATCCGGCGTGGGACCTCGCCGCCGCATGGGTCATCCTTCCCGCAGGCGCCACCTCACGCTTCTTCGACGTATACGCGCAGGCGGACGAGGGGACGATCCAGCGCGCCCGCGGGCTGGCCGCCCTGAAGAGCCTGTTCCTCATGCTGATGGGCCAGAACGGGGACCAAGGCCTTCCTGGCGGCAAGCCGACATGGGGACCTTCAGGCCGGGCAGCGCTCGATCGTGTTCTGAGAGGCTGATGTAGGCACGGCGCGACGAGCCTCAGTGGTCCATCCCACTCCCAACCGTCCGGTCTTGCGCGACTCGGTGCTCAACCTTCCCTACGTTGCTCTGCGGGACAGGGTGAGCCCTTCGTATGGTTCATCTACCCAGGGACGTCGGGTGTGGCTTTCAACCTTCTGCCA
>NZ_JBVHMR010000161.1:0-1207 GCF_055558375.1 Streptomyces sp. NPDC025793 | reverse complement strand
TTGAGATGTGCGCGCCTTGTGCGGTCGCTGTTTACGGAGCAGACAGCAGGGTGTTCCTCGGGCCGATGGAGTGCCGTGCGGCGCGAGGAGGGGCGAGTGAGTGAGCCACGGGCCCGAGTATGGGCCGGCGTCGATGCAGGCAAGGCCCATCACTGGGCGGCGGTCGTCGACGAGACCGGCGCGACACTGTGGTCGAAGAAGATCGACAACGACGAGTCGGCCATCCTGACCGCACTCGGCGAGATTCTCGATCTGGCGGGCGAAGTCCACTGGGCAGTGGATATCTGCGGGACGTCCTCCGCGCTGTTGTTGGCCCTGCTTGCCACCCATGGCCAGCAGGCTGTCTACGTGCCTGGCCGCACGGTCAATCGCATGTCCGGCGCCTACCGCGGCGAAGCGAAGACCGACGCCCGTGATGCCTATGTCATCGCCGAGACAGCACGTCACCGCAGCGACTTCGCCACCATCGATGTGCCCGCGCAGCTGGCCGCCGATCTCGCGCTGCTGACCGCTCACCGGTCAGATCTGGTCGCCGACCGGGTGCGGATGACCAATCGGCTTCGTGACGTGCTGACCGGCGTCTTCCCTGCCCTGGAGCGCTCCTTCGACTACTCGAACCACAAGGGGGCGCTGGTACTGCTGACCGGCTACCAGACCCCGGCCTCGATCCGCCGCCGTGGCCGGGCCCGGCTGACGGCCTGGCTGGCCAGCCGCAGCGTGCGGGGTGCCGACGCAGTGGCGGCTACCGCGCTGGAGGCCGCTCAGGCCCAACAGACCGCCCTCCCCGGCGAGGAGGTCGCCGCGCAGATCGTCGCCGACCTGGCGACCCAGATTCTTGCCCTGGACGAACGCCTCAAACGGATCGACCGGCAGATCCGCGACACCTTCCGCCGCCACCCACAAGCGGAGATCATCGAATCAATGCCCGGCCTGGGCCCGATACTTGGCGCCGAATTCGTCGTGGCAGCCGGCGACCTCGCGGCCTATCCCGACGCCGGCCATCTGGCATCCGCAGCCGGGCTCGTCCCCGTCCCCCGCGACTCGGGCCGCCGAACCGGCAACCTGCACCGGCCCAAGCGCTACAGCCGCCGCCTGCGACGTGTCTTCTACATGTCCGCGCAGACCAGCATCATCCGCGAAGGCCCGAACCGGGACTTCTACCTCAAGAAGCGGGGCGAGGGCTGCAACCACGTCCAGGCCGTCATCG
>NZ_JBVHMR010000160.1:0-1217 GCF_055558375.1 Streptomyces sp. NPDC025793 | reverse complement strand
AACACAGTGGACGCGAGCAACTGAGGACAAGCCCTCGGCCTATTAGTACCGGTCACCTCCACACCTCACGGTGCTTCCAGATCCGGCCTATCAACCCAGTCGTCTACTGGGAGCCTTACCCCATCAAGTGGGTGGGAGTCCTCATCTCGAAGCAGGCTTCCCGCTTAGATGCTTTCAGCGGTTATCCCTCCCGAACGTAGCCAACCAGCCATGCCCTTGGCAGAACAACTGGCACACCAGAGGTTCGTCCGTCCCGGTCCTCTCGTACTAGGGACAGCCCTTCTCAAGACTCCTACGCGCACAGCGGATAGGGACCGAACTGTCTCACGACGTTCTAAACCCAGCTCGCGTACCGCTTTAATGGGCGAACAGCCCAACCCTTGGGACCGACTCCAGCCCCAGGATGCGACGAGCCGACATCGAGGTGCCAAACCATCCCGTCGATATGGACTCTTGGGGAAGATCAGCCTGTTATCCCCGGGGTACCTTTTATCCGTTGAGCGACGGCGCTTCCACAAGCCACCGCCGGATCACTAGTCCCGACTTTCGTCCCTGCTCGACCCGTCGGTCTCACAGTCAAGCTCCCTTGTGCACTTACACTCAACACCTGATTGCCAACCAGGCTGAGGGAACCTTTGGGCGCCTCCGTTACTCTTTAGGAGGCAACCGCCCCAGTTAAACTACCCATCAGACACTGTCCCTGATCCGGATCACGGACCCAGGTTAGACATCCAGCACGACCAGACTGGTATTTCAACGACGACTCCACAGACACTGGCGTGCCCGCTTCAAAGTCTCCCAGCTATCCTACACAAGCCGAACCGAACACCAATATCAAACTGTAGTAAAGGTCCCGGGGTCTTTCCGTCCTGCTGCGCGAAACGAGCATCTTTACTCGTAGTGCAATTTCACCGGGCCTATGGTTGAGACAGTCGAGAAGTCGTTACGCCATTCGTGCAGGTCGGAACTTACCCGACAAGGAATTTCGCTACCTTAGGATGGTTATAGTTACCACCGCCGTTTACTGGCGCTTAAGTTCTCAGCTTCGCCCCACCGAAATGGAGCTAACCGGTCCCCTTAACGTTCCAGCACCGGGCAGGCGTCAGTCCGTATACATCGCCTTACGGCTTCGCACGGACCTGTGTTTTTAGTAAACAGTCGCTTCTCGCTGGTCTCTGCGGCCACCCCCAGCTCTGGCAGCAAGTGCCGTCACCAGG
>NZ_JBVHMR010000159.1:0-1252 GCF_055558375.1 Streptomyces sp. NPDC025793 | reverse complement strand
ATGCTCTGCCCGATGCTGCTGTTCGAACTCGACGGGTGAGAGGTAGCCGAGGCTGCCGTGGCGCCCGCGGGCGTTGTAGTACGTCAGCCACTGGAAGATCTCCAGCCGGGCCTGCCGCACCATCGTGAAACCCCGCGCACGGCTTCTCGCTTCAGCCCCTGCCAGAAGCTCTCGGCCAGCGCGTCGTCGTAGCTCGACCCGACCCGGCCCATACTCCTGCGGATGCCGAAACGGTCGCTGACCTGGGCGAACGCCGCTGAGGTGTAGTGCGAGCCCCTGTCCGCATGGAAGATCACTCCATCGACGCGGCCACCGCGGGTCGCCACCGCCATCTTCAGGGCGTCGACGACCAACTCGGTGCGCATGTGCGTGGCCATGGACCAGCCGAGCACCCGGCGCGAGCAGATGTCCAGGACGCAGGCGAGGTGGAGCCACGCGCCGCCGACCTGCACGTATGTGATGTCGCCGCACCACTTCTCGTCCAGGCTGGCGGCGGTGAAGTTGCCTCGGACCAGGTCCGGCGCGGGTGGCGCGAGCCGCTCGGGGACAGTGGTGCGCTTGCCCCGCCGCAGGTGCCGGCCCTCGATTCCTTCCCGACGCATCAGCCGCTCGACCCGCTTGCGGTTGACCGTGCCCGAAGCCCCGCAACTCAGCGTGCACGCGCCGCACTCCATAGGTGCCATGGTGGTCGGCGTGGATCTCGCGGATCTCCGTGACCAGCGCGTCGTCGGCCGCCCTGCGCTCGGCGCGGGCGGCCGCGCCGGCCGTCCACCGGTAGTAGCCCGAGCGCGAGACGCCCAGGACCCGGCATATCCGCTGCACGCCGAAGTCGGCGCGGTGGAGGGAGACGAAGTCCCAGCGGCCGGTCATGCCCTCATCTCCCGGGCGAAATATTGGGCCGCCCGTCGCAGAATCTCCCGCTCCAACTGCCATCGGCCTCGGCCTTGCGCAGCCTGCCCAACTCAGCCCGCAACCGGGTCAGTTCCTCGCCTCGGCCCTCGGCCACCACGCCGCCATGGGCCCGACCCGCCTGCTCATCGGCCTGGCGCACCCAGGACCGCAGCGTCTCGCCGGTCACTGCGACATCCGCCGCGACCGCCGCGTACGTGCGCCCACCGGCGGCAGCGCGATACAGCGCCACCGCGTCATTCCTGAACTCCTCCGGATACGGAGACCTACGTCCCACCAAGACACCCTTCCTCGGACCATCAAGATCCATTGTCAGAGTGTCCACACCCCAGGGGTCGCCTCA
>NZ_JBVHMR010000158.1:0-1270 GCF_055558375.1 Streptomyces sp. NPDC025793 | reverse complement strand
CGGTGGTGCCGTTTGTGTTGTCGGGTCGTGGGGCGGGGGCGTTGGGTGGTCAGGCTGCTCGGTTGCGGTCGTTTGTGGCGGAGCGGCGTGATGTGGCGTTGGTGGATGTTGCGTATTCGTTGACGGCTGATCGTGCTGTGCATGGGCATCGGGCGGTTGTGGTTGCGTCGGGGCGCAAGGAGTTGCTGGACCGGTTGGCGGTTGTTGCGGGGGGTGAGGCCGGGGCCGGGTGTGTGTCGGGTGTGGCGGGGCGGGGCCGGGTGGCGGTGGTGTTCACCGGTCAGGGTTCGCAGCGGGTCGGGATGGGCGGGGAGTTGTATCGGCGGTTTCCCGTGTTCGCGGCTGCTTTTGACCAGGTGTGTGAGTTGCTGGATCCGATGGTGAAGGCGGCTGTTTTCGGGGAGGACGGTGCTGGGGTCCGTCTGGATTCGACGGAGTTCGCGCAGCCGGCGTTGTTCGCTGTTGAGGTGGCGTTGTTCCGGTTGTTCGGGTCGTGGGGTGTGGTCCCGGATTTCGTGACCGGTCATTCCGTGGGGGAGATCGCTGCGGCTCATGTGTCGGGGGTGCTGTCGCTGGCGGATGCCTGTGCGTTGGTGAGCGCGCGGGGTCGGTTGATGCAGCGGCTGGCGTCCGGTGGGGTGATGGTGGCGGTCGCCGCTGGTGAGGACGTGGTGGCGCCGGTGGTGGCTGAGCAGGGTGGCCAGGTGTCGATCGCCGCGGTGAACAGTCCGACATCGGTGGTGGTGTCGGGGGCCGAGTCTGCGGTCGAGGGGGTTGTGCGGCGGCTGTCCGGGCAGGGCTGCCGGACGAAACGGCTGGCGGTGAGTCATGCGTTCCATTCGCCGTTGATGGAGCCGATGCTGGACGAGTTCCGTGCGGTGGTGGCCGGGTTGGCGTTTCAGCCGCCGCGTATCGGGACCGTGAATGAGGCGATGGCGGATCCGGAGTACTGGGTGCGGCATGTGCGTGACACGGTGCGGTTCGCCGACACTGTCGCGCGGTTGCACGAGCGGGGTGTGACGCGGTTTGTCGAGTTGGGTCCGGACGCGGTGCTGACCGGGTCGGTGCTCGAATGCCTGGACGGCCAGGACGTTACGGCGGTGCCCAGTCTGCGTCACGGCCGGGGCGAGGCCGAGTCGGTGCTGGCGGGGCTGGGTGCGTTGTTCACCACCGGAGTGGCGGTGAACTGGCCGGAGGTGTTCGCCGGGACCGGCGCCCACCACACCGACCTGCCCACCTACGCCTTCCAACGCCGGCACTACTGGCTGGA
>NZ_JBVHMR010000157.1:0-1272 GCF_055558375.1 Streptomyces sp. NPDC025793 | reverse complement strand
GAGAAGTACCAACTCAGGCCCCGCGACTGGGAGTCCGCCGAACGCGAGGGCCGCAGCATCGCCCCCCTCATCACCCGCCTCAACACCGTCCGACGCCGGCACCCTGCGCTACAGCGCCTGCGGAATCTGCGTTTCCACCCGACCGACAACGACGCCGTGCTCGCCTACAGCAAGCGCACGGGGACGGACACGGTCATCGTGGTCGTCAACCTCGACCCGCATCACACCCAGGAGGCCACGGTCTCGTTGGACATGCCGCAACTCGGCCTGGACTGGGACGCCGCCCTGTCCGTACACGACGAACTGACGGGCGAGACGTTCCACTGGGGCAGGACCAACTACGTGCGTCTCACCCCCGGCAGCGCGCCGGCGCACGTGCTCCACGTCGGGCGATCGACGCCCCAGATCGGAGGGCCCGCAGCGTCATGACCGTCAACGAACCCGTACCCGACACGTTCGAGGACACGCCCGCCAAGGACCGTGACCCGGACTGGTTCAAACGCGCCGTCTTCTACGAGGTCCTGGTCCGCTCCTTCCAGGACAGCAACGGCGACGGCATCGGCGATCTGAAGGGCCTGACGGCCAAGCTCGACTATCTGCAGTGGCTCGGCGTGGACTGCCTGTGGCTCCCGCCGTTCTTCAAGTCACCGCTGCGGGACGGCGGTTACGACGTCTCCGACTACACGGCCGTCCTGCCCGAGTTCGGCGACCTCGCCGACTTCGTGGAGTTCGTGGACGCCGCCCACCAGCGCGGGATGCGCGTCATCATCGACTTCGTCATGAACCACACCAGCGACCAGCACCCGTGGTTCCAGGAGTCCCGCAAGAATCCCGACGGCCCCTACGGCGACTATTACATGTGGGCGGACGACGACCGGCAGTACGAGGACGCCCGGATCATCTTCGTCGACACCGAGGCCTCCAACTGGACCTTCGACCCGGTGCGCGGCCAGTACTACTTCCACCGCTTCTTCTCGCACCAGCCGGACCTGAACTACGAGAACCCCGCTGTACAGGAGGAGGTCCTGGCGGCCCTGAAGTTCTGGCTCGACCTCGGCATCGACGGATTCCGGCTCGACGCGGTCCCCTATCTCTACGCCGAGGAGGGCACCAACTGCGAGAACCTGCCCGCCACGCACACCTTCCTCAAGCGCGTGCGCCGAGAGATCGACGCGATGTACCCGGACACGGTGCTGCTGGCGGAGGCCAACCAGTGGCCCGAGGACGTGGTCGACTACTTCGGCGACTACGGCACCGGCGGCGACGAGTGCC
>NZ_JBVHMR010000156.1:0-1275 GCF_055558375.1 Streptomyces sp. NPDC025793 | reverse complement strand
CTAGTGCGTTGACCACGAACGTTGCCGGGGTGCTGGGGACGCGCCGGTCGATGCTCGCGGTGCCGGGTGTGTAGGCCTCATCCTCGATGTCGACGTGATCGCTGTTGAGGGTGAGGGCGAAGATGGCAGAGCCGGTCAGGGCACGGCGATTGACCGATGAAGAGGGGCAGAAGCTGCAGCAGATTGTTCGGCGGGGCCGTCACGAGTCCGTGCGGGTCCGCCGGGCACTGATCATCATGGCGTCGGCGTCGGGTACCACCGTGACGGCGATCGCCAAGTTGGTTGCCGCGCATCAGGACACCGTCCGGGACGTGATCCATGCGTTCAACGAGAGAGGGCTGGCCGCGCTGGACCCTCGGTGGGCGGGAGGCCGTCCCCGCCTGATCAGCGATGACGACCGTGAGTTCATCATCGCGACGGCCAGGACCCGCCCGATCACGCTGGGGCGCCCGTTCACGCACTGGAGCCTTCGCAAGCTCGCCGACTACCTGACCCGCAACCGGGATCACCGGGTGCGCATAGGCCGCGAACGGCTGCGGCAGATCCTGCGCGAGCACCGGATCTCCTTCCAGCGCACCCGCACCTGGAAGGAGTCCAAGGACCCGGACAAGGACATGAAACTCGACCGCATCGAGCAGGTGACCAGCCGCTTCCCGGACCGGTGCTTCGCGTTCGATCAGTTCGGCCCGTTGTCGATCCGGCCCTGCCACGGCACCGGCTGGGCACCAGAGAAGAAGCCGGACCGGTTGCCGGCCACCTACCACCGCACCCACGGGATCCGGTACTTCCACGGCTGCTATTCCCTCGGCGATGACCAGTTGTGGGGCGTGACCCGCCGCCGCAAGGGCGGCGACCACAGCCTGGCGGCGCTGAAGTCGATCCGGGCAGCCCGACCCGACGGCGCCCCCATTTACGTGATCATGGACAACCTCTCGGCGAACAAGACCCCAGCGATCCGGGCCTGGGCGAAGAAGAACAAGGTCGAGTTGTGCCTGACGCCGACGAGTGCCTCGTGGGCCAACCCGATCGAGGCCCAGTTCGGACCCTTACGCGCCTTCGTCATGGGCGGTTCCAACCACCCCAACCACACCGCGCTCGCCCGCAGGCTCCAGGACTACCTGCGGTGGCGCAACGCCAACGCCCGCCACCCCGACGTGCTGGCCGCACAACGCCGCGAACGCGCCAAGGTCCGCAGCGAACGCCAGCAACGCTGGGGCCGCCCACGCCCCAAAGCCGCCTGATCAACCCCGGCAACGTTCGTGGTCAACGCACTAG
>NZ_JBVHMR010000155.1:0-1278 GCF_055558375.1 Streptomyces sp. NPDC025793 | reverse complement strand
CGTGGTCATGGCGGGCTCTACGCCGCCCTCGCCCGTGGCAGGGTTGATACCGGCCGACTGCGGAGGGCCCTGGCCGCGGTACCGCTGCCGCGGGCTGTCGACGGCCGGCTGGTCCTGGCCGTCGACATCACCTGCTGGCTACGCCCCGATGCCCACACCTCACCACAGCGGATCCTGTGTCACACCTACGGCCGGGGCAAGGACCAGCACATCCCTGTCCCTGGCTGGCCGTACTCGATCATCTGCGCGCTCGAGCCGGGCCGCAGTTCCTGGACCGCGCCTTTGGACGCGCTTCGCCTGGCCCCCGGGGACGACACCGCCACCGTCACCGCCCGACAGCTGCGTGACCTGCTCCACCGACTGATCACCGCCGGACAGTGGCAGGAGGGCGACCCCGACGTCCTCGTCATCGCGGACGCCGGATACGACGCACCCCGTCTCGCTTTCCTCCTCAAAGACCTGCCGGTCCAGGTCCTCGCCCGGATGCGCTCCGACCGGGTCCTGCGCCGGGCTGTTCCACCCCGCCAGCCACACACGATGGGCCGCCCACCCCGGCACGGCGGCGAATTCGTCTTCGGGCAGCCCGACACCTGGGGCGACCCGGACACCGAAACTGTCACCGACACACGTCTTTACGGCACCGCCAGAGCCCGCTCCTGGGACCGGCTGCACCCCAGGCTCACCCACCGCTCCTCCTGGGCCACCGCCGACGGCACCCTCCCGGTCATCGAAGGGACGGTAATCCGCCTGGACATCAGCCACCTGCCCAGCGGCGCAACACCCAAGCCGGTCTGGCTGTGGTGGTCAGGCACCGACGCCACCCCGGCAGACACCGACCGTCTCTGGCAGGCCTACCTGCGACGCTTCGACATCGAGCACACCTTCCGACTCTTCAAACAGACCCTCGGCTGGACCTCCCCAAAGATCCGCACGCCCGAGGCCGCCGACCGCTGGACCTGGCTGATCCTCGCCGCCTATACCCAACTGCGTCTCGCCCGCACCCTCGCAGCCGACCGGCGCCGTCCCTGGGAGCAACCCAGCGCACCGGACAGGCTCACTCCCGCGCGTGTCCGCCGCGACTTCCGGCACATCCGCCCACAGACCGCCTGCCCGGCCAGAGCACCGAAACCCACCCGACCCGGCCCGGACGACCAGCAGGCCGGAAGAACACCCGTCCTGCACCCCGCCACGACGTGCACACGCCCAAGAAGACACAGCCAGCAAAGGGACAAAAGAAGAGGTCAACCACCCCAAAGCCCCGCCGCATTAGTTAAAGAT
>NZ_JBVHMR010000154.1:0-1351 GCF_055558375.1 Streptomyces sp. NPDC025793 | reverse complement strand
CTCGCTCGGGAATGGTGTGGCTGATCCCGCCCCGACGCGGCCGGCTGCGGATCGCCCTGGAGCTGTAGCCCTTGTCGCCCGGGACGTGCGAGGGCCGCACCCGGGGCCGTCCCGGGCCTGGGCGGGGCACCCGGATCGCCTCCATCACGGTGATGAACTGGGTGCGGTCGTTGGTGTTGCCGCCTGTGACGGTGAAGCGAGCGGGCGGCCGGCGCCGTCGCAGGCCAGGTGATCTTGCTGGTCAGGCCGCCTCGGGAGCGTCCGAGCGCCAGGTTGCGGAGCCCCCTTTTCGGCCTGGTCCGGGTAACGCGCGCTACGTTCGCATGCGCCTCGGCCCGGGTCCCGATGCACAACCCGGTCGAAGTGGTCAAGTCGCTGCGGAGTCCCGGGTCAGAAGGGGGTACTGATCCACCGGCACCTCGCCGAAGAGAACGAAGTTCGTGTGCTGCTGTTCTCAGCGTGTGGTCGGTTGGCGGAAGCGGCGGTAGAGCGTTCCTCCGCTGATCAGGGCTGTGATGCTTGCGGCGGCGGCTGTCCTGATACCGTCGGCGCCGGTCTCCGCGAGTAGACTTTCCGTCCACTACTGCGCGAGCCCATGCGTCGTGCCAGGCGTGGTGTGTGGTGTGAGCTGCTTGTGCGGCGCCGGAGGGGTCGGCGGTGTCGGCGTACGGAGCGGGCCGACGGTGTGGTGCCGACGGGAGGCTCGGGTGTGGTGCGGGTGGGTTCGCTGGGTCGGCTGCTGGGGGAGTTCAGGGTACGGCGCCCGATCATGACGGGTCCGCCGGATGCGTTGTCGTGGTGCCCGGGATCGCCCTTACCGGGTGTCCGGGCTTCCGGTGCGCGGGCAGCCGGCAATGGTTGACGGGGTCGGCGGGTGCTCCGAGGAGGTGCGTGGCCCCCGTTTCCGGGGCGGGCTCCTGGCGTAAGCGCTTGCGCTTGTTCCCGCTGTTCGGGGGTGGGGCGGAGGCACGGAGGGGCAGCGGGGGGGGGGCGGGGGCGGAAGATGCCGGGGCGGGCTGGCTGGTGGTGGGGGGAATTGGGGTGGGCCCGGGCACCAGGGTGTGATGCCTGGTGTCCGGGCCCGTTGGTGCGCGTGTGGCGCGTGGGTTGTCGGACAGCGGTGGGGTGGGGGTTCCCGGCTCGATTGCGGCGGGCCGGGGCCCCATATTGCGCGGTCGGTCTCGGATCAGTCGTCCCAGCCGCCGTCGCCGCCGCCGTCGCCGCCGCGGTCTCCGCCGCGGTCTCCGCCGCGGTCGCCGCCCCGGCCGCCTTCGTCCCAGCCGCCGTCGTGGTCGCAGACCACGCGGAAGCTGGCGACGATGCCGTCCTTGACGTGGACGCCGTCCTTGAC
>NZ_JBVHMR010000153.1:0-1361 GCF_055558375.1 Streptomyces sp. NPDC025793 | reverse complement strand
AGTGGGCGTTAAGTCCGTTTCTGGTAGCGGCCTCGTCCGGGTTGGGTGAGGAAGCCTTGGCGGACGAGGCGTCCGAGGCGGCTGCGGGTGACGTTGACGGAGGCCTCGTCGGTGGGCATGCCGAGGAGTTCGTGCAGCTCACGAGCTCTGAATACCTGGCCGGGGCGCTGGTTGAAGGCGTTGACGATGGCCTGGTAGGCGGTGCTCGTCTCGGGCGGGTCGGGTTCGGCTCCTGCCGGCGCGACCTCCGCGATGACCTTCCGGGCGGTGTCCAGGTCCGCGAGTCGGGCCTCGGTCTCGCCCAGGGCAGCGGTCAAGTACTCGATCTGGCCGCGTAGTTCTCCGGCTCGGGCGGTGACTTCGTCGTGCTGGGCCTGGAGGCCGGCGAGGAGTTCGGCGACGTTCACGCGGCAAGCCCGAGGGTGTCGCGCCAGGCGGGACTCGGTGTGGTGAGGCGGCGGGTCATGTTCGCGGTGGAGGCCCAGTAGACGCGCGAGACGGAGGTGTCGGGCCGGTGGTCGTACTCACGAGCCAGACGCCGGTGCAGCAGCAGCGTGCCGTTCGTCTGCTCCACCACCCACCGCTTCGGCTGCGGGACAAAGCCTTTGCCCTGGTCTGCGGGGTTGCGGCGGACGACCTCGACGTCGATGTCCATCAACGCGCCGTGGATGACGACTTCGTCCTTGAAGCCCTGGTCCACCAGAGCCTTCTCCAGACGCATCCCGCACCGCTCGGCGGCCTGGTCGAGCAGGGCGGTGCCGGCGGCGTTGTCGTGGGCTGATGCGGCCAGGACGACGACGCCGATGATCAGGCCCAGAACGTCGACGGCCAGTCCCCGCTTGCGCCCCGACACCTTCTTGTTGGCGTCCAGTCCCGTCGTGGTCTTCGGGACACCCGCGGCCGCGCGGACGGACTGGGTGTCGAGGATCACGAGGGACGGGTCCTCTAATCGGCGGGCTCTCTCGCGCACCTGGCAGCGCAGGAGTTCCTGGATCCGCTGGTCGAGGCCGTCCTCGCGCCACAGTCTGAAGTAGTAGAACACCGCTGACCAGGCCGGTAGATCGTGCGGCAGGTAGCGCCACTGGCAGCCCGTCCGGTTCTGATAGAAGATCGCATTCACGACCTCCCGCAGGTCACAGGACCCGGGATCTCCGGTCGCCGACCGCGCCACCCGGTCCTGCTTCCAGGCCGTGATCATCGGCTCGATCAACAGCCACTGCTCGTCCGATAAGTCGCTGAGGTACGGCTCTCTCTTCACACCCCACATCTCAACATGGACATGCCCACCCGACGGCTCGTACGGCTGTCAGTACCACGATCGAGCGATCACGAACCGAGGAAGATCGGACTTAACGCCCACT
>NZ_JBVHMR010000152.1:0-1366 GCF_055558375.1 Streptomyces sp. NPDC025793 | reverse complement strand
GGTGAGTTCGGTCGGGAGGACGGTCTCGTCGGTTTCTGACTCGATCGGGTGGAGGCGGGCCTTGGCCAGGAGGTCGAGTCCCATGTACCGGCGGGCTTCGGTCCACTCGTCGTTCTGTTCAGCCAGGACAGCGCCGACGAGGCGGATCAGGGCGGTGCGGTCGGGGAAGATGCCGACGACGTCGGTGCGGCGGCGGATCTCCTTGTTGAGCCGTTCCTGCGGGTTGTTCGACCAGATCTGTCGCCAGATCTCGCGCGGGAACGCGGTGAACGCCAGCACGTCGCCCTGAGCGGCGTCCAAGTGGGCTGCGGCTTTGGGGAACTTGGCCTCCAGGGCATCGAGGACGTGGCGCATCTGGGCCTGGACTGCGTCGGTGTCGGGCTGTTCGAAGACGGTCCGCAGCAAGGTGGCCACCCACGGCTGGGCCGACTTGGGCACCTGGCTGAGCAGTGCGCGGGCGTAATGAGTACGGCATCGCTGCCAGCTCGCGCCGGGCAGGGTGGCGCCGATCGCGTTGACCAGGCCCATGTGCGCGTCGGAGATGACCAGTTGGACGCCGGACAGGCCGCGGGCGATCAGCGAGCGCAGGAAGGCCAGCCACCCGGCGCCGTCCTCGGCGGTAGCCACGTCCAGGCCGAGGATCTCGCGGTGCCCATCGGCGTTGACGCCGACCGCGATCAGCGCATGGACGTTGATGATGCGGCCGCCCTCGCGGACCTTCTGAGTCAGGGCATCGACCCAGACGAACGCGTAGGGGCCGGCATCCAGGGGCCGGTTACGGAACGCGGCGACCTGCTCGTCCAGGTGCTTGGCCATCGCGCTGACCTGGGACTTCGACAGCTGAGTGACGCCCAGGGACTCGGCGAGCTTCTCGACCCGGCGGGTGGAGACGCCCAGCAGGTAGGCGGTGGCGACCACCGAGATGAGGGCCTGCTCGGCCCGGCGGCGTCGCTCCAGCAGCCAGTGCGGGAAGTAGCTCCCGGACCTGAGCTTGGGAATGGCGAGCTCGACGGTGCCTGCCCGGGTGTCCCACTCGCGCCGGCGGTAGCCGTTGCGGTGGTTGACTCTCTCGTCGCTGACCTGGCCATATTCGGCGTTGCAGAGGGCGTCCGCCTCCGCGGACATGAGTGCGTCGGCGAACGTCTTGACCATCGCGCGCAGCAGATCGGGACTCGCCGCGACGAGATTGTCTTCCGTGAGGACGTGCAGGGGCAGACTGTGGGGTGCGGTCATCGTGCTGATCTCCTTCGGGCTTCGACACCTCGAAGATCAGCCGGTGGCCGTTCATCTATGCGGGCACCATCCCGATGCCGGAGCAAACCCCCGGATCAGGTCGAACCCGTACACCACTTCCCTGGACGCAACC
>NZ_JBVHMR010000151.1:0-1380 GCF_055558375.1 Streptomyces sp. NPDC025793 | reverse complement strand
CAGTCGACGACGCCGGTGATCCGGGCACAGGCGGCACCGGCCGGGTCCTCGGGCGGCAGGTCAAACAGCACGTTGCCGGGCTGGAAGTCCCGGTGCAGGAACCGCCCTTCGTAGCGCGGCGCGGGCCTGCGGATCACGTCGATCGCGGCGGCCCAGACCGCGGCGTCGGCGCCCTCGGGAGTCACGACCGTGTCGGCGGTCGTAAGCGCCACGTACTCCCGGGGCCGGACGGCCGGCCGCACCGCGTGGACCGCCACAAGTTGACGGGCCAGCAGGGGCAGGCGCGTCTCCAGCCCCTCGTCGTCGAGGACCGTCCGGCCCGGCAGGTGGGTCATCAGGAGCGAGGGGTACTCGCAGTGCGCGGCGGTCGAATCGACGGCGACGAGTCCGGGAGCCGGCACGCCGGTGCCGGTGAGCGTGGTCAGGGCGTCGGCCTCCCTGTGCAGGAGGTCCTCGGCCGGCCCCTGCCGGGTCAGGTCGACGAAGGAGCGCAGCACCAGGTGCCAGGTGCGTCCGTCCCGCGTGCCAATCGTCAGCCTCCGCATGTCGGCTGTGGCGCCGCCGTGCAGCGCCTCGGCTCCGACGATCCGCTCGTCGGCCTTCAGGTGTCGGCTCACCCAGGCCAGTGTCAACGGTCGGACAGTCGCCGCCTCATCATGATTGGTCACCGTGCCACCTCATCATCCGGACGGCAGCACGAGCGAGCCCTTATGGGCCTGTCCGCGAGTCGCGTGCAGGTGGTGGGTGGGGAAGTTGGGCGAGCAGGTCTGTCCGCACCCATAGCGAGGGGTGGGGGCCCTATCAACCTGACCCGAGCCCGTAACCGGGTGACCGATGGGACATGAGCGAAAGCCTGGAACCGGCATAAATGGGAGCAAAAGAGTGCCCGAGGGTGCGCGGGGCGCCTCCGGGCGCTCACCGACCCCGGTTACGGGCCGGTCGTGCTCAGGGGGGCAGTGGCAGTTGGAGCCGGGCGTGCAGGGGCCGCACTTGGCGTAGTCGGCCTCCCACAGCTTCCAGTCCACCTCGAACCCGTTGTGGGCGATGATGTGCGCGGTCCGCTCGACGGAGCCGTCGTACTTGAACGCGATCTCCGGGATGTGCTCCAGGAACCGGCCGTCGAAGTGCCGGTGGCAGAACTCCCGGTAGCTGCGGGTGTCCAGGATGAAGACGTGCACGGCGATGTCCACGATCCGCCCGCAGCACATCTCCAGTCCCTGGCCCCACTTCTCCATCGCGGCGACGAGGTAGGACACCGCCGCGCGGAACAAGCGGGTGGCCATCGCCTCGTCGAACGGGTAGTCGCGCACGAGCAGCTGGATCTCGCGGTCCCACACAACCGGGTCGACGTAGTCCCGCGGGTTGCGGAACGCGGCGCCC
>NZ_JBVHMR010000150.1:0-1438 GCF_055558375.1 Streptomyces sp. NPDC025793 | reverse complement strand
GAGAAGTACCAACTCAGGCCCCGCGACTGGGAGTCCGCCGAACGCGAGGGCCGCAGCATCGCCCCCCTCATCACCCGCCTCAACACCGTCCGACGGCAGAATCCGGCGCTGCGCCAACTGCGCGATCTGCACTTCCACCACGCCGACAAGGACGCGGTGATCGCCTACTCGAGGCGGAGCGGGTCGAACGCGGTTCTGGTGGTCGCGAACCTCGATCCCCGCCACACCCAGGAGGCCACGGTCTCGTTGGACATGCCGCAACTCGGCCTGGAATGGCACGAGTCCGTGCCGGTGCGCGACGAGCTCACCGGCGAGACCTATCACTGGGGCAGGGCCAACTATGTGCGCCTCGAACCGGGTATCAGGCCCGCGCACGTCTTCCGCGTCCTGCGACCGTCCACCCCGCAGATCGGAGGGTCACCCACCACATGATCGTCAATGAGCCCGTTCCGGACACCTTCGAGGACACGCCCGCCAAGGACCGTGACCCGGATTGGTTCAAACGCGCCGTCTTCTACGAGGTACTGGTCCGCTCCTTCCAGGACAGCAACGGCGACGGCATCGGCGACCTGAAAGGCCTGACCGCCAAGCTCGACTATCTGCAGTGGCTCGGCGTGGACTGCCTGTGGCTCCCGCCGTTCTTCAAGTCACCGCTGCGGGACGGCGGTTACGACGTCTCCGACTACACGGCCGTCCTGCCCGAGTTCGGCGACCTCGCCGACTTCGTGGAGTTCGTGGACGCCGCCCACCAGCGCGGCATGCGCGTCATCATCGACTTCGTCATGAACCACACCAGCGACCAGCACCCGTGGTTCCAGGAGTCGAGGCGCGACCCGGACGGGCCGTACGGCGACTACTACGTATGGGCCGACGACGACAAGCAGTTCCAGGACGCCCGGATCATCTTCGTCGACACCGAGGCCTCCAATTGGACGTACGACCCCGTACGCAAGCAGTACTACTGGCACCGCTTCTTCTCGCACCAGCCGGATCTGAACTACGAGAACCCGGCGGTGCAGGAGGAGATGATCTCCGCGCTGAAGTTCTGGCTGGATCTCGGCATCGACGGGTTCCGGCTGGACGCCGTGCCGTACCTGTACCAGCAGGAGGGCACCAACTGCGAGAACCTGCCGGCGACCCATGAGTTCCTGAAGCGGGTCCGCAAGGAGATCGACACCCAGTACCCGGACACGGTGCTGCTGGCGGAGGCCAACCAGTGGCCCGAGGACGTGGTCGACTACTTCGGCGACTACGGCACCGGCGGCGACGAGTGCCACATGGCCTTCCACTTCCCCGTCATGCCACGCATCTTCATGGCCGTACGCCGCGAATCGCGCTACCCGGTCTCCGAGATCCTCGCCAAGACCCCCGCGATCCCGTCGAAATGCCAGTGGGGCATCTTCCTGCGCAACCACGACGAGCTCACCCTCGAAATGGT
>NZ_JBVHMR010000149.1:0-1445 GCF_055558375.1 Streptomyces sp. NPDC025793 | reverse complement strand
CTCAACCTTCCCTACGTTGCTCTGCGGGACAGGGTGAGCCCTTCGTATGGTTCATCTACCCAGGGACGTCGGGTGTGGCTTTCAACCTTCTGCCACTCGTGGCTGGCATCGATTGGCCGCCCGACGTCCCACGACGACTCGGCTGCCAATTAGGAATTGCGAATGATCGCCAAGTAGGGAATCGACAGCGAGGTCGTCCGTCGGGAGGCACCAGCAGCACACCGCACGGAGGCATCACATGGCCGCGATCTGGGCCGGCATCGACGCAGGCAAGACCCATCACCACTGCGTCGCGATCGACGAGAGCGGCCGTCGGCTGCTGTCACGACGCGTTGCCAATGACGAACCCGAACTCCTCCAACTCCTCGCCGATGTACTGGACCTGGGCGACGAGGTGACCTGGGGCATCGACCTGGCCGACGGCGGAGCCGCCCTGGCCATCGCGATCCTCCTCAACCACGACCAGCCGGTGCTCTACCTCTCCGGCCGTGCCATCCACCGAGCTTCCGAGGGCTACCGCGGCGAGGGCAAGACCGACGCCAAAGACGCCGCCGTCATCGCCGACCAGGTCCGCCTCCGGCGTGACCTGCACCCCTTACGCACCGGAGACGAGACCGTCACCGACCTCAAGATCCTCACCGGCCGCCGGATGGACCTGGTCGCCGACCGCACCCGCACCGTGAACCGCCTTCGCGCCCAGCTCACCGGCATTTTCCCCGGCCTGGAACGGCTGGACCTCACCAACGTCGGACCCCTCACCCTGCTGATCGGCTACCAGACACCGGCCGCCCTCCGTCGGATCGGCGCCAAGCGCCTTAAGACCTGGCTGCGCAACCGCAGCGTTCGCAACGCCGAGCAGCTGGCCGAGACCGCCCTCCGGGCCGCCGAGCGCCAGCACACCAGCCTCCCAGGCGAGAAGCTGACCGCCCAGCTGGTGCACACGCTGGCGACGGAGGTGATCGCCCTCAACCAGCAGGTCACCGAGATCGACAAGCTGATCGAGGCCCGGTTTCGCCAGCACCGCGACTTCGAAGTGATCACCAGCATGCCCGGCCTGGGCGTCATCCTCGGCGCCGAGTTCCTGGCCGCCACCGGCGGCGACATGACCGTATTCGGCACTCCGGACCGGCTCGCCGGCTTCGGCGGTGTCGCTCCCGCTCCGCGGGACTCCGGCAAGATCAGCGGTAACCTGCGGCGCCCTCAGCGATACAACCGCAGACTCCAACGGGTCTTCTACACCTCCGCGTTGTTCAGCATCCGCCACTGCGAGGAGTCCCGCCGGTTTTACGACCGCAAGCGAGCCGAGGGCAAGCGCCACACTCAGGCGGTCCTCGCCCTCGCCCGCCGCCGCGTGAACGTCCTCTGGGCCCTCCTGCGCGACGGACGGACCTACGAGCTCGTGCCGCCCGCAGCCCTCGCGGCTTGACAAACGACATTAGGAATCG
>NZ_JBVHMR010000148.1:0-1634 GCF_055558375.1 Streptomyces sp. NPDC025793 | reverse complement strand
CAGGTCCTGCCTGTCCATCCGAACCGCGTTCAGTTCCGCGGCCGCCCGGCGTACCTCGACTTCCGGAACTCTCCACTGACCGCCGCTCGCGCTCATCGTCGCCACCACATGGTTGCCGAGGAGGACGTACCCGGCCCGGGCACGGGCAGGAGAGCAGGTGAATGCCCCAGAAGCCGTCGGCACAGCACTGTCGGCCGTCAGATCGACCCACAGAGCGTCCGCGGCACCCAGGGTGCTCAGGCCGTCCGTGCGACCGGGCATGACACGCTCTGACATACCGACAGGCCAACGGCCTGCAACACGGCAACGGGTCTCCAAGCGCCTCGGCCGGCCGGTCCGCCGCCCACGCCGCATACGCCGACCGCAATTCCTCGTTCCTGAGCATCTGGTTCGTCAGCGCCTCCCGTGCCCGCAGCCTCACCACCAGAACGTCAAGAATCGGGGTATTCACCCTCGCGCCTCAACGATCCCCGAGCCCAGACGAATTGAGCAGCAGGGTCGGCGTGCGTGAGGTGGGGCTTGCTGGTGTGGATGACCTCGGCCCAGGAATTCGAAATGACGTCGGCGGCCCTGTGGTCGATGACGGACGACTCCGCATCCATGAGACCCGCGTCCAGGCAGGAGTTGGCACCCACATAGAGGATGTCTGCGTCTGGTGGCCTTCTTCCGCTTTGGCGGACACCATCGATGTGGTCGTCAGGCCGCCAGGGCGGCCTCGCAAGCGGCGGGACTGCGATAGCCGAGGCCGCTGTGCAGTCGGTGCAAGTTGTACCGGCCCTCGATGACGCTGTCGGCCAATTCGGGGCCTGGCCGCTACTTCGCCCTGCTGAGCGTTTCTTGGTGGTGCTGTTGGCGAATTCCCGGTGCTTGCTACTTCGCTCCGTCAGAGATGGCGGAGCGAAGGGCAGCGAAGTGGCCCATGCGAGTGCGCACCCGCGGTGTGTCGGTGAGGCGGGCGTCGATGCGGGCGAGGTTGACCGCGGGGCCGGTGAGCTGGTGTTGCAGGCCGGTCTTGGTCAGGCCTCCCAACCAGGAACACGTGTCGCGGTCACGCCGCCTCACACGCTCGCCACTGGAGGGGTCCGGCGGTCAGCTGCCGACGAGCGTATGCCAGGTCTGCGGGCCTGTCTGGCCGTCGACGCCGAGGCTGTGTGCGGACTGGAAGGCCCGGGCGGCGCTGTCGGCGCCGGAGCCGAAGCTGCCGTCGACAGCGAGGCCGTAACCGAACCGGTTCAGTTCGACCTGGGCGGCGTGGACGTCCTCGCCGGTGGAGCCCTTCTAGACAATCGATGGCTGTGGTTAAACGGGTTCATGACACCTTCCGATCCTTGACGTCTGGTCGCTGCGCCAAGGACTACGCTCGACTCGTACGGGCGCTCTACAGGCGGCTGGACCGCCTCGCCGAACCCCTGGGAGCCGCCGGGTAGTACGACGGGGGAGCCGGTCGAAGTTGCCCGCACACCCGCCGGTGGCTGAAAGGCCTGTCGGGTGAGCGGCGATGAGCGGCTGCTGAACGGCCGAGAGGTTCACTGTGCAGAGCGGTTGCGTCCCTGGAAGTGGTGTACCGGTTCCCACCTGATCCGGGTGTTTGTCCCGGCGTCGGAGTGAGGGTCCGGATATGAGAACGGCCACCG
>NZ_JBVHMR010000147.1:0-1640 GCF_055558375.1 Streptomyces sp. NPDC025793 | reverse complement strand
AACACCACAAACGCACTCAAATCCCAACCCCGCGTCAACTCATCCAAATACACCGCACCCCACGCCTTCGCCCCCACCACCCGCGACACATGAGCAGGTGTCATCGCATCGATGAGCTCCACGTCGAGGACTCCCGCGACATGAGCGATCCCGTCGACGTGATGGGCTTCGAGCAGCGCGGCGACCTGAGCCCGTTCGGCGACATCGCACGCGACGACGTCGACACGTTCCGCACCGGCCGCCCGCAGGCGGTCGACCGTCTCGGCCAGCCCGGGGCTGTCCGGGCCGCGCCTGCTCGCCAGGACGAGTTCCCGCGTCCCGCGCGTGACGAACCACTCGGCGACCCGCACCCCGAGCGCACCGGTACCTCCGGTGACGAGGAGCCGCCGCGGAGACGGACGGCCGTCGCCGAGCGACGCTCCCGGATCCGTGCCGGGCCGCGGTGCCGGGCACAGCCGACGGCCGTGGATCCGCCCGTCACGCACGGACACCTGGTCCTCGCCGCCATGGGCCAACACCGAAGCGACAGCGGCGAGTTCCTCGACTCCCGGCTCCGTCGCCACGTCGATGAGTCCGCCCCACCGGTCCGGGTGTTCCAGAGCGGCCACACGGCCGATCCCCCATATCGCCGCCTGCGCCGGATCGTCGGGGCCGCGACCGGGGCCGAACCCGGCCCGGGTGACGACCCACAACGGCGCGCGCACGCCCGCGTCACCGAGGGCCTGAACCAGCGCCATCGTTTCGACCACCCCGGCGGAGGGTGAAAGGGAGCGGGAGAGGGGCAGGCACGACAGCACACCGGCCGGCTCGCCCTCGTCGACCGCCGACTCCAGCAGCGCGGCGAGCCCCTCCCTGTCCCGCACGTCGCAGGTGAGCCGCTCCAGACCGGGGACCCACCGATCGAGCCCGGCGAGAGGGACGGCGTCGGGCTCCTGCAGCAGCAGCCAGCGCCCGCTCAGGGAAGCCGTGGCCGGTACCTCCACCGGCGCCCACTCCACGCGGTACCGCCAGCCGTCGACCTCGGCGCGCTCCATCTGTTCGCGGCGCAGTTCCGTCAGCCGGGGGATGACCGCATCCAGCGCGTCCTGAGGCACGCCGAGCGTGTCCGCCAGGTTTTGCGTCCCCTGCTCCACCATCGACCAGAAGGACGCGTCACCGTCCGAGTCCGACGGCATCCCCGACGCCACCGTGTGCGCCGTGACCGTGGGCCAGAATCGGGTGCGCTGGAAGGCATAGGTGGGCAGGGCGACAGCCACGGCACCGTCGTGCCCACCGAAGACGGGGGTCCAGTCGACCTCCCCGCCGTCGACGTGCAGCTTCGCCATCCCCCGCAGCAGCGCCAGGTGCTCGGAACCCTCCTTGCGGAGCATCGGTACGAACAGGGCGTCACCGGCGTCGCCATCGTGCGGAACGCAGCTCTGCGCGAGGGCGGTGAGGGTGCCGTCGGGTCCGATCTCCAGGAAACGCGTCACACCCTCGCCGGCGAGAGCGCTCACCCCGTCGGCGAAACGGACCGCCTGACGGACATGCCGTACCCAGTAGTCCGCCGACGCCAACTCGCCGTCTGCGGCGAGGCGTCCACTCACGTTCGAGACGACCGGGATGGAGGGTGCGGCGTAGCCGATGCCTTCCGCGACGCG
>NZ_JBVHMR010000146.1:0-1649 GCF_055558375.1 Streptomyces sp. NPDC025793 | reverse complement strand
ACTGGCCGTTCTCTATCCGTTCGTGTGCTCGATCTGGTTCGAACGGAGTCCTGGATCGGGTGAGTTGGCCGACGTCGAGGCATGAAGGAAGGGCCTCTTGGTAGCTCGCGGTTGTCGAGTCCAACGAGAAGCAAGAGGCCCTGTTGTCGAAGTGTCGCGTGGTCGCGGTTGGCGGGTCCAGTCCGGCCACTCGTGGGTGTGACTGTCTCGCCCATAGGTTCGGGAACGCGGGTGACCGGCCGGAACGTCGGCCCCGGTACGGCTCGGACATAAGCGATGCCGAGTGGGCGTCGGTGCGGGATCTGCTGCCGGTGCCGGGGTGGCTGACAGGCCGGGGCGGCCGTCCGGAGGGCTACTGCCACCGGCAGATGATCGACGCCGTGCGCTACCTCGTCGACAATGGCATCAAATGGCGGGCGATGCCGTCCGACTTCCCACCCTGGCCACGTGTGTATGCCTTCTTCGCCCGCTGGCGGGACACGGGACTGGCGACCGAGCTGCACGACCGGCTGCGCGAAGCCGTCCGCCGGGCTGAGGGTCGCAGCCCGGAGCCGAGCGCAGCGGTCGTCGACTCACAGTCGGTAAAGGCGGACGCCACCGTTACCCTCACTTCGCGGGGATACGACGCCGGGAAGAAGATCAACGGGCGCAAGCGCCACCTGCTCACCGACACCCTCGGGCTCCTGCTGGCCGTGCTGGTCACGCCGGCCTCCACGACCGACCGGGACGGGGCTCGCACCCTGCTGCCCGCAGCAAAGAATCACTTCCGGCGGCTGGCACGCATCTGGGCCGACGGCGGATACACCGGCCACCTCACCGACTGGACCACTCAGCACCTCGGAGTCGTCCTCGACATCGTCCGCCGCAGCGACGATGCCAGCGGCTTCGAGGTCCTGCCCCGCCGCTGGGTCGTCGAAAGGTCCTTCGCCTGGCTCCTGCGCAGCCGACGCCTGGTCCGTGACTACGAACGGCGCACCGACACCAGCGAGGCCGTCGTCCTGTGGTCGATGACCATGCTCATGAGCCGCCGCCTGGCCGCCCAGCGCCGGCAGCGTCCTGCTCCGGCGCGGGCAGCATGAAGCTGCCCGGTTTCTCCTCGACCAGCCAGCCCCGTTCCACCAGCCGTTTGAGTCGGGCCCTGGCGCCCTCGACGCGGGAGGCGGAAGCACTGTCCCAGCCCAGCACCACCGCTGCCCGCCGGGCACCCAGCCCATCGGCTCCCGCCTCCAGGGCAGCGGCCATCAACGCCTGGTAGTCCACCGACAGCACCTCGATGTCGGTCGCGTCCTGGCGGTGAGGCACCGCCCGGCGCGGACCCACCGGCTTCCTCTGCGACACCCCGCCGGCCGCTACGGCGGGCGCTTCTTCCTCGGCCAGTGCCTCCAGATACTGTTCCAGGCCGATCACTCGGCGTCTGAGCACCTCTTCGGCCTCTGCCAGAGCCGCCCGCACCCGCTCCAGCTCGGTTTCGAGTTCCTCCACCCGCACTGCCGCGGCCTTCTGCCGCGCTTCCAGCACCGCCCGCATCGATGGCATCTGCCACCCCCACGACATCTCGGTCAGCAACGGACCGAGACTCCCGCGACAACTGGGCTCTCATGCCTGACCAGCAGAAACCACACACGAGGTTCGGAAAGAGAACGACCTCT
>NZ_JBVHMR010000144.1:0-1690 GCF_055558375.1 Streptomyces sp. NPDC025793 | reverse complement strand
AGGGCCGGTCCCCGACCGTCACCGCCACCACCGTCCTGCCCGAGCCGGTCGCCCCGCCGGACCTGCCGCTGCCCAGTCTGACCGAGCGCCGGGCTAATCGCCTTCCCGCCGACCAGCGGCCCCGGCGAGCCAGCCAGCCGTGGCGCCCAGGGTGGTGGCCACGGCTCGGCACGCCACCTCCTCGGTCAGGGCCGTGCCGAGCGATGCCTCGGGTCCCTCGTGGGTCACGCGTTCGGTGACCTCGGGGTGCGGTGGACGCAAGGCGACAGCCACGGCCGGGACGAGGTCGGTGAAGAGGTTGACGAGCAGGAGCTGGCGGGCAGTCAGAGGCGAGGTGCCGGTGGCGGCGGCGCCGAGGAGGGCAGTTTGACGCGGGCGAACAGAACCGGCTCCCGCGTCCGGCCGGTGAGCGCCCGTACCTTCTCCTGCGCGTGCTCGACGGCTCCCGGCGGCATCTGCCCCTGGGCCACCACCTGGATCTCGGGAGCCTGCTGTGGCGCCGATCGCTTCATGGGATCCTCCTTGCGTCGCATGTGCCACTAACCACACTTGCGCCCCTTGGGCCTGTACGCACGGGCACCATGTCAGTCCGTTGCCGATCAGCCTCCTTGTCCATGAGCGGGACATGGCGAATCACCCATGCAGCGACGGCCCCTTGGGCTGGTTCTGAGCGCAACCGGCCGGGGCACTACCGGATGTCAGCCAACGGCGATCTGAGTGCCGATGTCGCGCCCTGCGCAAATCGCAGGCATGGCGCCTGATGCCGCGACGTCGAATATGTGCATAACCAGGCCCTGCACCTCGGCCAGCACGAAAGCGGCCGTGTCCATCACCTTCACCCTCCGCTCGATCGCCTGCTGGTAGCGAGATGTGCGTACCGTTGCGCGTCCGGATGCGTCTTCGGACCGGTGTCGTAGGCGCCGTCGACGCCGCGCTTGGCGACCAGCGGTGCGTCGGCGGACAGCTCCAGGGCCCGCTGCACCGCGGCGTAGTGCTGGATTCCTCTTTCGGTGGGTATAGCTGCTGGTAGCGGGGCGGTTGCGGGTACTCGGGGGCGGGTGCTGGGTCATGGTGCTGAGGGCACGGCCGGGCCGTGACGAGGGCGAGCACGCGGTGGTCCACCGCCTGGCGTCGGCCAGAAAAGCGCCGAGGGATGTGGTGGAGCGGTGCCGGATGGTGGAGTTGAGCTGGGACGGGTGACTGGTCCCGCAGATCGCCGACGAGTTGAGGTGTGGTCAGAAGACGGTGCGCCGCTGGCTGCACCGCTTCAACCGCTCGGGGCTGGAGGGCCTGGAGGATCTGGGCGGGCAGGGACGCAGGCGAAGGATCACCGAAGCCGAACGCTCGAGGATCGTCGGCCTGGTCAAGCAGACCCCGCCCGGCCGACTCGAGGTGCAGCCGTCGAACGAGATGTGGACGGCGGACGAGTCAGGGCCCTCGGAGTGGACCCTGGACACGCTGGCCGTCGCGGCCCGGGACCTGGGTATCGAGGTCAGCCGCTCCCAGGTGCGCCGAATCCTGCTCGCGGAGGGGGTCCGCTGGCGGCGCACGCGATCCTGGACGCGCTCGAAGGATCCGGACTTCGAGGGAAAAGGACGCGGATCGTCGGGCTCTACACCAGCCCGCCCGCCGGCTCGACGGTGGTCTGCGCCGACGAGCTCGGCCCGGTGATCCCCCGCGCCTTCCCACC
>NZ_JBVHMR010000143.1:0-1770 GCF_055558375.1 Streptomyces sp. NPDC025793 | reverse complement strand
CCCGCGACCGCCCAAGCCCACCTGTTGGCCAGTCGAAACGCTGCAGGTCATACCTGCCATCGCACCCCCACCAGACCCCTAAGTCAACGGCATTGTGTTTAACCTCGGCGGTTCACCTGACCTGCTGATCTTGGTTCGTTCTCGGGACAGCAGGGCGGCCGTTCTTCACGCTTCGAGGTGTCGAGCAACGTCGCGTGAAGGAACGGCCGCTGGTGAAGATTCTTGCCGCTGAACAGTCTGCTGAGGCCGCGTTGGGCGTCCTGTCCCACTTTCGTGTCCAGTTCTACGACTGCCTTTACAGCCGTGCGGATGCGCTCTTCGAGCTCACCGACGCGGTGCTGTGCTCGGACGGGCCGGTGACGTCGCTGGTCGAGCTGACGCTCACGGCTGAGCACCGTCGTGGGCACGGTGCGATGTACGACGCGGTCAATCACGGCTGGCTGGAGCCGCGCCGCCTGCGTCGGCTGCTGGCGTCCACGCCGTTGCCGCGTGCCGCCGACGGTCGGATCGTGCTTGCGGTGGATGTGAGCAACTGGCTGCGTCCTGATGCCCCCACCAGCCCGGAGTTGCTGTTCTGCCACGTCTACGGGCGGGGCCGCAGCGCGGATCAGCTCATCCCTGGGTGGCCCTACTCCTTCGTCGCCGCGCTGGAGACGGGACGCACGTCGTGGACGGCCGTGCTGGACGCGATCCGGCTGGGGCCGGCCGACGATGCCACCGCGGTGACCGCCACCCAGCTGCGCGAGGTGGTCACCCGGCTGGTGCACGCCGGGCAGTGGCGGCCGGGTGATGCGCACATCCTCGTCGTGATGGACACCGGCTACGACGTCACCCGCCTCGCCTACGTCCTGGCCGACCTGCCCGTCGAGCTCGTCGGCCGTCTGCGCTCGGACCGCGTCATGCTCCGGGACGCCGGACCGCGTCGCTCCACACCTCGCGGCGGTCAGCCCCGCAAGCACGGCGGCGTCCTCACCTTCTCCAAGCCGGAGTCCTGGCACACCCCTGACCAGGCCACAACGTGCGACACCACCCGCTACGGCACGGCCGAAGCCCTCGCCTGGGACCGGATGCACCCGCGACTGCAGGCCCGTGGCCCCTGGCTCGACCACTGCGGCGAACTCCCTTTGATCCACGGCACGTTGATCCGGCTGAGGGTCGAGTACCTGCCTGGTGACCGCGACCCGAAGCCGGTGTGGCTGTGGTCCTCGCGCACCGGGCTGACCGGCCAGGACGTCGATGTGCGCTGGCAGGCGTTTCTCCGCAGATTCGATCTTGAACATACCTTCCGGCTGTTCAAGCAGACCCTGGGCTGGACCGTCCCCAAGGTCCGCGATCCGCACACGGCCGACCTGTGGACCTGGCTGATCATCGCCGCCCACACCCAACTCCGCCTCGCCCGGCCCCTCGCCGAGGACCTCCGCCGCCCCTGGGAACGGCCCGCCGAGCCGCGCCGGCTCACCCCTGCCCGGGTCCGTCGGGGGTTCCGCCACCTCCGCGTGAAGACCGCCCGTCCCGCCGGTGTGCCCCAACCCTCCAAGCCCGGACCCGGACGCCCACCCGGCTCGAAGAACCGCAGGCCAGCCCCACGTCACGAGCCTGGGAAGACCGTGAAACGAATCGAAACCCTCACCGAACACGTCCGCCTGAAACAGCAGCGAGGTTAATGATCAAGCTGAGAGGTCGTTCTCTTTCCGAACCTCGTGTGTGGTTTCTGCTGGTCAGGCATGAGAGCCCAGTTGTCGCGGGAGTCTCGGTCCGTTGCTGACCGAG
>NZ_JBVHMR010000142.1:0-1772 GCF_055558375.1 Streptomyces sp. NPDC025793 | reverse complement strand
TCGTTGAGGACGGGCAGGGTGTGTACGGGGGTGTCGGGAGCCTGGTCCAGGGCCTGGACCAGGCCGCTGGTGGCGGTGTCCATCAGGGACAGCACCAGGCCGGGATCGATCGGGTCGACGCACTGGACGGTGAAGACGAACCCGTCACCGGTGTCGTCCACCGACACCGTCAACGGATAGTTCGTCCGCTCCTGAGCGAAGAGGACCTCGATCCCCTCCACTTCCATATCGGCGTCCGCCGCACGCGCACTGTGCCGGTAGTTGAACAGGGCGGTGAAGAGCGGTGCTTCGGCAGCCACACCGCTCATGCGCTGTGCCAACGCCAGCGGGGCATGCTCGTGAACCAGCAACTCGGCCAGATCGGCCTGCATGGACCGGACTGCGTCCAGTACGCCGCCAGTGCTGGTGTCGAGGCGTACAGGCAGGGTGTTGATGAACAACCCGGGAACCCGGTCCGCGCCGGCACCGGCCTGCATCCGCCCGAACAACACGGTGCCGAAGACGACGTCCTCGCGACCCGAGGCCGAGGCGACCACCCGCGCGAACATCACGTGCAGCACGGTCGCCACGCTCACCCCGAGACGCCGCGCCACCTCACGTACAGCTGCGGCGGTGCCCCCGTCGAGGGATTTACGGGCCTCGGTGACCTCAGTGCCGTCACCGCGTACGTCGGTGATATCGAAGGGCGCGGTCGGCTCGACGACATCACCCAGCAGACGCCCGAAGAACGCCTCGTGCTCGGCGACCGGCATTCCCAGCCGGGCATGCGCGACGAAGTTCCGGAAGGGCAGCGGCACCGGCAGCTCCGCCTCACGGCCCTCCAGGAACGCCTGGACCTCAGCGAACAGGACATCCACCGCCGTGTGGTCCTGGATCAGGTGGTGCACCTGAAGCAACGCCACCCACCGCTCAGAACCGGGAATCCCGGCCGTCGTCACCCGCACCAACGGTGCCGCGGTGATATCCATCACCGACCCGCACACCGCCAACAGACCGTCCACCACGTCACCGTCATGCTCCAACGTGATCTCGCGGACCGGGATCCGCGCGTGCCGGGCCACCACCTGCACCGGCTCACGCAACCCCTCCCACAACACGGCCGTGCGGAGAATGTCGTGCCGGTCCACCACCTTCTGCAGCACAGCGACGAACTCGTCCAGCCGGGCCCGGGAATCGAACCCGAGCACCATCGGCAGCACATACGCGTCCTCACCCGACGACGCACCCATCAGATGATGGAAGAGAATGCCCTCCTGCAGAGGGGCCAGCGGGTAAATGTCCGCCACATTGGCCACGCCACCCGGCACCCGGGCCACGACCCGGTCGATCTCCTCCTGCAACAGCCCCGCCAACGGCACCATCTCCGGCGTGATCACATCAGCGCCCTCCACGATCCCGTTCGGCGGAACCAGCACAGACGCACCGCTGTCCGCGACGCCCAGACCGACCGCGAGCCCAGCCACCGTCGGCGTCACGAACAACGACCGCACCGGCACCACAAGCCCACGCTCACGCAACCGCTCCACCAACGACACCGCCAACAGCGAATGCCCACCCAACTCGAAGAAGTTGTCGTCGATGCCGACCTCATCGACACCGAGCACCTCCGCGAACACCCCGCACAGAACCTCCTCCTGCGCCGTCCGCGGAGCACGGCCCTCCACGCTCGCAGTGAACTCCGGAGCCGGCAACGCCCGCCGATCCAACTTCCCATTCGGCGTCAACGGCAACGCATCCAACGGCACGATCACCGACGGGACCATGTACTCGGG
>NZ_JBVHMR010000141.1:0-1781 GCF_055558375.1 Streptomyces sp. NPDC025793 | reverse complement strand
CTGATCTTGGTTCGTTCTCGGGACAGCAGGGCGGCCGTTCTTCACGCTTCGAGGTGTCGAGCAACGTCGCGTGAAGGAACGGCCGCTGGTGAAGAGTCTCGCCGCTGAACAGTCCGCTGACGCCGCGTTGGGCGTCCTGTCCCACTTTCGTGTCCAGTTCTACGACTGCATCTACACCCGCGCCGATGCGCTCTTCGAGCTCACCGACGCGGTGTTGTGCTCGGACGGCCCGGTGACGTCGCTGGTCGAGTTGACGCTCACGGCCGAGTATCGGCGCGGGCACGGTGCGATGTACGACGCGGTCAACCACGGCTGGCTGGAGCCGCGCCGGCTGCGCAGGCTGCTGGCCTCCACGCCGCTGCCGCGTGCCGCCGACGGGCGGATCGTGCTCGCCGTGGACGTGAGCAACTGGCTGCGGCCCGACGTCCCCACCAGCCCGGAGCTGCTGTTCTGCCACGTCTACGGGCGGGGCCGCAGCGCGGATCAGTTCATCCCCGGCTGGCCCTACTCCTTCGTCGCCGCCCTGGAGACGGGACGTACCTCGTGGACGGCCGTGCTGGACGCGATCCGGCTGGGGCCGGCCGACGACGCCACCGCGGTGACCGCCGCCCAGCTGCGCGAGGTGGTCAACCGGCTGGTGCACGCCGGGCAGTGGCGGCCGGGCGACGCGGACATCCTCGTCGTCATGGACACCGGCTACGACGTCACCCGCCTCGCCTACGTCCTGGCCGACCTGCCCGTCGAGCTGGTCGGCCGGCTGCGCTCGGACCGGGTCATGCTCCGGGATGCCGGACCGCGTCGCTCCACCCCGCGTGGCGGGCAGCCCCGCAAGCACGGTGGCGTCCTCACCTTCTCCAAGCCGGAGTCCTGGCACACCCCCGACCAGGCCACGACGTGCGACACCACCCGCTACGGCAAGGCCGAGGCCCTCGCCTGGGACCGGATGCACCCCCGCCTGCAGGCCCGTGGCCCCTGGCTCGACCACTGCGGTGAACTCCCTTTGATCCACGGCACGTTGATCCGGCTGAAGGTCGAGTATCTCCCCGGTGACCGCGACCCGAAGCCGGTGTGGCTGTGGTCCTCGCGCACCGGCATGACCGGCCAGGACGTCGATGTCCGCTGGCAGGCATTCCTCCGCAGATTCGATCTTGAACATACCTTCCGGCTGTTCAAGCAGACCCTGGGCTGGACCGTCCCCAAGGTCCGCGATCCACACACGGCCGACCTGTGGACGTGGCTGATCATCGCCGCCCACACTCAACTCCGCCTCGCCCGGCCCCTCGCCGAGGACCTCCGCCGACCCTGGGAACGGCCCGCCGAGCCGCGCCGGCTCACCCCCGCCCGGGTCCGCCGAGGGTTCCGCCACCTCCGCGTGAAGACCGCCCGTCCCGCCGACGTGCCCAGACCTTCCAAGCCCGGACCCGGACGCCCACCCGGCTCGAAAAACCGCAGGCCAGCCCCACGTCACGAGCCGGGGAAGACCGTGAAACGAATCGAAACCCTCACCGAACACGTCCGCCTGAAACAGCAGCGAGGTTAATGATCAAGCTGAGAAACTGTGCCATATCCCGTGATTGGTGACGCAGTGTGCTGGGGTGGGTTCGGCGCCTCACGGCGATTCGACCCAGTCGTTATGCCGGGTGTTTTTGGGGTTGCCGTTGTCCGCGGCTGCAGCGCGGCGGGCTAAGAGCTTGTCTCACGTGGTGCGGTTGGTCAGCTTCTTGTAGCAGGTCAGTGCGGCCGCGAGACCGAGGAAGCCGAGAAAGTGTGTGCCTTTCCGC
>NZ_JBVHMR010000140.1:0-1788 GCF_055558375.1 Streptomyces sp. NPDC025793 | reverse complement strand
GTCCCCGTACCATGCGCCTCCACCACATCCACCTCAGCCGCCGACACACCAGCCGCCCCAAGCGCGGCACGGATCACCCGCTGCTGCGACGGACCGTTCGGAGCCGTCAGACCGTTCGACGCACCATCCTGATTCACCGCCGAACCCCGCACCACCGCCAACACACGATGCCCGCGCGCCACGGCGTCCGACAGCCGCTCCACCAGCAGCACACCCACACCCTCACCCCAGCCGGTACCATCCGCCCCCTCCGCGAACGCCTTGCACCGACCATCACCCGCCAGACCACCCTGACGACCGAACTCAGCGAAGACGTCGGGGGTGGACATCACGGTGACGCCGCCGGCGAGGGCGAGGTCGCATTCGCCCGCGCGCAGTGCCTGGGCGGCCAGGTGCAGGGCCACCAGGGAGGAGGAGCAGGCCGTGTCGACCGTGACCGCCGGACCCTCCAGACCCAGGACGTACGACACCCGGCCCGAGACGACGCTCGCGGCGTTGCCGGTCAGCAAGTGTCCCGCGATGCCCTCGGGTGTGTCGTCTCCTGACACGGCGCCGTAGTTCTGGTTGCTGCATCCGACGAAGACACCGGTGCGGCTGCCGCGCACGGTGGTGGGTTCGAGGCCCGCGCGCTCCAGCGCCTCCCAGGACGTCTCCAGAATGAGGCGCTGCTGCGGGTCCATCGCCACGGCCTCGCGGGGTGACACTCCGAAGAAGGCCGCGTCGAAATCGGTGGCCGTGGTGACGAATCCACCCTGTCCCGTAGTGCCCGGGGAGGCGTCACCGGCCGTGTCCCAGCCACGGTCCGCGGGGAACGGCGTGATGGCGTCGACGCCGGCCGCGACCAGGTCCCACAGTTGTTCCGGATCGGTGACGTCACCGGGGTAGCGGCAGGCCATGCCGATGATGGCGATCGGTTCGGTCGCTGCCCGGCTGAGTTCGTCGTTGCGCTGACGCAGACGCTCGTTCTCGGTCAGGGAGGCACGCAGGGCGGCGACCACGCGCTCTTCGGAGGTGGGCATGCTCAAACTCCACTGGTTCATGGCCCGTTCGCGGGCGGACGGGAGGTCGTGGCGGTGGGGCGGCGGGACGGTGTTTCAGGATGCGGAGTCGCCCAAGGCCAGTTGAACGAGTGCGTCGACGTCCATGGCCTCGATCGCGCCGGGTGCGGGTTCGTCCGCGTTCTGCGACTGATCGAGCGTGCCGCTGTCCGCCAGGGACAGCACAGCTGTCAGCAGGCCGCTCTCCTCCCAACGGGAGAAGGGAATCGCGGCCAGCGCACTGCGGAATGTCTCTTCGTCGCTCCCCGCCGCCCGCAGACCCGTGCCGGGCCCCGTCTCCCTGACCGGCGACTGACCGAACAGCTCGCCATGGAGGTGATCGGCGAGGTGACGTGGGGTCGGGTGGTCGAAGACGAGGGTCGACGGCAGCCGTAGTCCGGTCTCGGCATGGATCTGGTTTCGCAGTTCGACAGCGGTGAGGGAGTCGAAACCCACGTCCTTGAAGGGGCGGTTGAGGTCCAGGGCGGAGCCTGAGGAGCGACCGAGCACCACACCCGCCCGCTCGCGGACCAGTTCCCGCAACGCGCGCAGCCGCTCCTTCTCGGGTCGCTGTGCCAAGCGGGCGGTCAGGACGGCGCGGGCGTCTTCGGTCGTCTTCTCCTCGACGGCCTCGGTACCAGTGGAGCCGGTGAGGTCGGCGAGCAGGGGGCTGGGACGACGACTCGTGAACGCCGGAACGAAACGCCCCCACTCCACATCAGCCACCACCACCGAACCACCCCCACCCTCC
>NZ_JBVHMR010000139.1:0-1794 GCF_055558375.1 Streptomyces sp. NPDC025793 | reverse complement strand
CCCCAAGCGCCACACGATCGACCAGCCGAGCAGCCACGGAACACCACCCCTGGTATCCGTTGAACCGCCAACACGGCCCAAAGTCAACGGCATTGCGTTTAAGGCACTGGCTGTGCGATGAAGAAGGGGCACCACCTTTACGGGGCCCAGCGCCAACCCGGTGCGGCCGATGGATGGAGAGCCCGTAGCCACGTCATGGTTGAACGCACCTCCCCGGCTCGCTCGACGGCCGGGGCCACAGCGGCCCGGGCACTTACCGATTGGCGTACAGCTCGTCCAGTCCCCCCGAGAGCGCGGCGCGTACCCGGCGGGTGACCTCGTCAACCAGCACTTCGGGTTCATCATTGAGCAGCCCCGTCATGGTGGCCTCGGCCACGTCGTCCGCGAGGATTTTCGGGGAGTCCACGTTCGCCGCCAAGGCGGTGTCGACATAGCCGGCGTGCACGCCAACCACGAGCGTGCCCTGCTCTCGCAGGGCCAGCCGGAATGCGTTCGTCAGTGACCATTGGGCTGACTTGGAGGCTGCGTAGCTCGGAAACTGCCGGTTGGCCACCCACGACGCCACGGAGAGCATGTTCACCAGTGCTCCGCCGCCATTGGCGGCCAGTACGGGTGCGAACGCACGTGAGACGGCCCAGGTTCCGAAGTAGTTGACCTCCATCTCGCGCCTGGCACCGTCCAATGAGCCCTCCAGGAGCGATGGGCCACCGGTGACCCCGGCGTTGTTGATGACAATGCTGACATCATCGGCGGCACGTGCGGCTGCGGCGACCTGCTCCTCGTCGGTGACGTCCAGTCGCAAAGGAGTGAGGCCGGAGGCCAGGGCTGTGTTCGGGTCCCGGACGCCGGCGTAGACCTTTGCTGCGCCGTGCGCGAGCAGAGCCTCCGTGAATGCCATTCCGATGCCACGGTTGGCTCCGGTGACAAGGGCTACCGAACCGTTGATGTGCATGATCATCACTTCCGTCAGCGAACGCGGAGGACTCTCTTCTTCCAGGCTAGTACTCCAGCCGGACCTCGGTATTTCTCCTGGTCAAAGGCCTGGCGGTGACTAGTGCAGCGGGGTTTGACATGGGTGGGGTGGTCTTGGGGCGGCTATCCTCGCCAACGTGTGCCCACCCCCGCATGTAGCGACAGCGCCCGGCAGGTGTCTGGTGGCGACGCCCCCATCGGGCCAGTTCGCGGCGGGCACATCGTGGCGGAGATCAGCTGCTGGCAGACGACGGAATTCGGCTGCTGTGGGATCCACAACTCCTCCTCGACGGCGCCGTTGCGGAGTGCGACCGGGTCGTCGACAGGGCCGACTTCTCCCACCAGCACCGCCGACACGGAGTGAACGTGCAGGCGGTGACCGACCCAATCGGACAGCTGCTGTGGATCGCGCCGGCGCTGCCGGGCCGCGGACCCGATCTCACTGCGCCCGTGCTCACCGGATCATCCGGATCTGTTGAACGCCAGCGCGTTCCCATCCTCGCCAACCGCGCCTATAGGAGCCGGCCCCTGGGTGACGACACGGCCTACCGGGACGCTGCCTCAAACCGACCCAGCAAACGGTCAACCACGCGCTGTTCACAGCACGGGCGCCGGTCGAGCGCGGCGCCGCACGACTGTAAGTCGGCGAGGCCGTGGCCCGGCACCTCGAGCCGGTCGGCGTCGGTGTCCATGCTCGCCTGCACGTGTGTCCGCGTACCGGGTTGTCAGAGGACGTCTGGTTCGTGTAGTTCGCGGGTGATTGCGGTTTATGCGTCTCGCCAGGTTGGGGTGGTTTCGCCGGTTGCGCGTTTGGCGAGGGCG
>NZ_JBVHMR010000138.1:0-1961 GCF_055558375.1 Streptomyces sp. NPDC025793 | reverse complement strand
AACACCACAAACGCACTCAAATCCCAACCCCGCGTCAACTCATCCAAATACACCGCACCCCACGCCTTCGCCCCCACCACCCGCGACACATGAGCGGCGTCGACAGCGTCGAAGGGCTTGTAGTCGGGGACGCCCGCGGCGTGGAAGACCGCACTGACACGGTGCCGCGAGAGCAGGTCGGCGACCGCTGTCCGGTCGGACACGTCGCAGGCCTCCAGGCTCACGTGTTGCGCTCCCAAGTCGCGCAGGTCTGCGACGAGTTCCTCGGCGCCGGGCGCGCCGGCTCCCTGGCGGCCGGTGAGGACCAGGTCGGTGGCCCCACGCCGGACGAGCCAGCGCGCGACATGTGCGCCGAGAGCACCCGTGCCACCGGTGACCAGGACCTTCCCTCCGGGCTTCCAGCCCTGGTCCGTGGGCTGCCGCGCCGGCTCCCGCCGGAGCCTGCGGGCATGGAACCGGCCGTCGCGGAGGGCGAGTTGATCTTCCACGGAGGACGCGAGTGCCGACGCGACGAGTCCGGCGGTGTCCTCGTCCGGCACCTCCGGCAGATCGACAAGGCCGCCCCAACGTTCGGGGTGCTCCAACGCGGCCACACGTCCCAGTCCCCAGACGGCCGCCTGCTCGGCGCGCAGCGGACCGTCGTCCTCCAGGTGGTCGATACGGACCGCTCCTCGGGTCACCAGCCAGACAGGTCCTTCGACTTCCGCGTCACCTGTCGCCTGGGTGGCGACGAGCGCCTGCACGACCGTGTCGCACAGGACGACGACTCCGGCGAGCTGCGTGCCCTGAACGGCGGTGACAACGGCTCGCGCGAGTTCCGCACGATCGGGCTCGTCGGGGAGGGACAGGAGCAGGTGTTCGGGCAGAGCGGCGGTGATGGTCTCCAGATGAGCCGACTGCCCCGCCGAGTGGAGCACCAGCCACGGCCCGGAGCGGCCGGCACCCGGCGTGAGAGTGACCTCTTGCCAGTCGACGCGGTACTGCCAGCCGTCCACCTCGGCGCGCACGATGCGGTCCCGACGCCTGGTCGCGAGTCCTGCCAGGACCTTCTGGACGACGTCCTCGCCCACGTTCAGGCTGTCCGCCAGCTCGCGTGCTTCCTCTGGTTCGGTCGGCTCCCAGAGTTCGACGTCGGACACGACCTCGCTGCGCTTGGTCTGCGGCCAGAACCGCTCACGCTGGAAGGCATAGGTCGGCAGGTCGACATCGACCGTGGAGTGCTGACCGAGTACCGCCGTCCAGTCGACGAAGACGCCCGCCGTGTATCCGGCGGCGACGCACACGACGACGGTCTCCACCTCGCTCCTGTCCTTGCGGAGCATCGGTACGAACAGGGCGTCACCGGCGTCGTCATCGTGCGGCACGCAGCTCTGCGCGAGGGCGGTGAGGGTGCCGTCGGGTCCGATCTCCAGGAAACGCGTCACCCCCTCGGCCGCCAGCGCGGCCACGCCATCGGCGAAGCGAACCGCCTCACGGACATGCCGCACCCAGTAGTCCGCCGACGCCAACTCCCCGTCCCCGGCCAACTGTCCGGTCACATTCGACACAACCGGGATCGACGCAGTGCCGTACCCGATACCCTCCGCCACCTCACGGAACGCATCCAGCATCGGCTCCATCAACGGCGAGTGGAAGGCGTGCGAGACCCGCAGACGCGACGTACGCCGACCCCGTGCCTTCAGCTCCTCCGCAACCTCGACCACCGCAGCCTCGACACCCGCGATCACCACCGCCCGAGGACCGTTGACCGCGGCGATCGACACCTCGCCCGCACGACCCTCCAGCAGAGGCAGCACCTCGTCCTCGGCAGCCTCCACCGCCACCATCACACCACCAGCAGGCAACTCCTGCATCAGCCGACCACGAGCCACCACCAGAGCGCAGGCATCCTCCAGCGACAACACACCCGCCACATGCGCGGCAGCGATCTCACCGATCGAGTGCCCGATCAAGACATCCGG
>NZ_JBVHMR010000137.1:0-2045 GCF_055558375.1 Streptomyces sp. NPDC025793 | reverse complement strand
GGCCCTTCCTTCATGCCTCGACGTCGGCCAACTCACCCGATCCAGGACTCCGTTCGAACCAGATCGAGCACACGAACGGATAGAGAACGGCCAGTGAGAGGGATCGGACGACGACCGGGAGGCCACTCCGCTTGCCGCACTGTGTCCGGACGTCGGTCGTCACGTCGTCGCCCAGCGGGCGACTTCGCTCGGAGCCTCACGAGCCTCGGGCTGATGTGGCACCGTGGACGCGGCGGGTCCGTTACTCCCCCCGTGGTGACGGACCACGTCTCAATCCGTGCCAGGCGCTCCGGCAGGGTGGCCTCCCCGAGGACCTGTGGCAGGGCTGTACATCCGCAGCCGCACACCGGGCTGGCCGGCATCCCGGGTGGTGCGCTCGGCGGTCGTGGTCCCCCAGGTTCGGGCGATCGCAGCCTGGAAGGCGAAGACGGTGTCGTCGATATCGCGGCGCGTCAGAGGCTGTCAGACCCGTGGTGCACACTCCGGCCATGTTGCGTACAGAGGACCGATGTTGGGCCCGTATCAACTCCGGCGAGAGTGCGGGGCCCCGCTCGCCTACGCCAGCCCTCGTTGCGAAGACCTCACCACCCCCGATCACTGCGTGCCCTGGGAGCTCGCCTGCTACCGGTGGGCCATGTCCCGCAGGGTGGCACGGCAGCTGTTTCGGTTCCGGTTGCGGGGGTGATCTGGGGTTGGGGTTCGGTTGGCTCGGTGGTGAAGAGCTCGGCCATGTAGCCGTACGGACGAGAGTCCCGGTCGTTTCGGCTGGAGCTGGACGCACCCCCAGAGGGAGGAACAGCGGGTGCGTCTCCGTCGGTGACTGGAAGGCTTCTCACTGATCCGTCTCGGGAGGTTTTCCATGAACGCCGTCCGCCGCGTCATCGCCACCATTGCGTTGGCAGCAGTCCTTGCCTTGGGGAGCGTCACGTTGGCCGCGCCTGCACAGGCTCAAGCCCTTGGTGCCGGCGCCCCGTCCGGCGGTCCTCTGGGTGACCTCGGAAGTGATGTCACCAGCCTCATCGGCGTGCCGCTCAGCCTCTGAGACCATGAGCGCTCGGCCCTGACACCGGCCGTTTCGGCCAGAGCGTCGCGTGTCGACCAGTGAGGATCCATGTGCGTGGCAGATATCCCCGATGAGCTGGTCGAGCTGGAACGTTCCGCCGAGGTCGAGCGCGCGAAACTGGCCGGCCTCGTCGGCGAGGAGTGCGACGCGCAGTGGACCCGGTGGCGTGAGGCGGCCGCGGCGGCGCAGTCCGCGATCACCGCGCACGCTGAGGCCGAGGGGAAGTCGCGGTACGACGTGGAGATGGCCGTGAAGCGGACCGTCCGGCATCCGGAGGGGGAGGCCGGACAGTAGCCAGCCCCGGTGCTTCGCGCCGGGGCTGGGGTTGGTGCCGGAGTATGGGCTGATGTTGAGGCGAGCCTATGACTCGCCACTGACAGCGCGGGGCCGCGTCGACAGCTGGTGTTCGTCGACGGGCGGCGCCTCGCCGTAGACGTCTTCGAAGCGATCATGCGGTCAGCATGGCATACACTCACGCCTCGCCCGGCTGGCTCGTCAATATGGTGCGGGCCTCATCGGCGGTCAGGGTGACTCGCGCGTCGGGAAAGCTGCGGTCCAGTGTCAGTTGCTGTGCTCTGGAGGCTTGATGACGCAGTCCGGGCCGGGCCACATGACTGTCTCGTGGCCGTCTTCCGCGCGGACGCGGAAGGGTGGTTCGCCGTTGGTTCCCAGCACTTCGACGATCTCTACGACGTGGTCGCCTTGCCCGACAGTCCTGCCGTGCACCAGCAATTGGTCGCCCGTTTTGGCGTGCATCTGGGATCCTCCATTATTTGGGTGGTCGTGGCTCCGGGGAGGCCCGGGGTGGCGCCGCCCGCCACTCCTTCATATCTCTGTGTAATCTAAATGTCACTTTTAGTTGCTGTCATTGGTGCGCTGACCTGTCGCACCGATTCCTAATGTCGTTTGTCAAGCCGCGAGGGCTGCGGGCGGCACGAGCTCGTAGGTCCGTCCGTCGCGCAGGAGGGCCCAGAGGACGTTC
>NZ_JBVHMR010000136.1:0-2163 GCF_055558375.1 Streptomyces sp. NPDC025793 | reverse complement strand
GCTACGAACGGAAAGCCGACCACTTCCTCGCCTTCACCAGCATTGCCTGCACCCTGATCTGCTACCGCAGACTCACCAAATGAGATGAGCTCTTAATCGCCTCGTTCGGGCACTCCGGCTCGCAGGCGCCACAGTTGATGCAGTCTTCAGTGATCTCGACGGCCATTCGCTCGCTCCTGACTCCTGGTGCGGTCCGATGACCAACGAGCCAACAGCCAGGCAGTACCGCACAGCGCCTGCAAAAGAGGCACGCCGATCAGGGATTCTCCAGAGACCGCCAGCTATCGACTGCCAATGAAGCCAGTAGATCGTCGCGGCTAAGAGCTTGCGCAGATAGGTACGCTGCTTGGGCGACGTTTGGTTGGTCGTGATGCAGCAGCGAGAAGAGCGGATGTGACTGGCGAACTACGTGAGATCCCACTAATAGGCGGTCCAGTGAGGTTCCGCGGCGTGCTGGATTTGGAGCGAACCGAGACTGGCGTGTTGCCATGGCGGTTGCCCACTTGGGCACGGGCGCAGTTCCCGGACGAGTCCGTCGAGCGGATGGCTACGTTGTACCCCCGAGCCGGGCTTGTGGCCGGGATCGGCCGGATGCAGAAGTGTCCGGGATTCCTGTGTCGGCAATAGCCCATCGCCGTTGGTTCAAGCCGCTTACAGTTCTCTGTAGACACGGCGGTGGACGAGCCGTTCCGCTGAGTCGATCCCGCAGGTTCCTCCCAGGGCATAGGTGAGCACTCTCGACGGATCTGCGCAGAGGGTCAGTCCCACCAGAAATCCCAGCTGTTCATACCGAGGATGCGCTCCGCATAGGCGGCCAGGGTGCAAGGACGGGGGCCCTGCCAGATGTTGTCCGGGCAGAAGGCGAAGTGCTCAGCGGCTACGAGCAGGGCTTCCTGTGTATCCACCGGGGGCGCCGCGACGCTGAGGTGGAGGGTGCCGAAGCCAACAGCTACGACGCGCGCGCCGAAGCGGCGCTCCCAATCGCTCACGACGGCGGAGAACTTGGCCGTGTCGTTGTCGTAGTTGGCCGGACCGTCCCAGCCGGCGGCGGTCAGTGCGTCAGCCCCACACAGAGCAGTGACAAGGCCGAGGCGCGACTGAGGGTGCTGGTTGTAGAAGACCCCCGCATACTCGGTAGCCATCTCATCGGCGCCTGCCACGGGCTCATGGCTGAGGGGGACGGTGGCGCGGGCGTGGCTGAGCGGACGACCAGCTTTCATACCGGGGATCAACCACCTGCCGGTGGCCAGAGCGGCTCCGCTGTACGGAAGACGACCCTGCTTGAGCTGCTGGATGGCGAGTTGGCCCAGGACGGGCGGTAGGTGGATCTCGGTCTCGCCGAGCGTGAGGTAGACGGCGCTGGCGGAGCTGCTGTGGGTGACCCGTATGTCGCCGGCGCGAAGCAGAAGGATCTTCGTCAGCGGAGCAGCGTAGGTGAGGATGAGTGCGCCCATGAGGCGGTCGGCGGGCTCGAGGGCGTCGTCGTGGAGCACGCGGCGGAGCAGTTGCCACCGCTGCTCGGCGGTAAGGGCGGGTTTCGGTTGGTCGCTGCGCGGTTTGTGACAGGCGAGTTTGCGGCTCTTGCGGGTTCGTGTGGTCCAGCGGAGGAATGCCTCCAGCGCTCCCAGGTGCTGTGGGTTGCGGGAGAGGAAGTCGTCAATGTCTATCTGGGTGGCTTCGGCCACGGGCGTGTCGTGCTGGGCGAGCCAGGTGAGGAACGACTGGGCGGCTCTGATCCGGGTCTTGGCATACTGGAAGGTTGAATAGGTCTGGGGCCTGCTGTCTCGGGGCCGGTGGATCCTGGGTAGCAGCCGCCATGTGCCGTACTCGTGGAGGATGAGCCGTTGGTCGGCCGAGTCTGCTGTGGCAAGGTGGTTGGTCAGCCAGCGCTGGAAGTCTGCAGCGTAGGTGTTGCGGGCCGGCAGGCATCCGGTGGCGACGAGTTGGCCGCGGATGGTCTCGGTGGTGCGGCTTCTGGGGAGAGCGTCCAGGGCCGCGTGGTCGACGGGGATGGTGCCGGTGCCCATGGCAATCAGCAGCCCGGGATTCTTGCGCAGCCAACTGAGCGAGCTAGTGCGTTGACCACGAACGTTGCCGGGGTTGATCAGGCGGCTTTGGGGCGTGGGCGGCCCCAGCGTTGCTGGCGTTCGCTGCGGACCTTGG
>NZ_JBVHMR010000135.1:0-2164 GCF_055558375.1 Streptomyces sp. NPDC025793 | reverse complement strand
ATCCGCAACTTCGGTGCGAAGTCGATCGACGAGGTCAAGGCGAAGCTGGCCGGCATGGGCCTGGCCCTCAAGGACAGCCCGCCCGGATTCGACCCGACCGCCGCCGCGGACGCGTTCGGCGCGGACGACAACGGGGGCACGGGTTTCATGGAGACCGAGCAGTACTGATTGCTGCGCCGGGTCGCGGCCGAATCCAGCCCCCGCCCGGCCGTAGCAGCTGTACTCCTTCCGGGTACTTGATGGTCTCGGGTACCAGCACGGAAGGCAGTGGTAGCCCTTCACGCGGCACTGAATGCCGGAAGTGAGGGCGGTCACGGCAAGTACGGAAGGGCGTGGGGTTCCGGCTGGATACGTAGCCGGAACCCCACGCTCCGTTCCGGCAGGGATGGTTACGCCTCCCAGCCGGCTGCCGCCCGCCATGGGACTCGCCCCGGCTACCGGCCCCTTTGGCTCGTGCGTTCGCGGCGTGCGTCCGTCGCGGAGAGTGGGGCAAGCAGTTCGCGCGCTCTGTCGCACTCCGGGTTCGCCACTGTGGCCGACCGGGCCTCGCGGGCTTGCTACGACGGAAAGAACGCCTGACTCCTGTTCCTATCGCTGCATCGCCGCGAGGCTCGCGTGATCACGAAGTGCTGCCAATGCTCTTCGTCGTGCGGATCGTGCTCGGGGCATGCGTGGTTCTGGTCGTGTATGGGCGGGCGGCGGAGTCATCGGGAGGCCGCGGTTGATGCTGCCGTGAGTCTGTCCACGGCCGTCGCGACTTCCTCGGGACTGGAGATCATCGTCAGGTGCCGGGCGCCCGGGATGAGCGTTGCAGGCGGTGCGCCGATGCGCCGGGCGGTCTCCTGAGGTGCCTGCCGGGTGAACACGTCGTCCTGGGCGCCGAACACCACCGACTTGGGCAGGGGCACGTCGGCGAGCCTGGCCACCTGATCCGCGGGCAGACCGGGCACCCCGGCGGCCAGCATGCTCCACAGCGCGTTCTCCGCGCCCGGTACGCGCAGCGGGCGTCGCCACTGATCGAGGCCGGCCGCGTCCAAGCGCGGACAAGCCGGCCCGCACTGTGCGTCGTACAGGCTACGGATCACCGTGTCGATGCCGAGCCCGATCCGCAGCAGGCTGGTGCGGTACGGGTCGATCAGCACGTACTTGAAGGCCGGCGGTGGTCCGGCACCCGTGTCGAGGGCGTCACCGTCGAGAAGCATCACGCCGCCCAGCCGGCCAGGAGCCCGCAACACTGCCTCGGTGACCACGGCGGCTCCGCTGGAGTGCCCCACCAACAGCGGGCGCTCACCCGGACCGCCGAGGTGCATGGCGTCCAGGAAGCCCATGAGCTGCCGGGTGAAGTGGTCGACGCTGTAGGGGCCGTGGCGCTCGCTGTATCCGTCGCCGGTCAGGTCGAGTGCGTACACCCGGTGGTTGCGGGCGAGCAGAGGGGCAAGGCGCGACCAGGTGTCCACGGATTCGAAGGCGCCGTGCACCAGGACGACGGGTGGGCCCGCCGTGCCCCAGGTCTGGTAGCGCGTACGGATGTCGGCGGCCTGCACGTACCTGAGTCCCCGCGGCGGCGCTTCGCGTCCGGCCGTGACGCCGTTGTATACGAACGAGGCCGCCGTGACGACGACGAGCACGACGGCACTGCCCAACGCGGCGCGCCGCAGCCACCGCCGCAGCCGGGCACGCCGTGGCCGGAGCGCGCGATCGGCAGGGACTGGCGGTGGAGCGGATGACGGTTGGGTGCCCCCGTCTCCGTCGCCATCCGAGGCTCCGTCTCGGGCTCGGCAAAGATCAGCTGTCACAGCGCACAGCATCGCCCACGGCACACGCGCGGTCATCCTGCGGGAGGAGCCTTTGTGACTACTCCTCTGGGCGTAGGGAGTGCTGGGCGCACGGGAGGGCCGGGGTGTTCTGGGCGTTGGCCGACGTGGCTGCTGGCCGGGCGGCGGGGGCCGGCGAGACTCTTCGGGTGAATTATGTGAGTGATGGTTGTCCGGTTGGCGGTTCGTTATTTGTGGGGTGGTCCGTAAACCATATATTCATTCCAGCGCTTGCTGTGGCGGCGCTGGTGTGCAGAGTTTGTTGATGTTTTTGCTGACTGTGTTGTCGGGAGGAACTGTCGTGCGTGTGGCTCGGTCTGTTTTTGCTGCTGCGACGGTGGCGGTTTCTG
>NZ_JBVHMR010000134.1:0-2286 GCF_055558375.1 Streptomyces sp. NPDC025793 | reverse complement strand
GAGGTGCTGCCTCTGCTGGAGGGTCGTGCGGGCGAGGTGTCGATCGCCGCGGTCAACGGTCCTCGGGCGGTGGTGATCGCGGGTGTCGAGGCTGCCGTCATCGAGGTTGCGGAGGAGCTGAAGGCACGGGGTCGGCGTACGTCGCGTCTGCGGGTCTCGCACGCCTTCCACTCGCCGCTGATGGAGCCGATGCTGGACGCGTTCCGCGAGGTGGCGGAGGGTATCGGGTACGGCACTGCGTCGATCCCGGTCGTGTCGAATGTGACCGGACAGCTGGCCGGGGACGGGGAGTTGGCGTCGGCGGACTACTGGGTGCGGCATGTCCGTGAGGCGGTTCGCTTCGCCGATGGCGTGGCCGCGCTGGTGGCCGAGGGGGTGACGCGTTTCCTGGAGATCGGACCCGACGGCACCCTCACCGCCCTCGCGCAGAACGGCGCGGCGGACGACGCGCTGTACGTGCCGGTCCTCCGCAAGGACGGCCAGGAGACCCAGCACCTCGTGACGGCCCTCGCGCGACTGCACGTGAACGGGGCCTCGGTGGCGTGGACCACGCTTCTCCAGGGCGCCGGCACTGTCGAGCTGCCCACGTACGCCTTCCGCCGCGACCGCTACTGGCTGGAGCGCTCCTACGGCGAGGACGGATCGGCCGTCGAGGTCAGCGGACCGCACCACACGGTCGTCTGGCGTACGGTCGCCGGTCTGCCCGAAGGTTCCCGGCTGTCAGGGCACTGGCTGTTCCTCAGGCCCGTGTCCCTGGACGGCTCCGACGGCTGGGACGGCGCGCTGACCAGTGCCCTGCGCGACGCGGGGGCGCAACTGGTCGTCGTCGAGCACCACCACAGCGACACCCGGGCCGAGTTGGCCCGCCGGATCGCCGTAGCCGTCGAGGACACCCCGGTCACCGGTGTCGTCTCCACGCTCGCTCTGGAGCGCGGCGAGAACGGCGACGTGCCCGGCGGCGTGCTCGCGACCACGATGCTCGTGCAGGCACTCGGTGACGCCGCTGTCCTGGCACCGCTGTGGACGCTGACCCGGGGAGCAGTCACCACCACGGCCGGCGACCCCGCATCGGAACCGGACCAGGCCGCCGTCTGGGGCCTAGGCCGCGTCGTGGCCCTGGAACACCCCGATCGCTGGGGCGGTCTCGTGGACCTGCCCCCGACGCTGGACGGGCGCTCGGCGGCCCGGCTCGTCACGCTGCTCGCCGAGGGCGCGAAGGCCGTGAGCCCGCAGGAGGACCAGGCCGCGATCCGTACCGGTGGTGTCCTGGGCCGCCGTCTGGTTCCGACCTCCCGCGCACCGGAATCGGTCTGGCAGCCGTCCGGCACGATCCTGGTGACCGGTGGCACGGGCGCGCTGGGCGCCAGGGTGGCCCGGTGGGCCGCCCGGCAGGGCGCGGCGCACCTGGTCCTGGTCAGCCGCAGCGGAGCCCAGGCGCCGGGTGCCGAGGAGCTGCGACGCGAACTGCGTGACATCGGCGCCGAAGTGACCCTGGCCGCACTCGACCTGACGGACCGTGAGAAGCTGCGCGCGCTGCTCGACACCCACCCCGTGGACGCGGTCGTCCACACCGCCGGAGTGCTGGAGGACGGCGTCCTCGACGGTCTCACGCCGGGCGCGTTCAGGAACGTCTTCGCCGCCAAGGTCGCCGGTGCGCGCAACCTGGACGAGCTGACCCGCGACCGCGACCTCTCCGCCTTCATCCTCTTCTCGTCCTTCGCCGGCACGGTCGGCTCCGCCGGACAGGCCAACTACGCGGCTGCCAACGCCCTGTTGGACGCCCTCGCGGAACGCCGCAGGAGCGAGGGCCTGCCCGCCACGTCGATCGCGTGGGGGCCCTGGGCCGGTGGCGGCATGGCCGCCGACGCCGACGCGGAGGGCCGCCAACTGCGCGGCGGCGTCGGCTTGCTCGACCCCGACCGGGCCCTGGACGCCCTCGCGGCCTGCGCTGCGGACGCGTCCGCTGTCGCCTTCGTGGCCGATGTCGACTGGAGCCGCTTCGGCCCCGCCTTCACCGCGGTCCGGCCCAGCTCGCTCCTCAGCGAGGTGTACCGCGCCCCGGCCGGGCCCGAGACCACCGCCGAGACCGTCACGACCGGACTGCAAGCCCGGTTGCGCGACCTCGCCCCCGAAGCCCGCCGACGTGAACTCCTCACCGAGGTGCGCGCCCGGGCCGCCGCGGCACTCGGGTACGCCGGCGCCGAACAGGTCGGTGCGGAGCGGGCGTTCCGGGATCTGGGTGTGGATTCGTTGATCGCGGTGGAGCTGCGCAACGTCCTGGCCGCG
>NZ_JBVHMR010000133.1:0-2389 GCF_055558375.1 Streptomyces sp. NPDC025793 | reverse complement strand
CGCAGCCACACCCAGCATCCCTGGGCCTTCCGATCCTACGAGTGACCGGAATCAGACCCAGGAACAACGTAAGGAGACACGACCCCCATCACGGCAGGTACTTCAAACCCACGGGGCACGGACGCATAAGGGGCGCCCAGGGCTGCTGCGGGGCGCCGGCTCCTTGACTGCGAACACCCGCGGGACGAAGATCCTCCTGCCGATGAAGGAGTTGTGATGTTGCGGTTCATGGACTGGTCCGTGGTCGCGATGGGGTGCGCGCTGGTCCTCATGAGTCTCGCCTTCCGGTGGTGGGAGCGGACCGAGATTCGGAAGGGGAAGAGTCCCGATCAAGGCATGCGATTCTCTCGGGCATGGCTCCCCCTGCTCATGGGCCTGGGGATGATCAGCGCCAGGCTGCCGAGCCTGTTGCTTGCGCCCCACCCCGTCGTCATGATCATGGACACTCTCAACGGCGCACTGGCGGTCACGGTGCTCATCCTGGTGCTACGGGCGGTGCATCGCGTCTCTCGGACGCGGAGTCCTCGGACCCCCGATTGACGGCAGCGGTACCCAGCAGCTTGTCACGGAAGTATTGCCGCCGCCGTAGATCTCCGGGCAGCTGCTGAAGGCCGTGTTGACCAGGGCGCTGTAGGTGGGCGTCGCCGTATCCGGTAGCGGTGTTGGTGGGCCGGTTCCGGCGTGCGCGCCCAGCTCGTCGGCGAGTGCGCGCGGCTTTGGCGGGATCCTTGGCGGTGACGGTCGCTGAGTGCCCGCCCACCGGGGCCCGTGCGGCGATGCCCCGGGCCATGTTCCGGGCGCGGATGATGGTGATCTGCCCAGGTGCAGCGGTTGCCGGCGCACACAGATGAGCCGGTGGCGACCATGGCCCGCCGTCTGAGTTTGCCCGACCCCACCAACTTCGGGAAGTTCATCACCCGTCACATCGGCACCTGCCCCGGCACCTTCCGCCACATCCACCAAGGCCAGTAGCGGTTCCGTGAAGGCCAGGCGGCGGGCGCCGCCGATGCTATTCGAAGCGATTCGACAGAAGCGCTTCGAATAGCGATGCCCGCCGGTGAAAGAAATGTGTCTTCCTGCGCAGAGGCTTGCCGTTCAGACATCCCATCATTACTGTCCATAGGCGCAAGCGCTTCGATACTTCGCACCTGCGTCTGGCAAGCCCGGTGCTTGAAGGTGAGGGGACCGAGCACCGTTCCCGCAGTTCTTGAGCGCGCCACCTCGACGACACGAGCCACCCACCATCGCGAGCAGCACCGCATGCGAACGGAGTGAAGGTGTCAACACGTCAACTGATAGACCGTCTCGGCCGCCTCGCTTTCGGCGGGGACTACAACTGCGAGCAGGGGAAGGAACCACCTTGCCCAGGGCCGGCCGTCAAGCCGATCAGTCGGCCAACTGCGCAAGCACCTCGGACGGGACTGGGTCGCGCCGTCCCGAGCCCGGACTCGTCGGCGAGCGACACCTCGCCGCGCCAGAGTCCGCCACCAGACCGGGGGTCCGGAACAACCCATCGCCGTCCTCGGAGGGACACATGAGATGGCAGGCCCTTAAATCCATCAGCAGCAAGTCGGCCGGGTTCGGTCGGCTGGCCCTGATAGCCGCCGTGATCGCCGGGTGCCTGAGCATCGCGTCTCCGGCGCAGGCCCAGGTCTACTCCACCTGCGACCAGTGGGGTCAGTACACCCAGAACACCTGGACGATCTACAACGACATGTGGGGCCAAAACCACGGCCCGCAATGCCTGACCGTCAACAGCATCAAGTCCTGGTACGTCGACGCCAACCACTCCGGCGGCGGGATCAAGTCCTACCCGAACACGGCGGTCCGACCCCAGACGCCGTTGTCGCAGTTGAGCTCGGCGGGCTTCTGGTACAACACATCGTCGGCTCCCGTCTCCGGTAGTGACTACTGGGACTGGACGAGCGACTTCTGGTCGACCGGCAACCAGGACGAGATCATGGTCTTCACCAGCTGGTCCGGGACGGCAGGCGGCTGGGGAAGGCAGATCGCGTCCAACGTGACCATCGGCGGCGTCCTGTACGCGTCGGTCTGGCAGGCCAATCCCGGCTGGAACGTCCTGCAGCTCATCCCCGCCCAGCAGAGCGACACCGGCACCATCGACGCCTCGGCGGTCTGGCGATGGGCCGCGTCGCAGAACCTCCTGCGCAACACCACCTTCGACACGATGCAGTACGGCATCGAGATCACCTCGACCAGCGGCGTGCAGAAGCAGTACTCGCTGAACTCCTACAGCGCCTGGTGGAACAACACCTCCGGCGGCGGATCAAACATCTAGTGCGTTGACCACGAACGTTGCCGGGGTTGATCAGGCGGCTTTGGGGCGTGGGCGGCCCCAGCGTTGCTGGCGTTCGCTGCGGACCTTGGC
>NZ_JBVHMR010000132.1:0-2457 GCF_055558375.1 Streptomyces sp. NPDC025793 | reverse complement strand
CATCCGTGAGCTCATGTCGCCGCACCATGAAGCGCACCTGCCCAGCCGAAGAGCTGATCCACCAAACCAGCAAGAGCCATCAGAAACGGCCTAGGAGCTCGACAGCCTCGGTGACGTAGCGGTAGGCCGTCGCGGTGCCGACGCCGAACCCTGCCGCGAGTTGGGCATAGGTGTGGCCCACCCGCAGGTGGGCGAGTGCGAGCAGGGCCTGGCGGCCGGCGCTCAGACGCCGCCGGCGTGAGCCGATCTCGCGGCGGTGCCGCCTCAACTGCTGGGTGAGGAAACGGAGGACAGAGCTGGACACATCAACGCCCGACGGGTAGACAAGCATGTGAAGCCTCTGGTGGAGACGGTTCTCTTGGTCGAAAACCCGTCTACCAGGGGCTTCACCATGTTGTCAGCCCGACTTCCCTGTCCCAGGAGCAGGTTCTGGGCAACCTCAGAAAGGCGGCAGAGACCCGTTGCGAAATGTCAGGAGGATCACGTGATGCCTTCGCCGATAGCCCGCCGCTACCTTCTGTCTGCCCTGGTCGTCGTGGCACTGGTCGCGTTCGGCTACTACGCTCTCCAGCCCGTCCGAGAGGATTGCTCGCTCAGCTCCGAGCCCTATGGCTCCACCTTCACCCCAAACAACACCCACTCCTCCAGCGATGGTCAGTGCGGTGAAGGGCGGACGCGGTTCCTGACCTGGTTAGGGCGATAGGGCTCCTGACCGGCCAGAGCCGATGACTGCGGGTTGCCGATGGTCGAGGGTTGTGTGGGCCCGTTGGTAACCGCCGATCAGAGGTGCCGTGGTTGTTGTTGGTGCCCTACCACCCGATCCGAGCGGTACGAGGCAGGCTCAGCAACCAGGTTGGAAAAGTACCCATGACGGCGCTGTGCGCCGGCACCGTGGCGGGATGAGAATCCGGGGCGCGTAACGGCATCTGGCCGGTGGGTGGTTGGCTTCTGTGCGCGGGTTGAGTGCTCTGTGGCGCCGTTCGCATGCTGGTGGGTGCGGTCCGGGCAGACGTCGGTGACGCTTGGTATCCACGAGTCCGGGGAAAAGTATGACGCTGGGGCTTGAGGGATTGTTGACTGCTGCTGCGAGCGCGAATCTCAGGCTCTTTGGATCATTAGGCCCCCTCCGGGCGGCACGTTGATGGGTGCTGTCACGGAGGAGGCCGGGCGTGCGGGTGATCTTCGAGCGGTGTGCCGGACTGGACGTGCACCGGGACACGGCGGTGGCGACGGTTCGCTCGCCGGGGCAGCGCAGGGGTTCACGGGCAACGGAGACCCGGACCTTCAAGACCACCGTGCGCGCGCTGGCCGACCTGGGCGACTGGCTGGCCTGCGAAGGGGTGGAGCTGGTCGGTATGGAAGCGACGGGGTGTACTGGAAGCCCGTCTTCGCCGCGCTGGAGGGGCGGTTCACCTGTCGGCTGGTGAACGCGGCACATCTGCGGAACGTGCCGGGCCGCAAGACCGATGTCGCTGATTCGGTGTGGATCGGCCGGATCCTGGAGTGCGGTCTGGTGCGGCCGTCGTTCGTGCCGGTGCAGGAGTTCCGGGAACTGCGGGATCTGACGCGGGCGCGTACGGCGGTGTCCCAGGAGCGGGTGCGGGTCATCCAGCGGCTGGAGAAGGTGCTGCAGGACGCCGGTATCAAGCTGACCTCGGTGGCCTCGCAGGTGTGGTCGAAGACGGCGCGGGCCGTGCTGGAGGCGCTGCTGGACGGGGTGACCTCACCAGTGGAGCTGGCCGCGCTGGCAGCGGTCTTGACGCTCTGGGCGTCGATGACGCAGGCGGTGGGTTCGGCGGTGCCTCCTGCCTGCTCGCGGACCATCCGGTGCAGGTGGAGGCCGAGTTTCTCGATGGTGCCGTCCGCGGTCCAGGCGCTGAAGTAGCCGAACACGGTGGTGTGCGGCGGGAAGTCGTGGGGCAGGTAGCGTCATGGGACGCCGGTCTGGTTGAGGAAGAGGATCGCGTTCATGACTTCTCGCAGGTCAGTGGCCTTTCCGCCGAGGTTGAGGGAGGTCTTCTGCCGCTCGGGCCGCCAGGCCGTCAAGGCCGGCTCCATCAACGCCCAGCGGGCATCGGAGAGATCACTCGGGTACGGCTCGCGCTGCTGTGAAGAGGTCATGGGACCACTCATGCACGAGGTCCCCAACCGGGCATGTCGCTCGATCGAGCGAGGCAAAAGCGGCCTTCAGGGGCGTATTTAAACCGGACAGGAGCTATCGGTATCAACTCGGGTGAAACACAAGTTCCAGCGCGCTCCAACTGAAGAGACATACTGCTTGTTCTGCCTGCACGCGGCGGATCCCGGCGCGGCCTAACTATCCTAAATCAGCCCATGGATGACACGAACGTCCTCTAAGAGGACGTCTGGTTCGTGTAGTTCGCGGGTGATTGCGGTTTATGCGTCTCGCCAGGTTGGGGTGGTTTCGCCGGTTGCGCGTTTGGCGAGGGCGGAGAT
>NZ_JBVHMR010000131.1:0-2516 GCF_055558375.1 Streptomyces sp. NPDC025793 | reverse complement strand
GGCTTCCGCCCGGTCGAGCGCAACACGCGCTACGAGATCATCCGCGAGTACGACGGCCCCGACCCGGCCCGGCGCGAGTCGCCGCAGCCGATGCGCGTCTGACCCCCGGACCGGCCACCGCGGCCGGACTCCCCCCTCGTGTACGGCGTGCACGACTCCCCCTGTGTGCGCGGTGCGCGCTCCGCTCGGCCCCGGGCGGCTGTGCGCGCACCGCGCGCACACCATGACGACACTGCCAGGCAGGTGTTTATGTCCCCGCAGACGACCCACGACGAGGACCTGGAAGTCTGGATCGACCAGGGCCTGTGCACCGGCGACGGAATCTGCGCCGAGTACGCGCCCGAGGTGTTCGAGCTGGACATCGACGGGCTCGCCTACGTCAAGAACGAGCAGGACGAACTGCTCCAGGAGCCCGGCTCGACGACCCGGGTCCCCCTGGAACTGCTCACCGACGTGGTCGACTCGGTCAAGAAGTGCCCCGGCGACTGCATTCACGTACGCCGCGTCTCCGATCAGGTCGAGGTGTACGGCCCCGAGGCGGACGACTGAGTCCGCCGCCTCTCCGGCGGCCGGATCCCACCGCCCCGGTGGTCCGGCCGCCGGGCCCGATCACCTCGACACTTGGGAAGGACCCACACGCCCGATGAGTTCCACCACCGACAACCTGTGGATCCGCAGGTTCCGGCCCTCGCCCGAGGCCGCCGAGCGGCTGGTCTGCTTCCCGCACGCGGGCGGCTCGGCCAGCTTCTACCTGCCGGTCGCCGCCGCGCTCAGCCCGGACGTCGAGGTCGCCGCGATCCAGTACCCCGGCCGCCAGGACCGCAGGCACGAACCCGGGCCCGCCTCGGTGGCCGAGCTCGCCGACCAGGTCAGCGCGGCCCTCGCGGAATGGGACGACGACCGGCCGGTGACCTTCTTCGGGCACAGCATGGGCGCGGTCGTGGCCTTCGAGGTGACGCGCCGTACGGAGCGCACCGGGTCGGGCCCCGTCCGGCTGTTCGCGTCCGGGCGCCGCGCTCCGTCCCGGGTCCGGGACGAGCACGTGCACACGCTCGACGACGACGGGGTGATCGCCGAACTGCGCGCCCTGGCCGGCACCGACGCCCAGGTCCTCCAGGACGAGGAGCTGCTGCGCATGGTGCTGCCCGCGATCCGCAGCGACTACCGGGCCGTCGAGACGTACCGCAGCGCCCCCGGCGCGACGGTGCGCTGCCCCGTGACCGTCCTCACCGGCGACGCCGACCCGCGTACGTCGCTGGAGGAAGCCCGCGCCTGGAGCGAGCACACCGAGACGGAGTACGACCTGCGGGTCTTCTCCGGCGGGCACTTCTTCCTCTCGGAGCGGCCGGCCGAGGTGCTGGCCGTACTCCGCGAGCACTTCACCGCGCCGGTCCGCACCGTCTGACCGCGCACCCCTCGTCCTTCCTCCCCTCGACCCGCTTCGGGAGTCGTGCACCGTGACCGAGCAACTCGCCCCCGACACAGCACAGCCGACGCCCGTGCGCCGGCGCCGACCCCGCGTGGGTCACATCCAGTTCCTGAACTGCCTTCCGCTGTTCTGGGGGCTGGCCCGCACCGGCTCCCTCCTCGACATGGACCTGCGCACCGACACGCCGGACGGCCTGAACGACGCACTCGCCGCCGGCGAGCTGGACATGGGGCCGATCAGCCTGCTGGAGTTCCTGCGGCACGCGGACGACCTGGTCGCCCTGCCGGACATCGCGGTCGGCAGCGACGGAGACGTCATGTCCTGCCTGATCGTCAGCCAGGTACCGCTGGAGGAGCTGGACGGGCAGCCGGTGGCGCTGGGTTCGACCAGCCGTACCTCGGTGCGTCTGGCGCAGCTGCTGCTCGCGGAGCGCGTCGGGGTGAACCCCCGCTACTTCGGGTGCCCGCCCGACCTGCGCACCATGATGTCCGAGGCCAGGGCGGCCGTGATCATCGGCGACGCCGCACTGCGCGCGGCCCTGTACGAGGCCCCCCGGATGGGTCTGCACGTACACGACCTGGGCCGCATGTGGAAGGACTGGACGGGGCTGCCCTTCGTGTTCGCCGTGTTCGCCGCGCGCCGTGACTTCCTGGCCCGCGAACCGGAGTTGGTGCGCCAGGTCCACGCCGATCTGCTGGCCTCGCGCGACCTGTCCCTCGCGGAGGTGACGAAGGTCTGCGAACAGGCTTCGCAGTGGGAGGAGTTCGACGCCGCGACGCTCCAGCGCTACTACACCACGGCCCTCGACTTCAGCCTCGGCACGGCGCAGCTCGCCGGCATCACCGAGTTCGCGCGCCGGGTCGGCGGCAGCCCCGAGGGCTTCCCGCCCGACGTCGCCGTCCGGCTGTTGGAACCCTCCGCACCCTGATCCGCCCTACGCCACCGGAAAGGCCCGGCCATCATGTCCCGACCCTCGCAGTCCCCTCTCCAGCCCGTGCTCGACCGAGCCGCCGACGGCGGACGCATCACCCCGGAGGAAGCTCTCGTCCTCTACCGCGACGCCCCGCTGCACGCGCTGGGCGCGGCC
>NZ_JBVHMR010000130.1:0-2744 GCF_055558375.1 Streptomyces sp. NPDC025793 | reverse complement strand
TGGTTGATCGCCGAACCCCGCACCACCGCCAGCACCTCATGCCCCCGCGCCACGGCGTCCGACAACCGCTCCAGCAGCAGCACACCCACGCCCTCCGACAGGGCGAATCCGTCCGCGCCCGCGGCGAAGGGCTTGCAGCGGCCGTCGGGGGCGAGGGCGCGCTGGCGGCTGAAGGCGACGAACGCCCCTGGTCCCGACATCACCGTGGCGCCGCCGGCCACCGCCAGGCTGCACTCGCCGGAGCGCAGGGCGCGCACGGCCAGGTGCAGGGCGACCAGGGACGAGGAGCAGGCCGTGTCGACCGTGACCGCCGGGCCCTCCAGGCCCAGGGCATAGGCGATGCGCCCGGACGCCACGCTGGCTGCCGATCCGGTCGCGAGGTACCCCTCGTTCTCGCCGGACGCGGCCCGCAGTCGGGTGGCGTACTCCTGGTCGGTCAGGCCGATGTACACGCCGGTCGAGCTGCCGCGCAGCGACTTGGGGCCGATGCCCGCGCGCTCCAGGGTCTCCCAGGTGGCTTCCAGGAGCAGCCGCTGCTGCGGGTCCATCGCGGTCGCCTCACGCGGCGAGATCCCGAAGAACCCGGCGTCGAACTCGGCCGCGTCGTGCAGGAATCCGCTCTCCCGTACGTAGCTGGTGCCGAGGTGGTCGGGGTCGGGGTCGTAGAGGGCGTCGAGGTCCCAGCCGCGGTCGGTGGGCAGCGGGGTGATGGCGTCCACGCCGTCGGCGACCAGGCGCCACAGGTCCTCTGGGGTGCGGACACCACCGGGAAAGCGGCAGCCCATCGACACGATGGCGATGTCGTCGTCCGCGTGAGCGCCGGCCGCGCGCACGAAGGCCGGGGCAGGTTGCGCGTCGTCGCGCCGGCCGTCGAAGGCGAGCTCGTCGATGTAGTCGGCGAGGGCGGAGATGCTGGGATGGTCGAAGACGACGGTGGTGGGCAGCTTCAGGCCCGTCGCACGGTGCAGGCGGTCGCGAAGCGCCACTGCGGTGAGGGAGTCGAAGCCCAGTTCCTTGAAGGCCGCCTCGACACTGACCGCCTCCGCGTCGGTGTGGCCCAGCGTCGCGGCCACGTGGGTGCCGACGAGAGCGCGCAGTGCGGCGGTACGACGGGTGGGTTCGAGGTCGGCCAGTTCGCGAAGCGTGGCGGAGGTCGCGTCGCCCGAGGCGCTGTCGGCTGCCGTGTCCGTCGTCCCGGAGCGGGCGCCGGACAGTTCCGACAGGAGGGCGCTTCCTCGCACGGAGGTGAACACCTCGGCGAACCGGCGCCAGTCGACGTCGGCGACCGCGATGACCGTGTCGTCGTGGTCGAGGGCCTGCTGCAGCCCGGTGATCGCGGTGGCCGGCTCGATGACGGGGAGGCCCCGGCGGCGCAGGCCGTCCTGCACGGACTCGGCGATCATGCCACCCCCGGCCCAGGGCCCCCAGGCCACGGAGAGCACCGGCGCGCCGGCGGCACGGCGTTGTTCGGCGCAGGCGTCCAGGATCGCGTTGGCGGCGCCGTAAGCGGCGTGGTCGGCGACGCCCCAGGTGCCCGAGATCGACGAGAAGTAGACCACGGCGTCGAGTTCGGCCGCGTCCAGCACCTCGTCCAGGCGTGCGGCGCCGAGGACCTTGCCGGACAGGGTGGCGGCGAGGTCGTCGACATCGGTCTCCGTGATCGGGCCGAGGACGCTCACGCCTGCCGCGTGGATCACGGACCGGACCGGAGTTCCGGCTGCGGCAAGGCCGTTGACCAGGTCGGCAAGGGCCTCGCGGTCCGCGGTGTCACAGGCGGCGACGGTGATCCGGGTGCCGTGCTGTGCGAGTTCCTGCCGCAGCTCGGCGAGGTGGGAGTCGTCACCACGGCGACTGGTGAGGACGAGGTGTTCGGCCCCGCGCGTGGCCAGCCAGCGGGCGACGTGGGCGCCGAGCGCCCCGGTCCCTCCGGTGACGAGGACGGTGCCGCCCGGCCGCCAGTCACGCGGCGCCCGCTTGCCGCCGGTGCGAGCGTGGACGAGCCGACGGCCGTATGCCGTGCCGTCCCGCAGCGCCACCTGGTCCTCCGCCGTGCCCGCTGTGACGGCGTCCAGCAGCAGGCCGACGGCACCGGCCGCCCCGGCCGCCGGGAGGTCTACGAGTCCGCCCCAGCGCTTGGGGTGCTCCAGTGCGGCGGTCCGGCCCATGCCCCAGACACCCGCCTGCGCGGGCGCCGTCGGGCCGTCGTCCTCACCAGTGGCCACGGCACCCTGGGTCACGCACCAGAGGGGTGCGTCGATTCCCGTGTCGCCGAGGGCCTGTACGAGCGTGAGGGTTCCGGCGAGGCCGAGCGGTACGGCCGGCTGTCGCGGGTGCGGTCGCGCGTCGAGCGCCAGGAGCGACAGCACACCGGCGAACGCGTCGGCGGGTGTCTCAGTGGGTGTGCCGGCGGATGCGAGGAGAGCGCCGAGAGCCGTACGGTCCAGTCGGCCGGCGTCGACGGCGACGACGACGGAACGAGCACCACGGGCCGCCAGCTCGTCCTCAAGCGCGGCTCGCAGCTCGGTGACCAGTTCGTCGCCGTCCATCGGCTCAGGGAGGACGATCAGCCAGGTTCCCTCGACAGCTGCGGGGACGGTGGTGGGCAACGGCCGCCAGTCCACACGGTGCCGCCATCCGTCGACCACGCCTCGTTCGCGGCGTGCGGTGCGCCAGGCGGCGAGGGCCGGAACGACACGCTCCAACCCCTCCGCAACCCCGAGCGTGCCCGCCAACTCCGCCACATC
>NZ_JBVHMR010000129.1:0-2809 GCF_055558375.1 Streptomyces sp. NPDC025793 | reverse complement strand
GTGGCGGTGAACTGGCCGGAGGTGTTCGCCGGGACCGGCGCCCACCACACCGACCTGCCCACCTACGCCTTCCAACGCCGGCACTACTGGCTGGAACCCTCCGCACTGCCGGACATCGACCTCGCCGCCGTCGGCCTGGAACCGGTCGATCACCCCTTCCTGCGCGCCGTGATGCCGCTGGGCGAGGCCGGCGCGCTCGTACTGACCGGCCGACTGTCCTCGAACCGGCAACCGTGGCTGGCCGACCACGTGGTGCTGGGCACTCCGGTCCTTCCCGGAACCGGATTTCTGGCCCTGGCCCTGCACGCCGCGCAGCGAACCGGCGCCGGCCCGGTGGAAGAGCTCGTCGTGCGCGCACCCCTGGTCGTGCCGGAGCACGGCGACACCCACCTCCAGGTGGTGATCGATGCGCCGGACGGCACAGGCCGCCGTGCGCTGCGCGTGCTGTCCCGAAGGGCAGACACCGCCGGGAACGACACCTGGACCCGGCACGCCGAAGGCACCCTCGGCCCACCCGCCGGGCTCTCGCCGGTCGGATCGGTGTCCGGAACCTGGAACGGCGAGACCGCTCCCGACGCACAGCCGATCGCCATCGCCACCGCATACGCGGAACTCACCCGCCGCGGGTACGACTACGGGCCGGCGTTCCGAGGACTGCAAGCCGTCCGACGCGGCGACGGCGAGGTGTTCGCCGACATCGTCCTGGACGAGACGGCGGAACACAGCGGCCCGGTGTTCGACCTGCATCCCGCCCTCCTGGACGCCGCCGTCCAGGCAGCGTTGGTAGGCCTGTTCGGGACCGCGGGCGAGACACTGCTGCCGTTCGCGTGGAGTGATGTCACCGTGCACACCGCGGCCCCGTCGGCCTTGCAGGCCCGCATCACGAGGACCGGCGCCGACTCGGTGGCCATGATGCTCACCGACCCCGAAGGCAACCCGGTCGCGTCGGTCGGCTCGCTGGTGCTGCGGTCTGCGCCCGACGCTCCACGCACCCCGTCGACGGATCAGGACGAGCCGGCGCTGTTCCGGTTGTCGTGGGTGGCGAAGAAGGCCGGCGCCCACCCCGGCACCGGTCACTGGGCGATGGTGGGGGAGGATCCGCACGACCTCGGCGCCGAGTTGGCCGGTGACAGCTCACCACCCGACCGGTACTCGGATCTCTCCGCGCTGCGGGCCGCGATGGCGGCGGGGGCCCCGACGCCGTCCACCGTGATCACCGTCGTTCCCCCGACCGACGCCGCGGACGCCGACGGCGCGCACCGCATCCTGCGACTGGTACAGGACTGGCTGGCCGACGAGACGATGGCCGACACGCCACTGGTCGTCGTCACCACTGGTGCCGTCGGCACGGGCGGCAACGGCCGCATCGATCTCGACAACGCGCCGGTCTGGGGTCTGCTGCGCGCCGCGCAGTCCGAACACCCCGGCCGCATGGTGCTCGTCGACGTGGCGCCGGGCAGCGAGGGCGCCCGACAGCTCGCCGCTGCGGTAGCCACGGGGGAGCCGCAGTTGGCCCTGTCCGCCGAGGGCGTTCGTGTCCCGCGCCTCACCCGCCTGCCCGCGGATCCCGGCACGCCCTCCGCCGCCGAGAAGCCGATACCCGGGCACGGAACCGTGCTGCTGACCGGGGCGTTCGGCCAGCTCGGCCGGCTGCTCGCGCGGCACCTGGCCACCGAGCACGCAGTGACGAGCATGCTGCTGATCAGCAGAAGCGGCCCCGTCACACCCGAGGCACGCGCCCTGGTGGCCGAGCTGACCGCGCTGGGTCTGCACGTGCGAGCCGAAGCCTGTGACGTCGCCGACCGCGCCGAGCTCGCCACGGTGCTGCGCGGGCTGCCTGCCGATCGACCCCTCACCGCGGTGGTCCACACGGCCGGCGTGCTCGACGACGGCGTGTTCACCGAGCTGAGTCCGCAGCGCCTCGACGCGGTCATGGGCCCGAAGGCGACGGCGGCGAAGAACCTGCACGAGCTCACCGCCGGAATGCCGCTGTCGGCGTTCGTGCTGTACTCCTCCGTCTCGGGCCTGATCGGCGCAGCGGGCCAGGCCAACTACGCCGCCGCCAACACCTACCTCGACGCGCTCGCCCACCACCGCGCCCAGCTCGGGCTCCCGGCGACATCGCTGGCGTGGGGACTGTGGGACCAGCGGGGCGGTATGGCGGCGGCGCTCAGCGCCGGCGACCTCAACCGGATGGCTCGCTCCGGAATAGCGACGTTGTCCGAAACCGAGGGGCTCGCACTCTTCGACGCCGCTCTTCGGCGGAGCGAGCCGCTGCTCGTGCCACTGCGGCTGGACACCGCCTCCGCCACGGACGGCGGGAACGTGCACCCGCTGCTCCGCGAACTGATCACGAGCGCGCCGCGCCCGGCCCGCCCAGCGGCCGTACCGGGCCGTACGGACGGAGTGCGCCGTGCCGGCGAGGACGTGACATCCCAGCCCGGTCGACTGCTGGAGCTGGTGCGCACGGAGGCGGAGCGAGTATTGGGTTACGACGGGCGGGACTCGATCGGTGCCGACCGCACCTTCAAGGAATTCGGACTCGACTCGCTCACCGCCGTCGAACTGCGCAACCGGCTCAACGCGATCACGGGATCGCGCCTGGGGACCACGGCCGTGTTCGACTACCCCACCCCACGGGCCCTCGCCGACCACTTGTCCGGCGAGCTCACCCCGAGCGGTGAGACGGCGGGCACCACCAGCTCGTCGGCGAGCGACCCCGATGATCCTGTGGTGATCGTCGGGATGGCCTGCCGTTATCCGGGCGGGGTGGCTTCTCCGGAGGATCTGTGGTCGCTGGTGGTCGAGG
>NZ_JBVHMR010000128.1:0-2820 GCF_055558375.1 Streptomyces sp. NPDC025793 | reverse complement strand
GACCACCCGGGCGATCCGCGATGAACCCGAACGAGCACTCCCCATCCTGGGCATCACCAACTACCCGGACACCTACGGAACTTGATCAAGCCCTGACCTCGCAGTAGGCGCGGGCGGCTTCCAGGTTCTCCTGGAACGCCGCGTCGGCGACCGACCAGAGCGTGCCGAGCTGTTCCAGCCGGTCGGCACGCTTGCCTGGCATCTGGCCGGCACCGTAGGCGCGCCGCTGTTCCGCGACCAACTGCCCGAGGGATGTCTCCACGGGCCGCAGTCGTATGTGTGCAGGTCAGACGAGCAGCGGGCGCGGGACGGTCTCCGGGTGCCCGTTGCTGCTGCCGGTGGAGCGGCGCTGGCGGGTGGTGAATCTCATCCGGCTACCGGTCCCCGACGCTCGGTGTGCCGTGCCTCAAGCGCACGGCTCTGTCTGCTGTGTCTCAGAGTGTGCGTGCGAAGAGGTCCAGCAGTGCCTGCCAGTGGCGTTCGGCTGCGTCGGCGTTGTAGATGGAGGTGTCGGTCTGGGTGTACCCGTGCTGGGCGCCTTCGTACAGTTCGCTGCGGTAGCGCACTCCCGCCGTGTCCAACGCCTGCTCCAGGGCCTTGATCTGTTCCGTCGGCATGGACCGGTCGTTGTCGGCGTGGCCGAAGTACAGTTCCGCCGTGACGCGGTCCAGGGCCCGGTGCGGGCTGTCCTCGGCATCGGTGGCCAGGTTGCCGGCGTGGAACGAGCCGGCCGCCGCGATCCGGTCCGGGTAGGCGGCAGCGGTGCGGACCGCCAGCACACCGCCCATGCAGTAGCCGGTGTTGCCCACGGGGCCGTCCGCGACCAGGGGCGAGGCGGCCAGCCAGGCCAGGTACGCGCCTGCGTCCCGCATCGCCAGCTCCGGGGTGAGAGACCGGGCGATCGGCATGATCTTCTCGAAGAGCTGCGGCCGCTCGGCGGGGTCGATGTACTCGGGCAGCTCCACCACCGGGGCCCGGCCGGCGCGGTAGAAGACGTTGGGCACCAGCACCGTGTAGCCCTGCCCGGCCAGTCGCCCGGCCATCTCCTCCAGGGCAGGACGCAGCCCGAACGCGTCCATGTAGAGCAGGACACCGGGGTGCGGCGCGCCGTCATCGGGGTGGGCGAGGTAGGCGTCGGCGGTCCCGTCCGGGGTGGGAAGGTCGATTGATTCACCCTGCACGTTGGTCATCTCCGCACCTTTCATCAGGCATCCGGACGGCGTATGACGAGGGGCCGCCCACCCGCCGGCTTCCACGGCCGACAGACCTCCACACCGTAACCGCTCACCCTCCATCAGCCGCACCCACGTCGTCGGGGCCGGCAGCCGTCCAAGTCGGGCGCGTTTCCTCCCGGTTGGTAACGCTCGGAGGGGGGGTTGTTGGGGGGCCGAGTGTTTGTTGGCCTGCGGTGTTGTGGGTTCGTTGAGAGGCGGGGTGGGTGGTTGGGTTGGGGTGGGCGGGGTGTGTGAGCTGGGCTTATGTGTTGTGTGTGGGAAGTCCTGATGCTGGATGAACTGCTGCGCGCCGAGGCGCGGGCCTTGCACCGCCAGTACGACGGCCACGACAGCGACGACTTCATGCACCGCCTGGCCGTCCGCGTCGCCCAGGACGCCGCGCGGCCGCAACGGGTCACCCGGGCCGTCATCGCGCCCGCCGCGCCGGCGCACCCGTCGCCGCCGCCGGCTTCGGTGCCGCCCGCGCCCGCCCGGCCCACCACGCCCAAGCCGCGGACCCGCAGAGGTCTGCGCCGCCGTCCGACACCGATCCTCGTGCAGGACCCGGCCACGACCCCCGCCGCTGTCGTCGACCACGTACGCAGGCTGTGTGAGACGGTACTGCGCTCCAACGACATCGACTCCCTCGCCGACTTCGCCGCCGACTACGACCCCCGGGGGGCCCGCACCTTCGCCTGTCTGCTGTACACACTCGACCGCTGGGAAAGCGCCCTGTACTGGTGGCGGTTCGCCGCCGGCGCCGAAGACCCCCTCGCCGCCCATCTGCTCGCCGCTCACCACGCCGCCGTCGGCATCAGCCCCGACGCCCGGCTGTGGCGGGCCGTGGCGCGCATGCTCGGCTTCACCACCGACCGCCACCTGCCCCAGCCCGTACGCCGCAGCACCGAGCTCGCCGAGGGCTTCGCCCGCGCGATGCCCTGGGGCCCGTCCCTTAATACCTTCATCAAAACCGATCAGCTGCCCCGAGAGCTCGCCACGTACTGACCCAAGAGAATCCCGCCGCAGACCTGATTGACGACGAGCGTGCGAAGGCGCTCTGGGTGTTCCGGGCCGCCTTCGCACGCCGCTGGTCCAGTTCAGAAGCTGTGCCATATCCCGTAATTGGTGACGCTCTGTGTGGACTTGGGTGTGTGGGCGGGTTCGCGCCTTCTGCTGGTCGGCTACCGATGGCTCTTTCAGCCTCCGTCGTTGACGGCCGCCTTCTTCCACCCAGAGCTCTTGCTCGGAGCCTTTCGGACGCGGCGCTCCCGCGCTACCTCCAGAACGTGGTCCTCCCGATACAGATTGACTCCCCCTCCCCGATACTGTGCTGAGGGCTGCAGGTATCCCCGGCGCGTCCACTGACGAATGCAAGCAGATGAGGCACCAACGGCCTTGGCGGCCTCGCTCGTGGTCAACAGGCGCTGCTTGGTGCCCGGAGGTTGATAGGCCACGGTCTTCCTTCCAGAAGGCGGTCAGCGACCAGGGTCCCACCCCTGAGCCCGGGGCTTAGAGCTTGTCTCACGTGGTGCGGGATGGGTGCGGCATGATGTCTTGCCATGGGTGTTGGTTTGTCGCAGCGGTTGGTTCCTGACGAACTCTGGTC
>NZ_JBVHMR010000127.1:0-2869 GCF_055558375.1 Streptomyces sp. NPDC025793 | reverse complement strand
GTCACCCGCAGCCGCCTCGGACGCCTCGTCCGCCAAGGCTTCCTCACCCAACCCGGACGAGGCCGCTACCAGAAACGGACTTAACGCCCACTCAGTCACAAATTCGAGGCCAGGCGATAAACGACAAGATGAGAAGCTGTGTCACAACCACTTTCTGCAGGTCACCGTAGGTGAGCTGGGGGCGGTGCTTGGGGTCCCGTTCGGTTTAGCGTCGATGGGCGCTGGAGCGAACGGCTGGCTGAGGGCACGTGCTGGTTAGGCGTCGCTTCGGAACAGGGCAGTCCACAAGAAGGGTTCGCCGAAATACGTGAATTCGGGTGGTTCTTCGCGCATGATTCGAAGTTCGACTCCTGTGAGGTTGGAGAAGATCCGGCGTAGGGACTGTGGGGTGTGGGCGAGTCCGCCGTGAAGGCGGGTGTCGCGGTAGAAGGCCTCGTCGGGGAGGTCTGTTCCTCCGCTCTCTCCGTCTGTGAAGCAGGTGAGGGCGAAGTGGCCGCCGGGTACGAGGAGTTGGTCGAGCAGGGCGAGGTAGCTGATGCGGCGGTGGGGCGGCAGGTGGTGGAAGCAGCCCGAGTCGTAGATCGGGTCATAGCGTCCGCTCAGCTCGGTGCCGGCGAGGGCGAAGTCGTCTCCCTTGTGGAACCGGATGCGGGCTCCGGTCTCACGGGCGCGCTCCTCGGCCCAGCCGACGGCTGCCGGGGAGAGGTCGACGGCGTCCACCTGGAAGCCGAGGGAGTCCAGATAGAGGGCGTTGCGTCCGGGGCCGCAACCCAGGTCGAGGGCCCGGCCCGGTGATGAGCCGGCGGTCGAGGCAGGAGGCGAGATTCTCTTCCGGCTTGGCCTCGAAGAACGGTACCGGTTTGGAGCGGTCGGCATAGAAGGTGTCCCGCCAGGCGGCTGCGTCGTTCGTCCAGCGGTCGGCGTCCGGCACGAACAGGTCGTCGAGGAGTTTCAGCACGTCCTCGACCGTGCGGATGCGCCGGTCCATCCGGCCCCCCTTTCGCGATGGGGAGACAGTACGGCCAGAGAGCGCAAAATCCCAGCTCAGCGTGTATGCCGCGACGGCGTGCAAGGCCGGTGGTGAGGATCTGAGCGGGGACCGCGAGCTGCGCTCAGGCCTCGGTAGGCGCGGCCGCCCCTTCCCCTGCTGAAGGGCGTCACGACGGCTTCCAGGCGGCGCTCAAGCCAGTTTCTGAAGTTGCTCTTCAGGCGGCTGCCACGAGGGTGGATGTGATGACCTTCTCGGGGCGGTGGTGGAATCGGGACAGTCGGCGGTCACGTCCGCTGGAGTGGTGTATCGACGGCCACTCGGTGATCTCTTCTTTGAGGCTATGCGGTCCTACCTTGTTCGTGGGTTGGACGGGCCATCGTAAGGTCCAGAGACCCAGAGACACTGGGTATGGCTTCTATGCGGTTGCCCTCGATGGTTCCACTCACCTGGCTGCCCGGTGTCTCACGACGACTCGGCCGCTGATTAGGAGCTGCGACCGCCTTCGAGTGGATCGCTGAGTAGGACCGCGCCGGCGAGGTCGTCCGGGAGAACAGCACATCGAACGACCGGAGGAACTGGTGGCCCAGATCTGGGCGGGTACGGACATCGGCAAGACCCATCACCATTGCGTGGTTCTGAACGCGGAGGGCGAACGACTGCTGTCGCGGCGCGTCCTGAACGACGAGCCGGAGCTGCTGGCCCTGCTCGCCGACGTACTTGCCCTCGATGTGGATGTGGTCTGGGCGGTCGACGTCGCCGATGGCATGGCCGCCCTGTGGATCAGCGTGCTGCTCCACCACGGCCAGCGCCTCGTCTACATACCCGGACTGGCCGTCAACCGGGCCTCGGCCGGCTACCGGGGCATGGGCAAGACCGACGCCAAGGACGCCACCGTCATCGCCGATCAGGCCCGGATGCGTCGCGACCTGACGGTCCTGCGGTCGGACGACGAACAGGCCATCGAGCTGCGGGTCCTTACCAGCCGCCGGGCCGACCTGAACGCGGACCGCACCCGCAGGATCAACCGTCTGCGCGGTCAACTCACCAGTATCTTCCCTGCCTTGGAGCGAGTTCTTGACCTGACCAACGTCGGACCACTGATCCTGCTGACCGGCTATCAGACCCCCGCCGCCTTCCGTCGGACCGGCGGAAAGCGGCTGGTGACCTGGCTGCGCAATCGCAGCGTGCGCAGCCCCGAGGCTCTCACCGAGGCCGCACTGGAAGCAGCCGAACGCCAGCACACCGCCGTCCCCGGGGAGAAGATCACCGCGCAGATGATCCACACCCTGGCCAAGGAGGTAATGAGCCTCAACGAGCAGATCAGTGAGATCGACAAGCTCATTGCGGCCCGGTTTCGCGACCACGAACTCGCTGAAGTGATCTCCAGCATGCCTGGCATCGGCCCGCTGCTGGGCGCCGAATTCCTCGCGGCCACCGCCGGCGACATGAGCCGCTACGGCACCGCCGATCGCCTGGCCAGCCTCGCCGGAGTCGCTCCGGTCCCCCGGGACTCGGGCAACATCAGCGGCAACCTGCACCGTCCCAGGCGCTACCACCGCGGCCTGCAACGTGTCTTCTACACCTCCGCGCTCATCAGCATCCGCAGCTGCGACGACTCGCGCCGCTTCTACGAACGCAAGCGCGCTGAAGGCAAGCGGCATACCCAGGCAGTTCTCGCCCTGGCCCGTCGGCGCGTGAATGTCCTGTGGGCTCTCATCCGTGACGGACAGTGCTACCAAGCCAACCTCCCCGTCGCCGCGATGGCTTGACAACATCATTAGGAGGTGAGTTCGGTCGGGAGGACGGTCTCGTCGGTTTCTGACTCGATCGGGTGGAGGCGGGCCTTGGCCAGGAGGTCGAGTCCCATGTACCGGCGGG
>NZ_JBVHMR010000126.1:0-3210 GCF_055558375.1 Streptomyces sp. NPDC025793 | reverse complement strand
CGCATCCGTGAGCTCATGTCGCCGCACCATGAAGCGCACCTGCCCAGCCGAAGAGCTGATCCACCAAACCAGCAAGAGCCATCAGAAACGGCCTAGGTGGATCAGCTCTTGGGTTGGGCAGGTGCGTGTCATGGTGCGGCGACATGAGCTCACGGACGCGCAGTGGCGGAAGATCGAGCCGTTACTGCCCGCGAACGGCAAGCCTGGCGGGCAGTGGTCCGGTCACCGCAAAGTGATCAACGGCGTGCTGTTCCGGGCCCGTACGGGGGTGCCCTGGCCGGACCTGCCTGAGCGGTACGGCCCCTGGCAGACCATCTATGAACGGCATCGCCGCTGGTCGGCGGATGGAACGTGGCGGCAGATCCTGGCCGAGTTACAGATCGAGGCCGACGCTGCCGATCCCGACGGGGCACTGGCCAAGGCGGTAGGAGCGGAGAGCGCGCAGTGCAGGCGCGAGTGGGCCGTGAACATCGACTCCACCTCTTGCCGGGCTCATCAGCATGCGGCCGGGGCCCGGCGTCGGCCGCCACGCGACTACCCGCAAAAGGGGGCGGTGCGCGTGTGGAAGCGGATGGGCGGGAGGCGCTGGGGCGCTCACGGGGCGGACTGACCAGCAAAATCCACCTGCTGTCGGACGATCGGGCCCGCCCGCTGACCTGGCAGACCACGCCGGGTCAACGGGGCGACAGCCCCATGTTCGTCCCCGTACTGGAGGGCTTACGGATCCGACGGCGCGGACCGGGCCGGCCACGCAGCCGCCCGGACCGTGTCCGCGGCGACAAGGCGTACTCCAGCCGCGACAACCGCAGCTATCTGCGACGACGGGGCATCAAGGCGACCATCGCCCAGCCCGACGACCAGCGAGCCAGCCGAAAGCGCAAGGGCCGGGCCGGCGGGCGCCCACCTGCCTTCGACAAGGCCCAGTACCGCCGCCGCAGTGCCGTTGAACGGTGCGTCAGCAAGTGGAAGCAGTACCGGGCGGTGGCCAGCCGGTACGACAAGCGCGACTACATCTTCAACGGCACCCTGGCCATCGCAGCGATCGCCATCTGGCTCCGCGACATCGTCCAAGAGCCATCAGAAACGGCCTAACGGCGGAGTATCGAGTACTGGAACACGGCAGTTGGCCGAGGATGTCCTGCTCGGCTACCTGAGCGTCGACTTCTCGTTCACCGACCGGCCGAGCCTCAAGGTCACCCTCAGCGTGGTCCTCAGGCGTGTCGCCGATGAGCGGCTCATCACCCACTATCAGGTGTCGAAGCTGAATTGACGAGCGGCGGCTGCGGTGGGACCTGCCCTGCCCGGTCTCGGCCCCACACGGCCGACGTCTCGCGGGCATGCGCCGGGTCACCGCGCTGGGGACCGGCGGCGCCGCTCCGGGCGGAGGCGCAGGCCTGCCGTCCAGACATGCTGCGTGGGAGCGCCGGATGTACGGTCGGTATACGGCGTAGGTGCGGACCTCTCAGCCGGTGAACGAGCCGGTGTCCCGTACACGCCCGGGAGTGCCCATGGCGCAGCAAGCGAACATCGCCGCACAGACCGCATTTGCAGAGGCCGTGGTCACCGGGCACCTCGACGCCCTCGACGCCATCGTCGCGCCCGATTCTGTCGATCATGACCCCGCTCCAGGACAGGCCCAGGGACCCGAAGGCTACAAAGCCATGTTCAACGAGCTGCGAGCCGCTTTCCCCGACTTGCACGTCGAGGTGGAACACTTGCTGGCCACCGACGACGAGCTGGCCTTCGCCTACATGATCAGCGGGACGCATCTGGGACCGCTGATGGGACGGTCGGCGACCGGCAAGAAGGTGAGCTACCGCGGCATGCAGATAAGCCGCTTCGACAGCGACGGCAAGCTCGTCGAGCGCTGGGGCAGCAGCGACGAACTCGGCATGCTGCGTCAGCTCGGCCTGGCCGATGCATGAACCATCCGCTGCCTCACTGCCTGCTGGCGCCAGTCGGGCCGGCGTGATGGACGCAACCGATGACTTGAACCTGGCCGCCGGCGCGGCCAGGACCCGCTGCCGTCAGGCTGCGAGCGCCATGTCCACCAAAAATGGCGGTTCCCGTAGAGGACCATCCCTTCCGGGACGTCCGCCTTGCGTGATGCCCTGATCCACTTCCACTGGTTGTCCATCCCCCAATGCGGATGCAGCTTGCAAGGGTCGGTCGGCTGGCGCAGAAGGTAGCCGTCAAACGTGGCGTACTTATCGGCGTACCACCCAGGAGGGAGACGAGACCGCCTTCGCAATCGCCTACCGGATCGTCCAATCCGGCCTGCGCGGCATCTTCGGCGACGACGCGGAGGACGAGACCGTCGACGCCTGGCTGGAGATGGCCCGCGACTTCGGGCGCTTCAAGGGCGACGGCGCGGGCTTTCGCGGCTGGATCGCGGTGGACGCGGCGACAGGGGTGTCTGAATCGTCTGTTGCACCACCTGCGGCTACGCCCTCCCGGACAAGGGCTCCGTGCGTGCGCGATGCGTGAGCGGACTGCCCACCACGGGGCAGCATGAGCCGGATCGGGCACGAATCCGGGTGGCGCTGACCAGGCAAAACAGGATTCGATCCCACTCCTAAAGGCGGGTGTGGCAGCTTCGAATTCTGCTGGAGGCACCGGCGAAATCGGCCTCGACCGATCACGGTACGGGCGTCCGGTCAGTCTCCCAGACCGATGGCGTGATCGAACGTCGGCACGGGACGCTCCCCGACGTCGGCAGAGCCATGTACATGCCCCGCGCGCCGTTCATGACCGGGTGTGTGCTCTTTTTGGCGACGTCAGGCAGCGCCTGCGCTGTGGTCAAGTGTGTGCGGCAGGCCAACGCGTAGCGGTCACAGAGAAGTTCAACGAAGCGTTCGCGAGCCGCCGTCAGCACATTCCTCGGATTTTCGTGTGCGATCGAGACGCGCGGGATGTGGGCCCGCATGCGCCCGGCCCGAGTGGTACTTAGGCTGGAACACGTTCACCCCCCAACGACATGGATTGGGGGTATGGAGGTCCCGATGACGAAGCAGTTGTCGGCGGCGACCGGGGTGAAGCACTGAGTGCGGGTGCCCGGTGCCATGTGCGACCGACTGGCAGCCGGACGCTTCGCGGCGCACCCTGTCGGTCACTTAGAGCTCATCTCATTTGGTGAGTCTGCGGTAGCAGATCAGGGTGCAGGCAATGCTGGTGAAGGCGAGGAAGTGGTCGGCTTTCCGTTCGTAGCGG
>NZ_JBVHMR010000125.1:0-3476 GCF_055558375.1 Streptomyces sp. NPDC025793 | reverse complement strand
CAGACCGTTCATACGCTGATGCGCCGTACTAGCCAGTCCGCGTCAGTGCCCGCAAGGAACAGGTGGGTGTGATCCGCCTGGTTGTCGCTTCCCTGCGGCGGCCGGCCCAGCGGCCTGAGTCGCCGGACGTAGGCAGAGCAGCGCGCACCTGGTCACGCCTCTGCCGAGGGACGCACGCCGCGCCCCTCTGCTGCAAGTCGATGACAATCAGTCCCCGAAGCCCGCCCGGCATGGGCACGGCTGAACCGAAGGGCTCATTCAGCCCGGGTGAGCGGCTTCATATCGGTCCATGAGCGCTCGACGTAGTCGAGGCAGTTCTGCCGGGAGTCCTCACCGTAAACGACGGACCAACCAGCTGGCACCTCTACGAAGTTGGGCCACATGGAGTGCTGCCCAGCCTCGTTGCGGAGAACGACGTACTTCCCGTCCTCGTTCTCAAAGGGGTTCGACATAGGGATACCTCACAGTCATAACACGGCTATTGATGGTGAGAACGCTGACGAGCCGTCATGGACCATGACTTGGCGGCATGGCTCGACACCTGTTTCAGGAAGATGCACAACGCAGCATCGCCCACTCCTCAGAACCTGCCCTGTCGATCCAGCGATCTCGGGTGGGCAGAGAGCGGGTATGAGTTCACGCAGCGGTGCGAGGGCTCCTACAACAAGAAGCCCTTCGCCATGAAGGCGTGAGTGACGTCAGAGAGAATCCGACATACAAAGACACAGCTAATACACATCCCCCGTGCAGTCCGTCATGTCCGCTTTGGTCACAGCGATCACTTGACGCGTGTCATCCAAACACTTGCATTGCACGCCGTCAACCGCCCTTTCGATGCAAAAGTCCCATTTTGCCCCCGTGAGAAAGCAAAGCATCTTCACCGCGTGCAGAGTTCCGAGCAGTGCGGGCCCGAGTGATCCGCCCCTCGATCTCACGGCCGTACGGTCACAGAACGTGGCATGATCGAGTGCCCTTGCGGATGCATGGCGGCCCCGGCGGCAGCGAGGCTTCCACCGTCAGGTACGCTCCACATGGCATATCGCTCCATCAATTCGTCGCCCTGTAGGGCCCCTGGCGGACGTTTAGTTGTCTCGTCGCCGGGTTGAGGGCGCAGGGTCGAGGTAGCGGCCCACCCGCCGACCGGCGTGGAGCATCGGCTCACACACCCCGGCCCGCTACCGACAGTTAACCCCCGGGTCACTGGATCTTCGGATACTCCGAAAATCCCATCCGGCCTAAGCGCCGCTTAAGTCGGGCCAATTACTCTCGACCATCCGTTAGCACGCCACCCGGCACCGAAGGAAGGCTTGGAGGCAAAGTTGGAAGCGCGGCTCGCCAGCACATTCGTGGACGTCGTTCGGCAACAGGCCGAGACCCACGGCGATCGGATAGCTTTCGCTTACATCCGGGACATGAGTGACGGTCGGATCGACGACTCACTCTCGTTCCGTGAGCTGGACGCTCAGGCGCGCATCGTGGCCGGCTGGCTCACCAAGCAGGGCGGCGCGTCGGGCGACCGGGTACTGCTGTGTTTCCCGCCGGGCCTGGACTTCATCGTCGGCTTCATCGGCTGCCTCTACGCGGGCATGGTCGCCGTGCCGGCACCCATGCCCGAAGGCTTCAGCTCGTCAGAGGACCGAGTGAACAAGATCGTTCAGGACGCCCGGACCGCCTTCGCTCTCTCCGATGCGAACGGCGCCGAGAAGCTCGAGCGGTGGCTTGCCGACCAACTCGGGACCGCCCTGCCCTGTGGTGCGGTCCGTACGATGGACTCCGCCCTCGCCGCGAGCCTGACCGAACCCGATCTGACGCCGGACACACTGGCCTTGCTGCAGTACACCTCCGGTTCGACCAGCGACCCCAAGGGGGTCATGATCACGCACGGGAACCTGCTCAGCAACATGAGGCTGATCAGTGAGTGTGCGGACGGCGGACCGCACAGTCGTTCCTTCTGCTGGCTGCCGGTCATCCATGACATGGGGCTCATCGGGCAGGTGCTGTGGATGCTCTACGTCGGCGGCTACAGCGTGCTCACCTCGCCGACCGAGTTCCTGCGGCGCCCCTACCGCTGGCTGGAGCTCCTCGGCGAACTGAAGGCCGACTTCACCGTGGCACCGAATTTCGCCTATGACCTGTGCGTACGGACCGTCTCGGAGGAGAAGGTCCGCGGGCTGGACCTGTCAGGCTGGCGGGTCACCTTCAACGGTGCCGAACCGGTACAGGCCCAGTCCCTGGCCAAGTTCGAGGAGAAGTTCGGGCCGGTCGGCTTCAAGCCCGAGACGTTCCTGCCGTGCTACGGGCTCGCCGAGGCGACGCTGCTGGTCACCGGGACACGTGCCGACAGCAGACCGGTGATCACGTCGGTCGACGCCGAACTGCTGGCCCAGGGGGAGTTCGTTGTCACGGACGCCGGGGCAGCAGGGCGCGAGCTGGTCGGCAGTGGAACGGTGGATCGGTCACGGGTGCGAATCGTGGACACCGGGACACGTGCGGCACTACCGGACGGGAAGGTCGGTGAGATCTGGGTACGAGGCGACAGCGTCGCCCAGGGGTACTGGGGCCGGGCCGACTTGAACGCCGAGACGTTCAATCAGAGCCTCGGTGACGAGGCGGACTTTTTCCGCACCGGGGATCTCGGTGTGATCCACGAGGACGAGCTCTACGTCACCGGCCGCCTCAAGGAAGTGTTGATCATCCGTGGACGCAATCTCTACCCGCACGACCTGGAGCGGGCTGTCCGCACGGTCGATCCACGGCTGGCCACCGGAGCCGGCGCGGTCCTCACGCTGGACAGGCCCGAGGGCTCGGTCGTGGTGGTCCAGGAGATCAGACCGCGCGGTCTGGACGAAGACGACTACCGTGCGTTGGCCAGGAGCATCCAGCGGGCCCTGGTGCGCGAGTTCAGCATCCCTGTCCCCAGCGTCGTCTTCGTCGGACCCGGCCGTGTCCGCAAGACCACCAGCGGCAAGATCCAGCGCACACTGATGAAACAGCTCTTTGCAGCTTCCGAGTTGAAGCCGCTGCACGAGGAGCTGACCGACGCTCTGTCCGCCCGTCTGAAGAACGACTGACCCGGAACGAATCGGTCAGCCGCTCTTCCTGCACTCATACGTCCGTCATGTCAGCCAAGAGAATGGAATACGTTGTGACAACGGTGCACCGTGACAGCTCGCCCGAAGAGCTCCGAGCGTGGCTCATCGAGCGGGTTGCCTACTATCTCGAACTGCCGGCAGAGAAGATCGACCCGGAGTTCGAGCTGGCGGAGTACGGGATGGACTCGGTGTACACCATGAGCATCATCGCCGAAATCGAGGACAATCTCGGTGTGAAGATCGACGAGATGGCCGCTTGGAAGTACTCCACCATCAATGCCCTGGTCGAATACGCCGAGAATCTGATCAGCGAACCGGTGCACTCCGCGCACTGACGACGGTTCGCGCATGCGGGCGGGCACGGTGCCCATCAGCATCTGAACT
>NZ_JBVHMR010000124.1:0-3560 GCF_055558375.1 Streptomyces sp. NPDC025793 | reverse complement strand
GGGGGCCCGGCGCCCCGCCCACCCCCCCCGGGGCTGGCCACCCAGCCCCCCAAAAACCCTTCCCCCCCCCCCGCCCCCCGGGGGCGCCGCCCCCCCGGGGGGGCGCCGCCCCCGCTGCTACCGGTTCACACCGGCGAGGGCAGGTGCACTGCGGGCAGCAGCCCCAGCTCGATCTCCCGATGCGGAAGCGACAGTCCGAGATGCCCGCCCACTGCCGCGAACAGCCGCTTCGCCAACTCCTCGTCCTCGTCCTCGGGGTCCTCGCAGCCGGGGAAGGTGTGCCGCACCGCCCCGGCCCGGCGCATGACCGCGTCCAGCGCGGCGAACGTCCCGAGCCGGTCCCTGGGCGGGATCGCGGTCTCCAGCAGGCTGTCACCAGGCTCGCCGGAACTCACCTCGCCGGCTGCGTCGACGTAGCACACCCACGGGTGCTCGTGCAGGAAGCGGTCCAGGCAGACGAGTTCGTTGCCCTGCTCCACCAAGGTGTCCTGGCCAAGCCGGTCGAGGAAGACGAGGTGCCAGGTGGACCGCTCGACCTCCACGACGTACGTCCACTCGCCGCTGCGGCCGAACATCGCCACACTGTCACCCAGGTTCACGCTCAGCCTGTCGAAGTCCTTGAACAGAGGCGGCCGTTCGGCCATGCCGCGGTCGGCGCCGAGGCGGACCACGAAGTCCACCGGGTCCACGCCCCGCACCGCCGTGAGGCTGATGTCCGAGAGCATCCCGTCCTTGGCGATCGCACCGCTGTACCAGTGCTCGCCGACCCACGCCAAACCGTTGTCCGTCACCGTGACGACCCCTCTCCTCGACCTTCGCGCACACGTTAGTGACTTCGGCCGGTCAAGGTGACGTTGGATCACCGGGAGTCAGGCCGGTGCAGGCTGTGAAGCCGTCAAGGGTGTCGGGCCGGTACTGGAGGCGTTTGAGCCGGTTGCGGACGAGGGCCTCAAGCGGTGTTATCAAGTTGAGGAGCCGGGGTGCGGTGATCTTGGTGGGATCGTTGTGGGAGGGGCTGTTCGTGGATACCGCTGTACCGTCGTACCGGGGGTTCCGGTTCCCGTCGGAGGTGATCGCGCACGCGGTCTGGCTGTACTTCCGGTTCCGGCTGTCCTTGCGTGACGTGGAGGAGCTGCTGTTCGAGCGCGGGATCACCGTCTCCTACGAGGCGATTCGTCTGTGGTGTGAGCGGTTCGGGCCCCAATACGCCGCCAGGCTGCGCCGGCGGCGGTCCCGCCCGGGCGACCGGTGGCATCTGGACGAGGTGTTCATCAAGGTCAACGGGAAGACGCGCTACCTGTGGCGCGCGGTGGACCAGGACGGCAGCGTCCTGGACATCCTGGTGACCGACAAGCGCGACACCAAGGCCGCCAAGCGGTTCTTCCGCAAGCTCCTCAAGGGCACCGAGACGGTGCCGCGGGCGGTGGTCACGGACAAGCTCCGCAGTTACGGGGCAGCCCACCGCCAGGTCATGCCGTCCGTCGAGCACCGCTCCTTGAAGTACTTGAACAACAGAGCCGAGAACTCGCATCTCACCGACCCGCCGATGACGACCGCGCCACCGTCCGGGGCAGGTCCGTCGGTCAGGCCGGCCGCGGTGCTGTAGTTCTGCCGGACGGTCGCGATGGCCACGTCGTCGACCAGGACGTCCTGGTCGTGTGCAGCCCGCCACAGCGCCAACGCTGCCAGCCGTCTGATCAGCCCACTCCCTTTCCAGCGTCGGCTGATCATGCACCAGAAGGATTCGGCCCGGCCGAAGACGGACGTCGGCCGCTGCGCCAGCCGTTGGCCGACGAGGAGGACGGCGAGTTGTGACACGACGGAGTCGGCACGCGCGAACGGAGTCTTCCGAGGTGGTGCTGGTGGGGCAGCCGTCCGACCGGGTGCGCGGCCGTTACGTCCGCCGCCCCCAGGCTGCATCGAAGGAGGGGGGATCTGGGGCCGATGCCGGTGGCAGCGATGCGGAAGCCAGCAGGCTGAGCTTTTCGGCGCTGTCGGATCCGGGCTGCGGGTGGTAGATGACGAGCATCATCGCGTTGGTCCCGTTGAGGAGGAGCTTCTCGCGGTCAAGGGTGATCGGCCCTACCTGGGGATGCTCGAACGTGAGGGAAACTGCGGTGCGCCGGGTTGCCACGTCGTGTCGGGCCCACAGCTGGCGGAACCGCGGACTGGCGACCGAAAGCTCCCCGACCAGCTCGACCACGCGCGGGTCGTCGGCATCGGTCCCCACCGAGTTGCGGAAGCTCGCCACCAGGCCGGCCGTCGTGCGCTCCCACTCGGGGAACATGGCCGCCTCGGCCTGATCCAGGAAGACGTCCTTGAGGCGGTTGCGGCCCGGTACCAGGCGTGGTGAGAACGCTGTGGCCCACTGGTTGGCGGCGAGCACGTCGAGGTAGCGGCCCTCCACGAACGCCGGCAGGCCAAGGGTGTGCACCAGCCGCGCGACGCTGGGCGGGACGATCTCACGCTGCGGACGCCGACGAGTGCGCTTTGGCTTGTCGGCGGCGAGGGTGAGCAGGTAGGCGTCGTCATCGAGCTGCAGGACCCGGGCGATGGACTGAAGCACCTGGACCGAGGGATTGCGGTCGCGGCCCTGCTCCAGGCGCAGGTAGTACTCGGCACTGATGCCCGAGAGCATCGCCACTTCCTCACGGCGCAGGCCCGGAACGCGGCGGCGCCCGATGACCGGGATGCCGACCTGCTCGGGGGTGACCAGCTCGCGCCGGGCACGGAGGTACTCACCCAGCAGATTCGGCTCCTCGCTCATACCCGCCAGCTTAAGCAGGAAGCGGGCCGGGTGCCTGGTCCCCGCACTACCAGTGTCAGCGGGGAACTGCCTCGCCTCGCTCTGTGGCCGCAGGCTGGGGAGGTGTCGAGCACCCGGTCGGGACGGCCGGTGCCCAGCTTCATACACCCCACGACAGGAGTAGATGATCATGTCCAAGCAGCGTGTGCTGGTGACCGGGGGCTCGGGTCTGATCGGCGGGCACGTGATCCTTGAGCTCCTCGCCCAGGGCCACCTGGTGCGAGCCACCGTCCGGTCGCTGGACCGGGAAGCCGCCGTCCGCGCGTCCCTGACGCAGGCCGGAATGACGGCCGGTGACGACCTCGAGTTCGTCGCCGCCGATCTGACCCGCGACGAGGGCTGGCCCCAGGCACTCAAGGAGGTCGACTACGTCATCCACGTCGCCTCCCCGGTCATGCCGGGCCACGTCGAGGACGAGCAGCAGGTCATCGGCCCCGCACGCGAGGGTGCGCTGCGCGTGCTGCGGGCGGCTCGCGACAGCGGTGTGACCAGGGTGGTGCTCACCTCGGCGTTCCACGCGGTTGCGTGGGGTCACCCGCACAGCGACCATGTGTTCACTGAAGAGGACTGGACGGTCCTGGACGGGCCGGGCACCGACGCCTACGGACGCAGCAAGACGCTGTCGGAGCGGGCGGCGTGGGACTTCATCACCACCGAGGGCGGCGGCCTGGAGCTGACCACGCTGCTTCCCGTCGCGGTGATGGGGCCGGTGCTGGGCCCGAAGGTCACCGGCGCCAACCAACTGGTCCAACGA
>NZ_JBVHMR010000123.1:0-3896 GCF_055558375.1 Streptomyces sp. NPDC025793 | reverse complement strand
AACAACAACCGCTGCTGCGGATCCATCGCCAACGCCTCACGCGGCGACACCCCGAAGAACTCCGCATCAAAACCACCCACACCCGACAGGAAGCCACCCTGTCGGACGAATCCGGAGGCCTTGCCGTCTTCGTTCGCGTAACGGTCGTAGACGGTCTCCAGCGCGGCCCAGCCGCGGTCGGTGGGGAAGTCGCCGATGCCGTCACGCCCGTTGACCAGCAGATCCCACAGATCCTCAGGCGTCTCCACACCACCGGGGAAACGGCACGCCATACCCACGATCGCCACCGGCTCATCCACCGCGGTCACGGCTGCCCTGTCCAACGTGGCAGCAGCGACACCCTCGTTCCCGAACAGCTCGCCGTAGAGGAACTCGGCCAGAGCCTGCGGGGTCGGATGATCGAAGACCACCGTCGAGGGGAGCGCGACGCCCGAGACCGCGGCCAGGACGTTGCGCAGCTCCACCGCGATCAACGAATCCACACCCAGATCCCGGAACGCCCGCTCCGCACCGACCTGTTCGGCGCCGGCGTGGCCCAGCACGACGGCCGCGAGCCTCTGCACCTCGTCCAGTACGAGGCGCAGCCCGGCCGCACGCGGCAGACCGGCTATGCGTGAGCTCAGGCTGTCGTCGGCCTCGCCGGCGCGCGCGGCACCGCTCGGTGCGGAGGTGACGACGGGAACGGCAAGCCGCGAGAGGAGGGCGCTCGGACGGGTCGTCGTGAACGCGGGAACGAACCGCGTCCAGTCGGCGTCCACGACCAACTGGGTGGTGAGACCCGCGTCCAGTACCGCCCCGAGGGCGGACAGGGCGAGTTGGGGGGCGAGTGCCGTCACGGCGCCCTGGTTGCGGCGGCGGCCGCCGGACTCCACGGCCATCCCGTCCCCTGCCCACGGCCCCCAGGCGACAGAGGTCACGGGCAAGCCGTCGGCCCGGCGCCGCTCGGCGAGGGCGTCCAGGACCGCGTTGGCGGCGGCGTAGGCGCCCTGGCCCGGACTCCCCACCGTCCCGGCCAGCGAGGAGAAGAGGACGAACGCGGAAAGATCGCGGTCCCGGGTCAGTTCGTCGAGCAGGCAGGCAGCCGATGCCTTGGGGCGCATCACCCGCTCGATGCGCTCGGCGTCCGTCGCCAGCAGCGTGGCGTCGTCGAGGACTCCGGCCGTGTGGAAGACGGCATCGACGGAGTACTCCGCGAGGAGCGAGCCGAGGTCCGCGCGGACCGAGACGTCCAGGGCGCGCAACGTAACCCGCGCTCCCGCTTGTTCCAGCTCGGCACGCAGCTCGTCGGCTCCGGGTGCCGCTGCGCCGCTACGGCTGACCAGGATGAGGTCCCGGGCACCGCGCTCCACCGCCCAGCGGGCGACCTGTGCGCCCAGAGCACCGGTACCCCCGGTGATCAGCACCGTCCCCTTCGGCTCCCAGCGGACAGCGTGCTGCGGCAACGGCGCGGACTGTACGAGCCGCCGACCGAAGACACCATGAGCGCGGATGGCGAGTTGGTCCTCGCCCCGCTGAAGGCTCGTCAGCGCGTGCACGAGGCGGGTGTGCGCTCGCTCGTCGACGCTCTCGGGGAGGTCGACCAATCCGCCCCAGACATCGGGGTGTTCCAGCGCTGCGACGCGCCCCAGTCCCCATACGGCACCGTGGGACGTGCGGACTACGCGTTCGGTTCCGTCGACCGCGACGGCGCCTTGGGTGACTGCCCAGAGTCGTACGCCCGGGAAAGGCGATTCACCCAGCGCCCGCAACGCGTTCAGTGTCCCTACCGCCGCTACCGCCGGTTCGGCAGATGCGGCGAATCCGAGGAGCGAGAGGACTCCGTCCAGGTCACGGGGGGCGTCGAGCGTCTCGGCTCCGTCGGCGAGAACGCCGAGTGCCTCGGCACAGGCCGCGGGATCAGCGGCGTCCACTGCGATGACGTGCGGGGTCAGGCCGTGCTTGCGGAGAGCGGAGACGACGCCGTTCGCGGTCTCGCGTGACCCGGTGTCCGCGTCGGACGGGATCAGAACGGCCCAGTTCCCGGTGTGGGTCGCACCCCTTGCAGGTGTGATCTCGTCGTCCCGGGTCAGTGGCCGCCAGGACACCTCGTAGCGCAAGGCGTCGACGGCCGCCCGCTCCTGTCGGCGGCGGTACCACTTCGACAGCGCCGGGACCACCGGCCCGAGCGTGTCCTGCGCGAGGTCGAGATCCGCCGCGAGCGCCGGCAGGTCCGCCTTCTCCACGGCCGCCCAGAACTCGGCGTCCACGACGGCGGACACCCGGGACGGGCCCAACGACCCACCGGGAGAGGGTTCGTTCGGGGCGAGCCAATAGCGCTGTCGCTGGAACGGATACGTCGGCAGATCGACGGGCTCGACACCTTCACCGCCTCCGAACACCGCCGCCCAGTCGATCTCCCCGCCGTCGACGTGCAGCTTCCCCATCGCCCGCAGCAGGGTCAGGTGCTCGGAACCCTCCTTGCGGAGCATCGGTACGAACAGGGCGTCACCGGCGTCGTCATCGTGCGGAACGCAGCTCTGCGCGAGGGCGGTGAGGGTGCCGTCGGGTCCGATCTCCAGGAAACGCGTCACCCCCTCGGCCGCCAGCGCGGCCACGCCATCGGCGAAGCGAACCGCCTCACGGACATGCCGCACCCAGTAGCCGGCCGACGCCAACTCCCCGTCCCCGGCCAGCTGTCCGGTCACATTCGACACGACCGGGATCGACGCAGTGCCGTACCCGATACCCTCCGCCACCTCACGGAACGCATCCAGCATCGGCTCCATCAACGGCGAGTGGAACGCATGCGAGACCCGCAGACGCGACGTACGCCGACCCTGCTTCCTGAGCTCTCGAACGACGGGCTCGACAGCGGTCTCGACACCGGCGATCACGACCGCGCGGGGGCCGTTGACCGCGGCGATCGACACCTCGTCCGCACGGCCCTCCAGCAGAGGCAGCACCTCGTCCTCGGCAGCCTCCACCGCCACCATCACACCACCGGCGGGCAACTCCTGCATCAGCCGGCCACGGGCCACCACCAGAGCGCAGGCATCCTCCAGCGACAACACACCCGCCACATGCGCGGCAGCGATCTCACCGATCGAGTGCCCGATCAAGACATCCGGACGCACCCCGAACGACTCCACCAGCCGGAACAACGCCACCTCGACCGCGAACAACGCGGGCTGCGCCCACTCCGTACGATCCAGCCGCCCCGCATCCTCACCGAAGACCACATCACGCAACTCCGCGCCCACGTAAGCACACACGGCGTCGAAAGCCTCCGCGAACACCGAGAAGGCCTCGTACAACTCACGGCCCATCCCCAACCGCTGCGCACCCTGACCCGAGAAGAGGAAGGCCTGCCGCGAGTCTCCACGGTCCTGGCCGACCATCGTGTCCGGTGAAGTGAGGCCATTTGCGAGGGCGTTCAGAGCCTCGATCGGACCGGTTCCGTTCTCGGTGATGAGCACGGCTCGGTGCTCGAAGTGCGTCCGTGTCGTCGCGAGAGACAGTGCCGCACGACCGGGTGCGATGTCGGGGTGTCGGTCGGCGAAGGTCGCGAGAGAACGTGCCTGGGCTCGCAGTGCCTCCTCGGTCCGGCCGGAGAGCAGCAGGGCCACCGGTGCGGAAGGCAAGGTGGCAGGGCGGGCATCGGGCTGAGGTTCCGGAATCGGGGCCTGTTCCAGGATGACGTGTGCATTGGTCCCACTGACTCCGAAGGCCGAGACTCCCGCCACACGGAGGCGGCCGGTGTCGGGCCACTGCCGTGGCTCAGTGAGCAGTCGTACGTCTCCTGCCGACCAGTCCACGTGTGAGGACGGCTCACCCACATGCAACGTCGCCGGCAACACACCATGCCGCAACGCCTCCACCATCTTGATCACACCAGCCACACCCGCAGCCGCCTGCGT
>NZ_JBVHMR010000122.1:0-3981 GCF_055558375.1 Streptomyces sp. NPDC025793 | reverse complement strand
CTCCACCCCACGCACCACATCCACCAACGACCACTCGACAAACTCCCCCAACGCCACCCCACACTCCGCGAACCGAGCCGCGAACACCGGCGAGGTGTCAAGGAGTTCGACCGCCATCCCCACCCACTGCGCACCCTGACCCGGGAACACGAAGACGGGGTCCACCGTGTCGCCGATTCGCTGAGCGGTGCCGCGCGTGAGGGTGGTGCCGGAGGTCCCGGTGGCCAGATCGCGCAGTACGGCGACGAGGCTGTCGCGGTCGGCGCCGACGACGACGGCGCGTTCCTCCAGTGCGGCGCGGCCGGTCAGGAGGGAGTGCGCGATGTCGACGGGATCGCCGGTCGAGTTCTCCACCTGGTTCAGCAGTCGCTCGGCCTGGGCGCGCAGTGCCTTGTCCGAGCGGGCGGACACCAGCCACGGCACCACGGTGCCGGGCCGGTCCTCGGCGAGTGATGCCGGCTCCTGCGAGGGGAGCGGCTCGGGCTCTTCGAGGATGATGTGGGCGTTCGTACCGCTGACGCCGAAGGAGGAGACGCCGGCCCGGCGGGGTCGGTCGTGCCGTTCCCACGGGCGGGTCTGCGCGAGGACCTCGACCTGTCCCGTCGACCAGTCGACGATCGGGGAGAGCTCTTCGGCGTGCAGGGATTTCGGCAGGGTGGCGTGCCGCATGGCCTGCACCATCTTGATGATCCCGGCCATGCCCGAAGCGGCCTGCGCATGTCCGATGTTGGACTTCACCGACCCGAGCCACAACGGCCGGTCGCCGTCCCGCTCCTGCCCATACGTGGCGAGCAGCGCCTGTGCCTCGATCGGGTCACCCAGCTTCGTACCCGTACCGTGCGCCTCCACCACGTCCACATCAGCCACCGACAGACCCGCATCGGCCAACGCCGCACGAATCACACGCTGCTGCGAAAGACCGTTGGGGGCCGTCAGACCGTTCGACGCACCGTCCTGGTTGATCGCCGAACCCCGCACCACCGCCAGCACCTCATGCCCCCGCGCCACGGCGTCCGACAACCGCTCCAGCAGCAGCACACCCACGCCCTCGGCCATGCCCATGCCGTCGGCCCCGGCCCCGAACGCCTTGCAGCGGCCGTCGACGGCCAGACCACGCTGCCGGCTGAAGCCGACCAGGCCGATGGGCTCGCCCATGACGGCGGCGCCGCCGGTCAGCGCGAGGGAGCATTCACCCGACCGGAGGGAGCGCATGGCCAGGTGCATGGCGACGAGCGCGGAGGAGCAGCCGGTGTCCATCGTCACGGCCGGGCCTTCGAGGCCGAGCGTGTACGAGATGCGGCCGGAGGCGATGCTGGTGACGGTGCCGGTGATGAGGTGGCCTTCGAGGCCCTCCGGCACCTCGCCGCTCGCTCCGTAGCCCTGGTGGGACACACCGAGGAAGACGCCGGTGTCGCTGCCGCGCAGGCTGTCGGGGGCGATGCCGGCCCGCTCCAGGGTCTCCCAGGTGGTCTCCAGGAGCAGCCGCTGCTGCGGGTCCATCGCGGTCGCCTCACGCGGCGAGATCCCGAAGAACCCCGCGTCGAACTCGGCCGCGTCGTGCAGGAATCCGCCCTCGCGGACGTAGATGGTGCCGGCGCGGTCCGGGTCGGGGTCGTACAGGGTGTCCATGTCCCAGCCGCGATCGACGGGCAGGGACGAGATGGCGTCGGTCTCGTCCAGGACGAGTCGCCAGAAGTCCTCAGGGGAGTGCACTCCGCCAGGGAAGCGGCAGCCCATGGAGACGATCGCGATCGGTTCGTCCTCGTGGGCCGGGCGGGCCGGCGCGACGGTCGGGAGCGTGGCGGACGTCTCCTCTGTGGTGTCGTCGACGAGGTGTCCGCGCAGGTGGCGTACCAGATCGCGGACGTTGGGGTGGTCGAAGACGATGGTGGCCGGCAGCGCGAGGCCGGTCGCCTCGTTGAGGCGGTTGCGCAGTTCGACCGCGGTGAGGGAGTCGAAGCCGAGTTCCCGGAACGCGCGCGTGGCGGCGACCTCGCTGCCGTCGGCGTATCCGAGTACGGCGGCGACCTGGGTGCGGACCACGTCGGTCAGGGTCCGCTCGCGTTCGGGGGCGCTCAGACCGGCGAGTTCCGCGCGCAGTCCGCCGCGCCGTTCGACGGCCCGGTCGAGAACGGCTTCGTCGGCCTGCATCGCGGCCGCCACCTCGGGGACCTCGTGCAGCAGCGGCCGGGGGTGGGCGGCGGTGAAGACGGGGACGAAGCGCTCCCAGTCGATGTCGGCGACGGCGAGGAACGTCTCGTCGTGGTCGAGTGCCTGCTCTAGTCCCGCGACCGCCAGTTCGGCGTCCATGAACGGGATGCCGCGCCAGCGCAGTTGCTCCCGGACGACGTTGACGGCCATGCCTCCGCCCTCCGGGCTCCAGATGCCCCAGGCGAGGGACATGCCGGTCAGCCCGCGGGCCCTGCGGTGGTCGGCGAGGGCGTCGACGTACGCGTTCGAGGCGGAGTAGGCGCCGTGGTCGCCACTGCCCCAGGTGCCGGCGACGGACGAGTACAGGACGAAGGCGTCCAGCCGGTCGTGGTCGAAGAGGGCGTCGAGGTTGGCGGCGCCGAGCAGCTTGGCGCGGGCGCCCTCGGCGAAGAAGTCGAGGTCGGTGTCGGCGAGGGGGGCGAGCATGCCGACGCCCGCGGTGTGCACGACGGTGCGGATCGCGGGGCCGTCGGACTCGACCTGCTCCACGAGGTGGCGCAGCGCGTCCCGGTCGGCGACGTCGCAGGCGGCGATGGTCACCCGGCAGCCCAGCTCGGTCAGCTCCTGCCGCAGTTCCTCCGCACCGGGCGCCTCGGCACCGTGGCGGCTGGTGAGCACCAGATGCTCGGCGCCCTTACGGGCGAGCAGTCGGGCGGTGTGGGCGCCGAGACCGCCGGTGCCCCCGGTGATCAGCGCGGCGCCGCTGGTGCTCCAGGGGCGTGCCGCGCCACGGCCCGCCAGGGGTGTGCGGACCAGCCGCCGGACGTGGGCGTTCCGTCCCCGCAGGGCGACCTGGTCCTCGTCACCCCCTTCGGCGAGGACGGCGATGAGACCTCGTACGGCGTCGGGGTCGGCTGCGGAGGGGAGGTCGACGAGTCCGCCCCAGCGGCGCGGCTGCTCCAGGGCGACGACACGGCCGAGTCCCCAAAGAGCGCCCTGCATGGGGTGGTTCACCGGGTCGTCGGCGCCCGTGGTGACGGCTCCACCGGTCAGGAACCACATCTTCGCCTCGACACCGGCGTCCAGCAGGCCCTGGACCAGCAGCAGCGAGGAGAGCATGCCCACCGTCGCGCCGGCGTGGTCCGGGGCCGGACGCTCGTCGAGGGCCAGCAGGGACACGATGCCCCGCACGGAGTCGGGACCGATGTCCGCCACGGCGTCGCCCAGCCGTGCGGCGATCCGTCCGCGGTCCAGTTCGTCCTCCGCCATCACGAAGGTGACGGGGGTCGCGCCCGCGTCGCTCAGGCCGTTGGCGACGGCTCCGGCGAGTGGCGACAGCGCGTGCTCCTCGGGTACGACGAGCAGCCAGGTGCCGTCGAGCGCACCGCTTTCCGGGAGTTGGTACGGCCGCCACACGACGCGGTAGCGCCAACTGTCCAGCCGGGCACGGCCCTGCCGCCCGCGATGCCAGGCGGACAGAGCGGGAAGGACGTCATCGAGGCCCTCGGTGCCGTCGAGCCCGAGGGCGCGGGCGAGTTCATCTGCATCGCCCTCCTCGACGGTCCGCCAGAACAGTTCCTGGGCCGGGTCGGCGGCGGCCTGCGCCTTGGGCAGGTCGAGCCAGTAGTGGCTGCGCTGGAAGGCGTACGTCGGCAGCTCCACCCGGCGCGGGGACAGCCCCTCGAACACCGGCGCCCAGTCCACGACGACACCACGCGTCCACGCCTCACCCAGGGAGAGGTAGAACCGCTCCAGACCCCCCTCACCACGACGCAGAGACCCCACGACCACGGCATCCGAACCGGCCGCCTCGACCGTCTCGGCGACCGG
>NZ_JBVHMR010000121.1:0-4146 GCF_055558375.1 Streptomyces sp. NPDC025793 | reverse complement strand
ACGGCACCACACCAGCCCCACCCACACCACCCACAGCACCCGACCCCGAACCCCCCGGCGCCTCCTCCACGATCACATGCGCATTCGTCCCGCTGATGCCGAAGGAGGACACGCCCGCCCGACGCCGTCCGTCGGTCGTGGGCCAGGGCTCTTCGTCGGTGAGCAGCTGCACGCTGCCGTCCATCCAGTCGACGTGCGGGGACGGCGCGTCGACGTGGAGGGTGCGCGGCAGCACGCCATGACGCATCGCCTGGACCATCTTGATCACGCCCGCCACACCCGCGGCGGCCTGCGTATGACCGATGTTCGACTTCACCGACCCCAGCCACAACGGCCGTTCCGGATCACGCTCCTGGCCGTAGACGGAGATCAGCGCCTGGGCCTCGATCGGATCGCCGAGCGCCGTCCCCGTGCCATGCCCTTCGACGGCGTCGACGTCGTCGGGGCTCAGGCCCGCGTTGTGGAGGGCCGTACGGATGACGCGCTGCTGCGCCAGGCCGTTCGGCGCCGTCAGGCCGTTGGAGGCACCGTCCTGGTTGATCGCCGAACCGCGGATCACCGCCAGCACCGGATGGCCGTTGCGTCGCGCGTCCGACAACCGCTCCAGCAGGACCAGCCCCACGCCCTCGGAGAACCCGGTGCCGTCCGCGGCCGCGGCGAACGCCTTGCACCGGCCGTCGGGGGACATGGCGCGCTGTCGGCTGAACGCGGTGAAGGTGCCGGGGGTGGCGATCACGGTCACTCCGCCGGCCAGGGCCAGCGTGCACTCGCCCTGGCGCAGCGACTGCGCGGCCTGGTGCAGGGCGACCAGGGAGGACGAGCACGCCGTGTCCACGGTGACGGCGGGGCCCTGCAGCCCGAGGACGTAGGAGAGCCGGCCGGACACCAGGCTGAGCGCGTTGCCCGTCAGCAGCATGCCGTCCAGGCCTTCCGGTGCCTCGTGCAGCAGGGTGGAGCCGTACTCCTGGGCGAGGGCGCCCACGAAGACTCCGGTGTCGCTGCCCTTGAGGGACGGTGGCGCGATGCCCGCGCGTTCGAAGGTCTCCCAGGCGGTCTCCAGCAGCAGCCGCTGCTGCGGATCCATCGCCAGCGCCTCACGCGGCGAGATCCCGAAGAACGCGGCGTCGAACCGGCTCACGTCCTCCAGGAACGCCCCCTGACGCACGTAGGAGGTGCCAGGCTTGTCGGGATCCGGATCGTAGAGCCCGTCCAGGTCCCAGCCCCGGTCGGAGGGGAATCCGGTCACCGCGTCGGTTCCGTTGGCCACCAGGTCCCACAGTTCCTGCGGCGAGCCGACGCCTCCGGGATAGCGGCAGCCCATCGCCACGATCGCGACCAGGTCCTCGTCCGTCCCCGGGCGCGTGGCGGGCCGCGAGACGGCGACGGCGGACGACGCGGTACCGCTCCAGGTCTGCCACAGGTGCTCGGCGAGGGCCTGCGCCGTGGGGTGGTCGAAGATGGTCGTGGGGGACAGCCGCAGGCCGGTGGCCTCGTTGAGGCGGTTGCGCAGTTCCACCGCGGTCAGTGAGTCGAAACCGAGGTCCTTGAAGACGCCGTCCGCGGGGACGGCCTCCGCTGTCTCGTGCCCGAGGGCGGTCGCCGCATGCGTCCTGACCAGGTCGAGCAGCGCCCGCCGTGCCTCCGGCTCCGACAGCCGCGCGAGCCACTCCCCGGTGGCGCCGGCGTCCGACGCGTCAGCCCCGGCTGCGGTACGCCTGACAGGGGTGCGCACAAGGCCGCGCAGTACGGCGTGGACGCCACCGGGACGGCGGCGCAGGGCCGCGAAGTCGAAGCGCGCGGCCACGAAGGCGGCACCGTCACGGGCGACGGCGGCGTCGAACAGGGCCAGCCCGTGCTCGGCGGACAGGGGCTGTACGCCGTCCCGGGTGATCCGGCGCCGGTCGGTGTCGCCGAGATGTGCGGTCAGGCCGCCGTCCTCCCAAAGGCCCCAGGCCACGGTGGTGGCCGGCAGGCCGAGGGCGCGGCGATGCTCGGCGAGGCCGTCGAGGAACGCGTTGGCGGCCGCGTAGTTCGCCTGGCCCGGCCCGCCGAGGACGGCGGCGACCGAGGAGAACAGCACGAACTGTGCGAGATTCGCGTCGCGGGTCAGCTCGTGCAGGTGCACCGCCGCGTCCACCTTGGGACGCATCACCGTCTCCAGTTGCTCCGGGGTGAGGGCCGAGGTCGTGGCGTCGTTCAGCACGGCCGCCGAGTGCACCACGGCGGTCAGCGGACGGTCGAGCCCGCCGAGCACGGTGGCGAGCGCCGCCCGGTCGGCGACGTCGCAGGCCACGATCGAGGTGCTCGCGCCCAACTCGGCCAGGCGCGCCTCCAGTTCGGCGGCGCCGGGTGCCTCGGGGCCGCTCCTGCTGAGCAGCAGCAGATGGCGCGCGCCGTGCGCGGTGACCAGATGCTCGGCCAGCAGGGCGCCGATTCCGCCGGTGCCACCGGTGACCACGACGAGGCCGTCGGGATCGAGGGTCTCCGCGTCGCGAACGGCCACGTCGAAGGCGCGCGTCAGGCGGGGTACGAGCACGGCACCGGCGCGGACGGCCAGTTGGGGCTCGCCGGAGCCGATCGCCGCGACGAGGGCGGCGGCTTGCTCGGCGGACAGGACGGCCGTGGGCGCCGCACCGGCGACGGACGTCGCGGGGTGCTCGACGTCCAGCAGGACGACGCGTCCGGGATGCTCGGTCTGGGCCGACCGCACCAGTCCCCACAGCGGTGCGCCGGCCAGGTCCGTGACACCGTCGTCGTCCGGTCCCGCCGCGACCGCACCGCGGGTGACCACCACCAGCCGGGCCGACTCGAAGCGCTCGTCGGCCAGCCATGTCTGAAGGTCGGTGAGCAGGTTCTGTGCGGCCGAGCGAGCGGCCGCCGGCAGGGCCGCGTCGGGGCGCGCCGACGGCGGGCAGGAGAGGAGCACCACGTCGGGGAGCGACACATCGGCAGCCGCGGCCGCCACGTCCTGAAGACGGCCGTATGTGTGTACGTCGGCACCTGATGTCCGTATCCCGCGGGCCAGGTCCTCGGCGTCGGAGCCCACGACGCACCAGTGGCCCGGCGCCGAAGCCGCCGGCCCGAGCGGGGACAGCGGTGTCCACCGCGTCCTCAGCAGGGAGTGCCGGACCGCTTCGGTGGTCGGCGCGGCCGTGCCGTCGGCCATGGGACGGGTGGTCAGCGCGCCGACGGAGAGCACGGGGGTACCGGTCGGATCGGCGGCCAGCAGGGCCACACCGTCGGTGTCCGACCAGGTCAGACGTACCCGCAGGGCGGTGGCGCCCGATGCGTGCAGGTGCACGTCGTGCCAGGAGAAGGGCAGGCGCAGTGGCTCGGAACCCGAGCGCCGGGCCAGCTCGTTGAGGACGTCGGGATGCAGCGCCGCGTCCAGCAGCCCCGGGTGAATACCCCAGCCGTCCGCGGCGTCCCGGTCCGGGAGGTCGATGTCGGCGAACACCGCGTCGCCGAGTCGCCACATGGTCCGCAGTCCGCGGAAGAGCGGCCCGTATCCGTATCCCACGGCCGCGAGTTGCTCGTAGACGTCCTCCGCGGGCACCGGTTCGGCACCCCGCGGCGGCCAGTCGGCGAGGACGTCCGCCGTGTCCGGCTCCTCCGCCGGGACCGGCCGGAGGAATCCGCTCGCGTGCCGGACCCACACCGGTTCCGCAGCGACGACCCCGTCCGCGTGGTCCTGCCGTGCCGAGTGGACGCGCACCGCACGACGCCCGGACGAGTCCGGCGCCCCTACGGTGACCTGGAGGCTCACGCGCTCCTGCTCTGCCAGTTCGAGCGGGGCCTCAAGGACCAGTTCCTCCAGGAAGGAGCAGCCGGTCTCGTCTCCGGCACGAATCGCCACGTCGACGAAGGCCGTGCCGGGGAACATGATGGAGCCGCGCACCACGTGATCGGCGAGCCACGGATGCGTCGCCACGGACACCCGTCCGGTGAGCACCAGGGCGTCGGTGTCCGCCGAGTGGACCGCGGCGCGGAGCACCGGGTGGGTCACCGCCCGCTGCCCCACGGTCTTCGGGTCACCGCCGGCCGGCAGGCTGGTCAGCCAGTGGTGGTCGCCCTGGAAGGGATACGTCGGCAGGTCCGGATGCGGCACCACACGATCGGCATGCACGACCACACCCTCGACGAACG
>NZ_JBVHMR010000120.1:0-4335 GCF_055558375.1 Streptomyces sp. NPDC025793 | reverse complement strand
AAGGGCCGCCACCTGACGGTCGCCGACGGCTCGGACATACAGACGATGCCTGCCCCTGCTTTCGAGGCTCACCCCCGGCCAAAAGGCAGAAGACCGATCAGTCCCGGCCCCATATCGGGGGACATTGGGGTGGCCAGGAATCAATGCAATCTGCAGTTCGATGACGTCGCGAAGCGACCCCTCCGAGCTGGTCGACGCAGGTCGCACGCGGGGCATTTCAGAGTATCGTTCAATGGAAAAACAACTGGGGGAGCAGTTCCAGCCGTCATGGGGGCCGGATAAGAACGTCGCAGTCAGCCTGTGGCCAGGTGATGGACGAGAAGCCGCAGGGCCGCGCCGCATGGGTTGATTAACGAGGGGGTAGGCAGCAGCACGAAGATCCTGGTGCACGCGGAGAATGACGCAAGGGCAGAAAGGTACGGACAGCAAGAGCGACGCGTGCACAGCCTGCGTTGGCGAAATGCGCCACAGTCTTTGTGGGCCCATTTGTCAGCGCCCCCCGTCGGGGTGTGCGAGGTCTTAGCCCTTGAACATCAAGGTTTTGATCCCGGCATCCCGGCATCGCGGCGAGGGGAAACGGCCTCTTCGCAAGGGTTGGTTTCGTGTCCATCGAGAGAATCCGGAGGGAAGTCTCGTGACTTTTAAGAACATCTTCGACAGTGGCGGAAGTGCAGCCAAGTCCGCCGAAGAGTCCGCTCGGAAGGTCCATGAAAAGATTCCCGGGGCTCGGCCCGAAAGGGAGGGGGTCGATCCCGAGCTCTACGACGGAATTCCTGACGCTGTGCGCGACCCGAAGATTGTGCGCGACACGTCGCCTGAGGCGCTCAGCATCATGGAAAACTTCATCAGCCCCCTGTTCAAGAACACCCAGACGGCAGCGGCAAAGCAGAAAGAAGCCAGTGAGAACCCCGAGTCCACATCCGGTATGGCGTCTTCGGTCAATAATGAGGCATTCAAGAAGGTGAAAGTGGAGATCAAGGAAGAAGACCGGCCGAAGATCAGGGAGGAAGGCCGCCCAAAGATCAGCGACGAGCAGCTGGAAGAATCGAGGAAGGATAACCGTCAATCAGTCAAAGATATTAAAAGGACCGACGACGGGTCAACCAAGGGGTGAGGTTGAGCTCGGAGCCGACTCGGGGGGCGCGAGGGCTGATCGAAGACCTCAGCTTTATGAGTCCGCCGCCCTTGAGCAGCAGCAACGGCCCCGCTCGGCAGCCTGACGACTCCTCACTGGGGCATGCCGGGCCGTCAGCAGTTCACAAGTAATCCCTGACAAATCGTTCAGTTCTGGTATGCAAGGAGGCTGAAGGCCATGGGCGGTCCCACCAAGAACAATGTGAGTACGACCCATCTCGGCGAACGATTTGTGCGCCACCCGCTGACAAAGCGAAACCTGGAGGAACTCGGCATCGCCGGAAGGGCCGCTGCCATCCTGGAGCGGGACAAGGAAAAGCTGAAGCGGAAGGCCGAGAAGAAGGCGAAGGATGGGAGCGACCGGTATGTCTCCCCTACCGGATTTTCTTTGAACAAGGGGCGATTCGACTTTCCTGCGGAGGACACTGCGCACGACCTCGGGTGGATCGCCTACATGACGGTGGGTGTGCCACTCGTCGAAGAGCGAGGCGACATTGCGCAGCCCCCTCCCGACGTGATTGCCAAGCAGACGTACGTCAATCGGACCGACCCCATCCCCACCGACTGGTCGCACACGGTCGAATTCTCGATCTCGAACACGATCAGCTGGTCGCTCCAGGGACAGGTGCAGCTCACGTTCGGGGTAAAAGCCACTGCGTCACTGCAGCAGCAGCTGCAGAAGAGCATGGCTTTGAATCAATCTCAGAAGACCACCCTGAAGAACAGCAAAGACAATCAAGGTGTTGACACGGAGTCTCAGTCGCAGACGACGAGCACGTCAACGGCCACGAGCACCGCCACGGGTACTGGCGAATTGTCGGCACAGCTGATGCTCGGGATCACCGGTTCTGTCAGTGGTTCGCTGACCACTTCGTTCAAGACTTCGTCCACGCTGAGCGGCAAAGTCGGCAGCCGCGTGGACGTCCTGGCCACGCAGCGACGTCAGGTGCGGAGGTTCGACTACGAATACCCCATCTCCTTCGGTGGGTGGGTCGCTCTGTATTACCCCGAGCCGGTGGAGGTCAAAGAGACCCGCCCGAGCGGCCCACAGGCCAGGGAGCTGAAATATTCCAGGGTACTTGCATGGAAACTCGGCGAGACCGGCACAGCCGCGGAGGCTTTCGACTTGACCGATGAAGGCAAGCCGTTCCTGCAAAAAGGGGAGGCTGAGGTCGTTTCCACCCTTGCCGGGGTGCACGAGATCTTCGAGCTTGAAAAACTCAATTTCGATGTGGAGAAGCACCGCCTTCACAAGGGCATGGGCAAGGAGCAGGAGCACCCGAAAACGGCTCCCTCGGTGCGCGCCACCGGGCTGGGCAGTTCGTACGGCCTCGCGCTGGACGAGCCGAACGACAAGGCGTACGTCGCCGACCGGAACGGCAGGCTGTACGAGGTGGATCTCACCTCGGATCTCCGCTCCGGTAACTGGCGTGAGGTCGCGAGCGGCCTGGGCGACATCGTGGATGTGGCGCTGGACCTGTCGAAGAAGGTCGCGTATGTCACCGACTACTCAGGTGGCCGCCTGTGCAAGGTGAAGAACCTGTTCGATGACTCCAAGGCCGTCGAAGTCGTCGAGGTCGCCAAAGTCCCCTACGCGTACGGCCTCGCGCTGGACGGGTCGGACGGGGCCTATGTCACCGACTACAACAACGGGCAGTTGATCGCGGTCAATCTGAAGGACGAACTGGAGAGCGGAGAGGCGAGGACGAAGCCGGTCATCGGGGGCCTGGCGTATGCCTCCGGAGTAGCGCTGGACAGGGACGGCAGGAGGGCGTACGTCGGCCGGTACGGCAGCGGCCCTCTGTACGAGGTCGACCTCAATCCCCCTTCCGGCGCCACCAAGGGCGAAGTCGCCACCTTCTCCGCAAGCACCCGCGTCGCGTTGGACGGCAAGGGCCGCGCATACGTCTCCGACCATGCGGGCGATTGCCTGCACGAGGTCGACCTGAATGAGAAGACCAAGGGCCTGCAGCGCGTGGTCGCCACCGGGCTTGGCGATGCTTGCGGCGTCGGGCTGCACAGCCGCACCGGCAAGATCTACGTCAGCAATATGTCCGGCCAGCTGTGGGAGATCCCCGACGTGCTGCTCGAGGCTCCGGAAACGTCGTAGCGTAGGTCGCCTTTCGCGGGTGGGCGGGCATGGCTTCCTTGATCGTGTGGGTTGTCGACAGGGCGGTTGCAATTTCCGGGGTCGTGCGGCCGGTCGGGTAGCGACCGGTCGGGGTGCAGAGCAGGCACGGGCATCGTGATCATTGTGATTTCTGAAACCCAATGATCACGAGGTGGCCCGTGCCTGCTGCCATATCTTCTCCTGTCCCTGCTGTGCTGGCGAAGCTGGGTCCGCTGGACGCTGACCGGGTCGCTGATCTGCGCCCCTACTTCGACTCGGTGCCCGACCCGCGCGCACGGCGGGGCCGGTGGTACTCGCTGACAGCGATCCTGCTGGTGTGTGCCTGCGCGGTCGTCTCGGGAGCGAGGAGCATCGACGAACTCGCCGAGTGGGGCCAGCGTGCCCCGAACGCACTCCTGGCAGTGATCGGGATCCGCCGCCACCTGCTCAGATGGCGGCACACTCCGGCGCCGGCCACGATCGGCCGTGTGCTGGGGGCTGTTGACGGTGATGCCCTGGACCGGGCGGTGGGCGCCTACCTGGCCGACCGGCACCGCGCCGCCACCGAACCCGCCCAGTCGCCGTCGCCCTCCGCGTCCGGGCGGTCGCGTGCGATCGCTGTCGACGGCAAAGCACTCAAGGGATCAGCCCGTCTCACCGCGACGCGCCGGCATCTGCTCTCCGCGGCCACTCACGGCACCGTCGTGACCCTCGCCCAGGTGGAGGTCGGCGCGAAGACGAACGAAACTACACACTTCCCTCCGCTGCTGGCACCGCTGGGCCTGGCCGGCACCGTCGTCACCTTCGACGCCCTGCACTCGGTCAAGGCGAACATCTCCTGGCTGGTCGAGACCAAGAAGGCCCACTACATCGCCGTGATCAAAGCCAACCAGCCGACCGCTTACAGCCAGCTTGCTGCCCTGCCATGGCGGGATATTCCCGTCCAGCACACCACCTCCGCCTCCGGGCACGGCAGGCGGGAGTCCCGCTCGATCAAGACCTGCGGGATCGCGGACCAACTCGGCGGAATCGTCTTCCCCCACGCTCGCCTGGCCATCCGCGTCCACCGCCGCCGCAAGCCCGCCGGCGAA
>NZ_JBVHMR010000119.1:0-4447 GCF_055558375.1 Streptomyces sp. NPDC025793 | reverse complement strand
CCACACTCCGCGAACCGAGCCGCGAACACCGGCGAGGAGTCAAGGAGTTCCACCGCCATCCCCACCCACTGCGCACCCTGACCCGGAAACACGAAGACGGGGTCGAGGCTCGCGCCGGGGTTTTCGCAGAGGCCGCGGACGGCGTTCGCGGGCCGTTCGCCGCGGGCGAGGGCGCGCAGGCCGTTCAGCAGCTCCGTGCGGTCGGCGCCGACGACAGCGGTGCGCTCCTCAAGGGCGGCGCGGCCGGTGGCGAGTGCGTGGGCGATGTCCACCGCGCGCAGGTCGGCGGAGTCCACCCGGTCGAGCAGCCGCTGGGCCTGCTCCTTCAGCGCGGCTTCCGAGCGGGCCGACAGCAGCCAGGGCAGGACGGCGTCGGTCGTCCCGGCCTCGACGGCGTCTTCCTCGGCCGGTTCGGCGACCGGTGCCTGTTCGAGGATGACGTGGGCGTTCGTACCGCTGCCGCCGAAGGAGGAGACGCCCGCGCGGCGCGGCCGGCCGGTCTCGGGCCAGTCGACGGCCTCGGTGAGCACACGCAGGGTGCCGTCGGACCAGTCGACGTGCGGGGTGAGTTCCTCCCCGTGCAGCGACTTGGGGGCGACCCCGCGCCGGAGCGACTCGACCATCTTGATGATGCCCGCGACGCCGGAAGCGGCCTGGGTGTGGGCGATGTTGGACTTCAGGGAGCCGATCCACAGCGGGTTGTCGGCGTCCCGCTCGCGGCCGTACGTGGCCTGCAGTGCCTGTGCCTCGATCGGGTCACCCAGCTTCGTACCCGTACCGTGCGCCTCCACCACGTCCACATCGGCCGCGGACAGACCGGCATCGGCCAGCGCCGCACGGATCACCCGCTGCTGCGAGGGCCCGTTGGGAGCCGTCAGACCGTTGGACGCGCCGTCCTGGTTGATCGCCGAACCCCGGATCACCGCCAGCACCTGATGGCCATGGGCCTCGGCGTCCGACAGCCGCTCCAGCAGCACCACCCCGACACCTTCGCCCCAGCCCGTACCGTCGGCACCGGCCGCGAAGGGCTTGCAGCGGCCGTCGACGGCCAGGCCGCGCTGCCGGCTGAACTCGACGAAGTTGCGCATGCTGCCCAGGACGGTGGCACCGGCCGCGACGGCCATGGAGCACTCGCCGGAGCGCAGCGCCCGTACCGCGAGGTGGAGGGCGACCAGCGAGGAGGAGCACATGGTGTCGAGGCTGACGGCCGGTCCCTCGAAACCGAAGCTGTACGAGATGCGCCCCGACAGCACGGCGGCGGATCCGCCGGTCAGCAGGTGTCCTTCGATGCCCTCCGGCGCGCTGGTGCCGTCGGGGACGTAGGCCTGGTTGCTGGCGCCGACGAACACACCGGTGGAGCTGCCCCGCAGGGTCGTGGGGTCGATGCCGGCCCGCTCGAACGCCTCCCAGGTGGTCTCCAGGAGCAGCCGCTGCTGCGGGTCCATCGCGGTCGCCTCACGCGGCGAGATCTCGAAGAACCCCGCGTCGAACTCGGCCGCGTCGTACAGGAAGGCTCCCTGGCGGACGTAGCTGGTGCCGATGCGTTCGGGGTCGGGGTCGTACAGCGCCTCGATGTCCCAGCCACGGTCGGTCGGCAGGTCCGAGACGGTGTCGACGCCGTCGGCGACGATCTGCCACAGGTCCTCGGGGCTGCGCACTCCGCCGGGCATGTGGCAGGCGGTGGCCACGATGGCGATGGGCTCGTGCGCCCGCGTCTCCAGGTCGGTGAGCCTGTGACGGGTCTGCCGCAGGTCCGTGGTGACGCGCTTGAGGTAGTCCCGCAGCTTGTCCTCGGTCGTACCCGTGTTGCCCGTGGTGCCCGCGTTGCCTGTGTTGTCCGAGTTGGCCATGCCAGTCAGCCCTTCGAGAATCGGGAAGTCGTGTCGGGGGTCCGCTCAGGAGATCCCGAGTTCCTTGTCGATCAGGTCGAACATGTCCTGGTCGGATGCGTCGACCAGTTCCTCGTCCACGGCCGCGGGGGCGGGCTCGTCGACGGGTGCCGCCCAGGAGTCGAGCAGGCTTCGCAGCGCGTCGGCGAGTTCCGTCCGGCCGGCCGGGTCCGGGGTGGCGCGGTAGGCCGCCTCGATCTCCTTGAGCCGGGGATCGAGCTGGTTGAGCCGGGAGCCGCGCTCCGTGAGCCCCGGGGCGAGGGCGGTGTCCGCGTCGTCGGCGTCGTCCGCGGGCCAGAGTTCCGTGTCCAGGTGGTCGGCGAGCGCCCTCGGTGTCGGGTAGTCGAACACGAGCGTCGCGGAGAGTTTGGCGCCCAGTGCGGCGCCGAGCCGGTTGCGCAGTTCGACGCCGGTCAGGGAGTCGAAGCCCATGTCACGGAAGGCCCGGCCGGGCTTGACTCCGTCACCGGCTCCGGCGCCGAGTACCGCTGCGACGTGCGTCCGGACCAACTCGGTCAGCCGCCGCCTGCGCTTGGCCGAAGGCAGCGCGGCCAGTTCGCCGCGCAGCCTGTCGGCGGCTCCCGCGGTCGCGTCCGCCGCCTGCCCGGCCGCGCCTTCGACGGCCTGGGCGGCCAGCAGGGCCCGTACGTCCGGGATCTCCTCGATCAGCGGGCGGTGCCCGTGGGCGCAGTACGCGGGGACGAACCGGTCCCAGCGGATGTCCGCCACGACGACGGCGGTCTCCTGCGCCGCCACCGACTCGCGCAGGGCGCGCACGGCGAGCGCCGGCTCCATCGCGGGCACCCCGCGCCGCGCCAACTGCTCGCCCACCTCGGCATCGACCATGCCGCCACCGGCCCAGGCGCCCCAGGCGATCGAGGTGGCGGGCAGGCCGGCGGCACGGCGCCGCTCGGCGAGCGCGTCGAGGTGGGCGTTGGCCGCCGCGTACGGTCCCTGGCCGCCGTTGCCCCACACGCCGGCTCCGGAGGAGAAGAGCACGAAGGCGTCCAACTCGCGTGTGCCCAGCAGGTCGTGCAGATTCTCGGCGCCGACGACCTTGGCGTGCATGAGCTCGGCAGCCGCGTCGGCGTCGATCTGCGTGAGCGGTCGCGCCTGGTCCACCGCGCCCGCGGTGTGGACGATCGCCGTCAGCGGGGACTCCACGGGAATGCCGTCCAGAACCGCGGCGAGCGCGTCACGGTCGGCGACGTCGCAGGCGGCGATGGTCACCCGGCAGCCGAGACCGGCCAGTTCGGCTTCCAGCTCCGCCGCGCCGGGGGCCTCGCGACCGCGTCGACTGGTCAGCACCAGATGTTCCGCGCCCGCACGGGCGAGGTCCCTGGCCACATGGGCGCCGAGTGCTCCGGTGCCTCCGGTGATGAGCACGGTGCCGCGCGGCATCCACACCGGGGCGTCGGCCGAGCCCGCGAGCGGCGAGCGCACCATGCGCCGCACCCGCACGCCCACGGCTCCGGGCCGGAGCGCGAACTCGCTCTCCCCTCCGGGCGCGTCGCCCGCCGCGAGCAGCGCGGGCAGGTGCGTCAGCAACTCGATGCCGCCGTCCGCGGGAAGGTCCACCAGCCCGCCGGACCGCTCGGGATCGTCCAGCGCGGCCACCCTGAGCAGACCCCATGCGGCTGCCTGACCGTCGCCCGGCGCCTCCTCGCCGTCGACGGCGACGGCTCCGCGCGTCAACGACCACAGTCCGGCGTGGATCGCGTTGTCGGCGAGGGCTTGGCTCAGCGCCATGGAGCCCAGCACTCCCTTGGTGACACCCGGGCTGCGCTTGTCCGGCTCGGTCTCCAGGGCCAGCAGGGACAGCACCCCAGCAGGCGCGTCCCCGGGTCGCACGGCGGCGTCCAGCAGCTCGGCGACGACCACCCGGTCCGCCTGCTCCGGTACGACGACGGGTACGACGCTCGTCCCCGCGTCCTCCAGGACGCGTCGCGTCCGGACCGTGACGTCGTCCTCCGTCCGTCCTTCGGGCACGACGAGCAGCCAGGTATCGCCGGGCGCCCCGCTCGCGGCCGCCTCGTAGGGCCGCCACACGACGCGATACCGCCAGTTGTCGAGTGTGCTCCGTTCGCGGCGTGCGGTGCGCCAGGCGGCGAGGGCCGGAACGACACGCTCCAACCCCTCCGCAACCCCGAGCGTGCCCGCCAACTCCGCCACATCACCCGCCTCGACACTCCGCCAGAACCACTCCTGACCCGGATCCGCAACAACTTCCACCTTGGGCAGATCGAGCCAGTAACGACTGCGCTGAAACGCATACGTCGGCAGCTCCACCCGACGCGGAGACAACCCCTCGAACACCGGCGCCCAGTCCACGGCGACACCACGCGTCCACGCCTCACCCAGGGAGAGATAGAACCGCTCCAGACCCCCCTCACCACGACGCAGAGACCCCACGACCACGGCATCCGAACCGGCCGCCTCCACGGTCTCCGCCGCCGGCACCGACAGCACCGGATGCGGACTCATCTCCAGGAACGCACCGTGCCCCGCATCCACCAGACGCCGTACCGCCGGCTCCAGCCGAACCGTCTGACGCAGAT
>NZ_JBVHMR010000118.1:0-4981 GCF_055558375.1 Streptomyces sp. NPDC025793 | reverse complement strand
GTCAAGGACGGCGTCCACGTCAAGGACGGCATCGTCGCCAGCTTCCGCGTGGTCTGCGACCACGACGGCGGCTGGGACGAAGGCGGCCGGGGCGGAGACCGCGGCGGCGACCGCGGCGGCGACCGTGGCGGAGACCGCGGCGGCGACGGCGGCTGGGACGACTGATCCGAGACCGACCGCGCGATATGGGGCCCCGGCCTGCCGCAATCGGGCCGGGGACCCCATCTCCACCATTGTCCGACAACCCACACGCCATGCACACACCACCGGGCCCGGACATCAGGCGTCACACCCTGGCGCCCGGGCGGCGTCGTTTCGCTCACTGGCCGATCCACCTGGGGTTTCTGCACCGCGGGCGGCCCGCGGGCACGTCTGCCCGCGCCCTCGCCAGTGGCTTGCCCCCCGGCGTTTCCCCACCGCCGAACGGGTGAGATCGGAGCCGTTACGAGCCGCGCCCGCCCCGCGCTGCCCCACACCGGGACACACACGCCGCTCAAGGCGCCGCAGCGCTCCGCCGCCACGGACCACGCCTCGGACACGCAGGCCCGACACCGCGTCCGCCTTCGAACGGTGGCCCTGCTCGCCCAGGTGGTGGTGACCGGCCGGTGAGCCAGACATCTCCGGCAAGACCCTGCGCAGCGACATGTCCACCGTGTTCGCGGTGTCCGCGAAGCTCGGCGTCACCGATCGCGTCGCCGCGATCGTCCGAGCCAGGTGCGCCGGGTTCGGCGCCGGTCGGGATCGACAGCCCGAATGTCGGCGTCCGGGTCGGACAGACGCAGCGATATGCGGCGGCGTGCGACCAGGCCGGCCCCCATCAGCAGCAGGAACGGCAACCAGGCGAGCGCGTATGCGACACCGTAGTGGTGGACGTCCAGGATCGACCGGCGCGGGTCCACGTCGCTGCTGTTGACACCGAAGAACGCGAGCAGCAGTGCGGGCGGGAGCGATGACCGAACCGGCGGCGAGCGCCGCGGCCAGCACCCGGTCGCGGCGCTCGGCGTACCGCTGGGACGCCGTCTCCAGATCGACGCGGCGCGTCGCGAGCACCGCGTCCACGCGCTCGACGATGCGCGACGTGTTGGCCAGCGTGTCCGCCGGCGCCGCGACGCCGCGCAGCGACGAGTGGAAGCCTTCGACCAGCAGCTCCGGGATGAAAGTCGTATCGGCGTACGCCTCGACGCTGAAGCTCAGGTCGAGCTGGAGACCGCTGAGCCGACGCGAGAGCCGTGCGACCAGAGTGCGGGCGTCGTCCGCCGTCTCGACCACCGCGACCCGGTCGAGCTCCAGAGCCTCGAACGCCTGCCGCCGGATGCGGTGCACCGCCGCGACCGCGTTGAGGATGCCGGCCGCGGCCAGCCCGAAGGCGTTCTCCACCGGCGGCGCGTAGCCGACGATCACTGACACGCCCCTGCCGTGCGCGACCATCGTCCGGCCGGGGTTGTTCAGCGTCTCGGGCCGACGTATGCCCAGCGTGGCGCCGGTGCCGCCGTCCAGGGTGCCGCGGAGCACGATCGTCACCACGTCCGGGCCGACCGCGTCGCCGGGTACGTGCTCGGCGAGCAGCCGTCGCGCGAGCTCCGCACCAGGGAAGACGCTCTGGTGGACGTTCCGGCCCAACACGAGCGGCGGTTGGTCGGCGGGCAGGTCCGTGACGCCGTACGCGCGCAGGCGCCCGTCGAGCCACTCGGTCATCGGCGCCACCCGCGCAGCAGGATCAGCCAGATGGGGCGGTTGCGCGTCACCAGTTTCTCCATGTCCGAGGTGCCGCGGCCTGCGGATGACTACCGAATCGGCACTACGCCAAGGGGCGCCGATCAGGCCCCACCCCACATGTCCTCCTCGGCTCCCGCGCCGTCGTCGCAGTCGCCGAGGTCGTCCGATTCGACGACCCGGCCTCCTCGTCCAGCGCTTCCGCGCCGCGGGGAGGGCGGACGGGCACCGCGCCATCGCCCACGTAGGTCTCCGCACCGCGTCCAGGACCAGTTCGTCGTATTTGCAGCCGTACTGGCCGTACGGCGCGCGGGCGTCGGCCGACATGTTCGCCCAGTACGCCATCTCGTACCCGGCGCCCCAGCCGACGCGCTCGGCCGGGTCAGGCATGCACGCCACGCTTCGTTCCGCACCCGGCGGGCCCCTGTCCACTTTTCGAGGGGTTCTCTTCTCGCCCCCGCCATCCGACAATGCGCATGCCAAGTCTGGTAACGCTCCGGCACGGAGAGGATCCCCCCACATGAACAGACCTTCTCTCATCGCCGCTCTATCAGCAGGAAGTCTCGCCGTCATCACGTTCCTCGGCGTGACCGCCGCACCGGCCGAGGCCGCGACAAGGCCTGCGGACGCACAGGTCAGCTTCGCCGGGACCGTGGCGTTGGACGACTGCTCCGGATCCGTCGTACGCTCCCCCGCCGCGGCGGATGACGACCCGGCGATGGTCATGACCAACGGGCACTGCCTGGAGAGCGGAATGCCCGCCGCGGGGCAGGTCATCACCGACCAGCCGTCCAGCCGTACGTTCACGCTGCTGGACGCCGGCGCGAACCCGGTCGGCACGTTGCAGGCCACCAAGGTGCTGTACGCGACGATGACCGACACCGACATAACGCTGTACCAACTGAGCAGCACCTACGCCCAGATCCGCCGGCAGTACCAGATCGACGCGTTGCCGCTGGCCACCACGCACCCGGCGCAGGGGCACGACATAGAGGTGGTCTCCGGGTACTGGCAGTCCACCTACTCCTGCGCGATAGACGGCTTCGCCCACGAGGTGAAGGAGGCCGACTGGACCTGGAAGGACTCCGTCCGGTACACCTCCGGCTGCCACGTGATCGGCGGTACTTCGGGCTCACCGGTCATAGACACCTCGACCGGCCAGGTGGTGGCGGTCAACAACACCACCAATGAGAACGGCGAGCAGTGCACCCTGGACAACCCCTGCGAGGTGGACCAGAACGGCAACGTCACCATCCACCAGGGCATCGGCTACGCCGAGGAGACCTACCTCATCGCCCCCTGCGTGGGCTCCGGCAACCAGATGGACCTCACCCTGCCGACCTGCGCCCTCCCGAAGCCGTAACCCGTACGGACGCCCTGGCGAGCGCAGCGCCGGGGCGTTCCCCTCAGGGCCTGACAAGGGGCAGCCGGGTGGCTGCATCCGGCCACGGTCATCGACATCCGCCCGCGTCGCGCGACCGACTGGTCCATCACCGACCAGATGCGCACCCGACTCGTCACCGGCGTGATCGACATGGCGGTCCGCACCCGCGGCCGCCAGGTCGACGGCGCTGTGTTTCACACGGTCAGGGACGCGCAATAACGGCGGCACCCTACGCCGAGGTCTGCCACCGGCACGGCGCGCAGATGTCGTCGCGGTCATGCCGAAATACCGCCAGCAACCGTGCGCGCAGGGCAACACGACCGTGGCCGCGCCCTCCCTGCCGGGCGACTACTTCCATCTGATCAGGCAGCAGACTCCGGGCGGCCGAAGGCCGCTGGTGGTCTTCACCCCCAAGTCGATGCCGCGGTCGAAGGCGGCCACCTCCACCCTGGCCGAGTGCGCCCAGGAGCTCGCCGCGGAACTCACCCGCTTCCCTGCGGCCGCGAACGTGCGACGGGTGCAGGAGGAGCCGAGAACCAAGGTGCGTGGCCCCTCGTCACGCCACATCTGCACCGGTCGGCAGGACGCCCGGTGGAATGCGTCAGCCGGCCCGGAGGCACCCGCCCCCGCGGTCGGCTCCGCCCTGCGACACGCCCTGGAGCAGAGAGCCCTCGGAACATCGGTCTCCCGGTGAGCAGCGACTCTTCCAGCAAGCATCGGCTGCCCCTGAGTATCCGCTGGCAGCACGGCAGCATCGTGGAGGAGCAGCGCCGTGAGCCTGCTGGCACGCGTCAACCAGCCCTCTGGCCTGAAGAAACCGCGCCATGCGCAGCCGACCCGGCGCGCCGGGGAGATCCGCGACTTCCTGATGCGCCATGTCGCGGCCGCAGGCGTCCATCCGGGACCCAACCTCGGCACCGCGGAACTGCCCCTGGCACTGCGCCGGCTCCTCGGCTCCCCACGCAACCGACTGCCGTGGCATGTCGGGCGTCCTGCGTACGTCCACAAGGTCGCCACGGGGCAGGCCGGTGAGTTCTCCGGGCTGCGGCAGCGCGGCGGACTCTCCGGATACCTCAGCCGGGAGGAGTCCGCGCACGACCACATCGCACACTCCCCCGCATCGGTGGCCCTGTCGTACGCCGACGGCATGGCCAAGGCCGGACAGCTCGCGGCGGAGACGGGCCGGCACATCGTCACCATCGTCGGCGATCGAGCACGCACCGAGCGGCAGCCTGATAGGTCCTCACAGCCTGAGCGACTCCGCGCAGGTCCGCGACGGCGCTGCGCGTCCTGCGAGGGCGGCCGCACCTGCTCGGCGGCTGGGTGCCCTGGCGCGCCCAGGAGGAGGCGGCCATCCCGAACATCACGGCCGCCGAGGAACCCGCCGACCGCATGCAGCCGTTCAGCAAGGCCAAGCGTTCGCCCCGTACACCCCGCACCCCCACATCCCCGCCCTGCACCGACTTCCGACGGCTGGCAAGAGCCGCTCCGCCACCCGAAGACCTCCGCCTCCAAGTCCACCGCAGGGTCCCGTACCTGGCCGCCACGGCTTGCGTCCTGCTGCCAGCCGACAACACCGGCCCCGAGGAGCGCTGATTCGCCGCCGCCGTGCCGTCTCCTGCCTGGTAGAACGACGAGCAGACTTCGGCACAGCCGTTCCATTAGCACGGACCAACTCACGCATTCCACAGCGACACGCGGTCGATATGGGGTGAGCAAGCGTCAGCAGATCATTCGGAAGGGCTAATCGTCATTCAATCCGCCTTTTTCTCCGGTCACTTCACATCCCGGCCGAGCGGCGGAAGCAGCCGCATATACCCCGATCGGCCCCCTGCCGTCGACATTCCGAAATGACCGATACGACAGCCATGAGTACGTTTGATC
>NZ_JBVHMR010000117.1:0-5208 GCF_055558375.1 Streptomyces sp. NPDC025793 | reverse complement strand
CAACACCGCCGAGATGCAGGACCGCGTCAACGACTACCTCTCCTTCACCTCCATCCTCGGCGTCCCCGCAGGCTCCAACCTCACCTGCTGACCGCAACCCATGGCAACGTCCGACCATCAACCCTTCTCACAAACCGAATAGCCGTCTCCCCAGTGCCGAATCAATCAGGATCTTCAACCTGATTATGAAGCTGGCGGGTTGGCATATCAGAATGGCGAAGCTCCTGGTAGATGGGTTGTCAAACACGAACAACCTTCTCTGCCAGGAGCCTCGCGCACTTGCGAGTGGCGTTAAGTCCGATCTCCTCCGGTTCTTGATCGCCAGATCGTGGTACTGATAGCCGTCCGGGCCGCCTGGTGGGCATGTCCATGTTGAGATGCGCACGTGAAGAGAGAGCAGCCGTACCCGAGCGACTTACACCATGTCCTACATGGCCAGTTTGACGAGGCGTTTGTAGCAGCAGAGGGCCGCGGCGAGGCCGAGGAAGGCCAGGTAGTTGCGGGGATGTCGCTCGTAGCGGGGTGACAGGCGGCGGTAGCCGGTCAGCCAGGAGATGGTGCGCTCGATGACCCACCGTCGGCGTCCCAGTCGTTGGCTTGAGTCGATTCCCTTGCGGGCGATGCGGACTCCGATGTGCTGGCTGTGCAGCCATCGCCGCAGGTCAGGAACGTCGTACGCTTTGTCGGCATGCAGTCGCTGGGGCTTGGAATGGTCGCTGTGGGATTCGTGTCCTACGTGGAAATGGGCGACCATCGGCTTCAGTCCGAGGCTGTCATGGGTGTTGGCCGCAGAGAGTCCGACGCGTAGTGCCAGTCCGCTCGCGTCCGACAGGACATGCATCTTGGAACCTGGCCTGCCTCGGTCCACTGGCGACGGATCTGCAAGTTCGCCCCCGAGGCTGCTATATCGCGTCAAGCTGCTTGAGGAAGATCTTCGGGATTCGCTTCGCTGTCGCGGCTCGCGCGTTCGAGGATCTTGAAGAGCTGACGGCAGATGGCACGTTTGAGGCACCGCTGGGTGTCCCGGGAGGTCTTGCCCTCGGCGACTCTGCGGGCGACGTACGTCTTCGTTCCCGGGTCCAGCCGCATCCGGTTCAACGTGATGGTGTGCAGGGCCCGATTGAGCTGCCGATCGCCACTACGGTTGATCCGGTGCCGGTTGGTCAACCCCGAGGAAGCCGGGATCGGTGAGACACCGGCGAATGAAGCAAATGCCGCCTCGGACCTGAACCGACCCGGATGCGACCAGCTGACCAGCACCTGAGCAGCGGTGATCGGCCCGACACCAAGGAGATCGAGCAGCTCGGGCACCAGCTGTCGTACGAGGTTGAGGATCTCGTTCTCCAGCTCCTTCGCCTCGGCCTGCAGAGTCTGTATGCGTTGGGCCGTCGAGCGCAGGGCCCGTGCGGTCATGCGGTGTTCGATGTCGTGGGCCGAACGATCCCGCAGTTGGGAGCAACGCGTGACCTGTGCCGGGCGCTTGAGCTTCCGCAGCTCGGCGCGGAGGTCGTCGGGTGCGGACATGATCAGTGCCTTGAACTGGTTGATCGCGGCGGTGGAGGCGAGGACCGCGCCGTGGCGGGTGGCAAGGAGAACTCGCAGCGCCTCGCGTTCACCGCGGAGACGGGGCTGAATCAAGTGCTCACTGGCGAGGGCCTCCTTGGCCGCCTGGATGGCGTCGATCATGTCGGTCTTGCGTCCGCCGCGGACGGCGGGCCGCTTGGGGCGACAGACCTCGACGACGCGTTCGCCAGCCTGGTCGAGGAAAGAGGCCAGGCCGGCTCCATAACTACCGATGCCTTCCAGTGCCCAGCAGCGGCTGCCGGGAATGTGTCGGCGGGCGAAGTCGAGCAGACGACGGTAGCCACGGGCGTTGGCCGGGGCATCGGTAGTGGATAGGACGGCGCCGGTGGGGCTGACGGCTGCGGCGGCGAGCGTGTCTCGATGGGTGTCGACGCCGATGACGCCGTCGACCTGTTCTGTGAGCATGGTCACGCGGTGGTTCTCCTTCAAGGGCTGGACGACCGTGGTCGGCGCCGGCCTGGGTGGAGTCACCGCGTGGCAGAACTGTGATGAGTCACGTCGAAATGGCGGACAAGCTGCTGATCAAGCCAACGGGGTGGGCCAGGCCGACGCCGACGTCCGGCAGACATCTCGGGGGCACGGCAAGCTCTGACGAGCCGCCAATTACCTTGTGGGTCATGCCGGAACGTCAGCGCCAGCCTGGCAGCAGCCCAACCCGGGCCGCATCTCGACTATCACAGTTACCTTCTTCGTGGCCTCGCAATGAGGCTCCCGGCCTTCGGCCCCCGGCATGACTTCGCCCCCTCGTCGATGATGATCGAAAAAGTGGTGTCACCGGGTTGGGGCAACGTGCCTCTTCGTGAGGTGTTCACCAAGCTCCAGGCCAAACACGGCACCGTTCTGGTGGTGGTCGACCAGCCTGCCTCCATAGGCGCGCTGCCTCTGGCCGTGGCCCGCGACGTGGGCTGCCGCGTCGCTTATCTCCCGGGCCTGACGATGCGGCGCATCGCTGACCTCTACCCGGGTGAGGCCAAGACCGATGCCCGCGACGCGCACATCATTGCGGACGCCGCCCGAGCGATGCCGCACACACTGCGGGCCGTTGAATCGGCCGACGAGACCGTGGCCGAGCTGGAGATGCTGCCCAGGTTCGACGACGACCTGGCCACCGGGCATGCCAAGTGCGGGCGGAGGTTCCGAAACCCTCGTCCAACCCGGGCCGGGGTAAGGCGGCCGGGCTCGACGGGCTTCTCCCAGGGATGCCGGAGGTCCGCGGCGGCAGCGCGGAGGAGCCGGAGTTGGGTGTGGGCGGCGATGACGAGCCAGGTCCAGCGGTCGGCGGCCTCAGGGGTGCGGAGCTTGGGGCGGGTCCAGCGCGTCCGGGCGCAGCCAGTTGGTCACATCCACCGCCAGCACGAGGCGTCCTTCCGCGGCCTGCGGCTGCGGCAGCGCGGCCAGAAGTCGGCCGAGACGGGCAGCGCCGATCCGGCCGCGGTTCAGCGCGTCATACATGGCGCCGTGCCCGCGCCGGTGCTCGGCGGCCGGGTCAGGGCGACCGGTGTAGTCACCGGCCCGTCGACGCACAGGAGCGCGTCACCCCGCGCGGTCAGACATGCATGGAAGATGTCTCGGAAGTGTGACGCCCAGGCAAACGCGTCCCGCCGGGCCTCATGTTGCAGCACACTCATGTCCACGGCCTTCGTGCTGGTCCCGTGTGTTTCTTGATCCGGAACACAGGATCGAAGGCCGCCCTGTCGTGCGGGAATTACCCGGCCGGGCGAACGCGTACGAGCAACGTTCGACAGCAGCAGCTCAAAGACCAAGCTTAGGGTAAGGCACCCTACAGGCATCATCACGGATCACGCGCCGACCCCGCCGATCACGGGCGGGCGGTGGCGGTTGCTGACCACCACGTACGCGGCGGCCAGCCCGGCCGCGACCACCGAACAGATCAGGCAGAACTGCCAGAAGCTGGTGAACGCGGCTCGGGTCGGTACCTCGGCAGGCCCCAGACGCACGCTGTGCGCGGAGACACACGAGGACAGCACGGCACCGGAGAACGTGATCATCACGTTGACCACCACGATCGACACACCGATTATCGATGCGACGTGCTCCTTCGGCACACCGTTGGTCCCTTCGATCGTCAAAGCCGCGAAGGTCAGCCCGAAACCGAAGCCGATCACCCCCATGAGCACCGTGATCACCACCAGGCTGGTGTTCTCCCAGAGCAGTCCGCCCGTACCCAGCGCCATCAGCAGCGGCCCCGCGACCATCGAGTAGCCGGGGCGGATGGCACGCACGGCGAGGTAAGCGACGAGCGGCGCGGCGATGAAGATCGTGCAGTCGAGCGGGATCAGCATGGCGGCGGCTTGCAGGGGGTTCTTCGCCATACCGTCTACCGCGGGGGGCAGTTGGATGTAGGTGGCGACACCGATGCCCGCCCCGAAGTAGCCCACGATGCCGACGCCCGCGGTGAGGATCGGGCCCCAGGCCGCGGGAATCGCCAGGACCTTCAGGTCGATGATCGGCGACGCACTTGCGCGTTCCACGGCCACAAAGGATGCCGATCCGACGACCGCCACGGCCAGCAGCACGAGGGTGGACGCCGACGTCCATTCCCATGTACCGCCTTCCGAGAGCGCGATCAGTCCGCTGGCAGTTGCCACGGCGAGCAGCAGCGCACCCTGGAGGTCCAGCGCCACACGGTGTCCGTCGCCGGATCTGGGAACGATGACGAGTACCGCCGCGAGCACGGCCGCCGCCACCGCGAAGTTGATCCAGAACACCGAACTGAACCCACCAGTGTGGATCGCGACGTACCCAGCTACCAGCCCGCCTGCGCCCGCCCCCAGCCAGTTGCACGCCTGGACCAGGCCCAACCCGAAGTTCCGCCTGGTTTCCGGCATCTCATCGCGCATGATGCGCATGTACATCGGTAGGGCTACACCCGCGCACCCCTGGAGCACGCGACCCACCACCAGCGGCCAGAACGAGGTGGCCAGCGCGCAGACCAGTGATCCCGCGGAGAGGGCAGCTAGGGCGAAGACCAAGGCGCGCTTGCGACCCGCGCTGTCACCCCAACGGGCCAGCACCGGAGTGGTGAGGCCCGCGGAAAGCGCCACGGCGGTCACGATCCACATCGCGGAACCCGCCGGTATGCGCAGTGTGCTCTCGATGCGTGGCAGCAGAGGCGTGAGCAGCGCGTTACTCAATGCGTAGGCCAGGGCCGCGCCGCAGAGGACCAGGATCAGGACGTTTGCATACGCTCTGGGGTGGCGGGCCAGCTCGACGGGTTGGCCTGGTACAGCCGCGGACGGGACGTCGGTGCTCATACGTCTCACCTCAGGTCTCCCTGCGACAGCATGGATCCCATGATCGGCGGGTAGCTGATCCAGCGTGCGCCGCGAGGGGCAATGGCACACCCCGAGAGTTCGATTAGCGAACATATGTTTGCTAATCCATTGCGACGATATGGCGCCGTATGGACCGGGTCAACCCTCGGGCTCATGGGTTCGCCCGGTGGCCAGAGACGGCGAGTGCCAGGCCTGCGGCGTGCTGGGGCATGACAGCTCCAACTCTTGGCAGGACTCAGTGGGCGTTAAGTCCGATCTTCCTCGGTTCGTGATCGCTCGATCGTGGTACTGACAGCCGTACGAGCCGTCGGGTGGGCATGTCCATGTT
>NZ_JBVHMR010000116.1:0-5623 GCF_055558375.1 Streptomyces sp. NPDC025793 | reverse complement strand
CCCTTCGGCCGGCCCGTCGAACCCGACGTGAAGATCACATACGCAGGGCACGCCCCACCCAGCGAACCCAGACGCTCCCCATCGCTCAGATCCTCGACGCCCAGCAGACTCAGGCGGTCCTGCACGCCCGGATCATCCACCAGGACCCGGGTGACCTGCTCCGGCACAGCCTCCTGCGCACCCAAGCCCGTGATCACGCACATGGGCTCGGCATCCTCGAGGATGCAGGCGATGCGGTCGGCGGGATAGTCCGGGTCGACGGGCACATACGCCGCGCCGCTCTTCAGCACGGCCAGCAGCGCCACCACCAGCTCGACGGAGCGTGGCAGCGCGACCGCGACGAACCGCTCCGGACCCGCACCCTGCTCCACCAGGAGGCGGGCCAGCCGGTTCGCCCGCTCATTGACCTCCCGGTAGGTCAGCTGCACACCGTCGAAGACCAGCGCCGTGGCGTCCGGCGTCCGCGCCACCTGCTGCTCGAACAACGCCGGCAGCACCACGCCCGGGACGTCATGACCGGTGGCGTTCCATTCCTCCAGCACCAGCGCGCGTTCCGCAGGGTCGGTCATCTCCACTCGGCCCAGGGGGCGACTCGGATCCACCCGCAGTGCCTCGAGCAGGCGCAGCAGCCACCCCATGATCCGCTCAGCGGTCGCCTGATCGAACAGGTCGGGACGGTAGTCCAGCCACATCCGCAGGCGCTCCCCGGGAACGGCGACGAGACGCAGCGGGTAGTGTGCGGCGTCCTTCACCTCCATGGACGCCACCTGCAGCCCGGCGCCCGTCAGGTCGAGGGACTGCGGGTCGACGGGATAGTTCTCGAAGACGATGCAGGTGTCGAAGAACTCCTTTGTCCCGGCCATGCTGTGCAGTTCGGACAGCCCGAGGTGATGGTGCTGGATCAGCTGCGCCTGGGTGTCCTGGAGGTGCTGAAGTCCGGCCAGGAGAGACTCCGAGGGCACGACCCGCATGCGTACCGGGATCGTGTTGATGAGCATGCCGATCATGGTGGCCGCGCCGGCCAGTTCCGGAGAGCGGCCCGAGACCGTCGCGCCGAAGGTGACGTCGTCGCGCCCGGTGAGCCGGCTGATGACGATGCCCCAGGCAGCCTGGACCGCGGTGTTCAGCGTCACGCCACAGGTGCGCATCTGCTGGGTCAAGGCAGCGGTTTCCTCGGCAGACAATTCGGCGTGCACGCGCTCGGGCACCGCTGAGCCCTGACGGGTGGCGCCCGGGGCTACGAGGGTCTCCCCGTCCAGGTCGGCGAGGACCGTGCTCCACGCCTTGCGCCCGGCCTCGTGATCCTGGTTCGCGAGGTGGGCCAGAAAGTCGCGGTAGGGCGCCACCCGCGGCAGCGTCGATTCGTCGCAGCCGTTCATGTAGAGGGTGAACAGTTCTCGCATGAACAGCGGCATCGACCATCCGTCGAGGATGAGGTGATGGTTGATGAAGACCAGGCGGTGCAGGTCCGACGCGATCCGGATCAGAGTGAACCGGAGCAAGGGCGGCCGGGCAGGGTCGAACCGGGTGGCGCGATCCTCGACCAGCAGCCGGGCTGCTTCGCGCTCCGCTTCCTGGCGTCCTCGTGTGCTGAGGTCGATCTCCCTCCAGGGGAGCGTCACTTCGGTCGGGATCACCTGGACCGGTTCGCCGGACTTCCGCTGCCGGAACGAAGCCCGCAGGTTCGGGTGTCGTCGCAACAGTGTCTCGGCCGCTACTCGCAGCGCCGCGGCGTCCAGCGTGCCCTGGAGGTCGAACGCCCACTGGACGGTGTACACGTCCGTTTCGGTGGGGTCGAAGAGGGAGTGGAAGAGCAGGCCTTCCTGGAACGGGGACAGAGGCAGAATGTCTTGGATGCGCGGCCGGCCGGTCACCAGGTCCCCCACTCGGAGTCGAGTTCGCTTTCGAAGTCGTCAATCTCGCTCTGGCTGAGATTCACCAGAGAGAGGTCGGACGGCGTATGGCCGCCCGCATCGGGGCGCTGCGCGTGTGAGGCGAGCGCCGTCATGACGCGGAACCAGGTGTCGGCCAGGTCGCGCATGGTTGTGTCGGAGAAGTGGACCTCGGACCAGGTCCAGCGGACGGTGAGGTGAGAGCCGTCGGAATCGTGCTCGGTGACGGCGGTGATCTCGATCGCGTGGTCCGCGATCGTCCCTGCCGGACCGTCACCGGCGAGGACCCATTCGGGCTCGGTCGTCCAGTCGCTGCCATCGGCGTTCGCGGTGCCCGCGAGGGCACCGAGGTAGCTGAAGCGGATCTGGGGCGGGGGCAGGGGGGCGGGCTCGTCGTGGGTGTGCGAGCGCAGGTCACGCAGCAGGCCATGGGCGGTGCCGTTCTCGGCGCACTCGCGTACCTGCTCCTTGATCCATTTGAAGGCGCGGCCCATGTCGGCGCCGCCGGCCCAGACACCCCTCCAGTCGACGTCACCGACGTCGAGCAGCATCCGGCAGGCGGTCGTGAAGCAGCCGACCGTCCTGGACAGATCAGCGGGGGCGGGCAGGCTGTCGCGGCTGTGTCCTTCCACATCCAGCAGTACCGCCGTGCCTCGGCCGAGACCGTGGCGTGGGCGCCAGTCCGCCACGGCCAGGGTCAGCCCGGCAAGCAGTGCTTCCTCGACGGTGGCGTGGAACGCGGCCGGTACGGTCGTCAGCAACGCGGTTGTCTCGGCCTCGGGGAGGCGGAGGGTCATGCTGTCGCGCGCCGCGGGAGTGCCCGGAGTGCGGTCGGAAGCGCTCGGTCCAAGGCCGTGCTCACCCGCTTCGAGTACCCCGCCTCGGCTGGGAAGGGTGGCCGGGTGCTCGCTCGCCCGGGACAGTTCCGCCCATCGGGCCGCCCAGGTACGGAAGGAGGTGGCCGGGCGGGTCAGCGTGGGTGTCGTACCGGCCATGGCAGCGGCACACGCGGCTGCCAGGTCCGACAGCAGGATCCGCCAGGACGCCCCGTCCACGGCCAGGCGGTGAACGACCCACAGCAGCCGCCCTTGTCGCAGCGGCCCGGCATCGAACCACGTGAGTGTGAACGCGACGCCGGCCTGAAGCTCCAGCCGCTCGGCTGCGCGCTCACGTTCGCCACGTACCTGGGCCTCTACGTCTTCATCCGACAGGCCGCCGGCGTCGATCCGGCGGATACGGGCCGTGGCACCGACTGCGTCATGCCGCTGTATATACAACGTTGTCGTGCCGGTTTCCGCCTGTTCTGCACGGAGCCGCAGCGCGTCGTGCACCGTCACCACGGCACGCAGACCCGTGCGCAGAGCGTCGAGGGTCAGTCCAGCGGGAGTGCGCAGCGACATGGCCTGGTGGAAGTGGTCGATGGGCCGGCCCGTGGCGAACAGCCGGCGCGTCATCGGAGTCGGGGCCAACTCGCCGATCCCCGCGTCCGCGCCCTCCGTGGCCTCACCCTCATCCGCGAGGACCTTCGCCACAGGTGCCAGAGCGCGGACGTTCTTCAGCTGATACACGTCCTTCGGCGTGATGCCCAGTCCGGCCTGCTGTGCGTGGCGGACCATCTGGATCGCCAGGACACTGTCGCCACCCAGCTCGAAGAAGTTGTCGTCGATGCCGACCCGGTCGAGGCCGAGCACCTCCCCGAACACCAGGCACAGGGCTTCCTCTCGGGACGTTCTCGGTCCCTGGAACTCCGTGCTGGTGGTGAATGCGGGTGCGGGCAGGGCCCTGCGGTTCAGCTTCCCGTTCGGCGTCAACGGCAGTGTCTCCAGCACCATCACCGCGGAGGGGACCATGTAGTCCGGCACCGAACCCGCCACGTACACCCGCAACGCCTGCGGGTCGACTACGGCACCGGTGGTGGGAACGGCATAACCCACCAGCCGCCTGTCCCCCGGCCGGTCCTCACGTACGAGCACGGCGGCTTGGGCGACATCGGGGTGGGCGGCCAGGACCGACTCGATCTCGCCCAGTTCGATCCGGAAGCCCCGCAGCTTCACCTGGTCGTCGACACGACCCAGGTACTCGATCTTCCCATCGGTGTTCCACCGCACCAGGTCCCCGGTCCGGTACATGCGCGAGCCAGGCACCCCGTACGGATCGGCGACAAAACGTTCCGCCGTCAGCCCCTGACGGTCCAGATAGCCCCGGGCCAGACCCGCACCGGCGATGTACAGCTCACCCGCCACACCCACCGGCACCGGACTCAGACCCGCATCCAGTGCATACACCCGAGTGTTGGCGATCGGGCAGCCGATCGAGGACACCCCGCCGACATCCTCGCCGACTTCGTCGGCCGTGGACCAGATCGTGGTCTCCGTCGGACCGTACAGATTGGTCACCGACGCCGTCCGGGCCACCAGCATGCGCGCCAGCTCGCCCGGCAACGCCTCACCACCGACCAGCACCCGCACACCGGACAACTCTTCACCGGCATCGGCCACCACCGCGTGCCACAGGCTCGGCGTCGCCTGCATCACAGACACACCCGCCGACGAGATCAAAGAACGCAGAGCCAGGGGATCGCGCACGTCCTGCGGAGAAGCAAGCACCACAGCAGCGCCGTTCAACAGCGGGACATACAGTTCCAGACCCGCGATGTCGAAGGCGACCGTGGTCACCGCCAGCAGCCGGTCCCCCACCGCCAGACCGAACCGATCCTGCATCGACCACAGGAAGTTCACCAGTGCCCGGTGCTCGACGACCACGCCCTTCGGCCGGCCCGTCGAACCCGACGTGAAGATCACATACGCAGGGCACACCTCACTCAGGGGAGCGATCCGCTCGGCATCGGTGAGGTCGCTCGCCGCCCGCCCGTCGAGGCCCTGTCGCGTGGCCGGATCGTCCAGCAGCAGCCGCGTGGTGACAGCCGGCAGCTCGACCCCGCTGTCCCCGACCGTGATCACGCACATGGGCTCGGCATCCTCGAGGATGCAGGCGATGCGATCGGCGGGATAGTCCGGGTCGACAGGCACATACGCCGCGCCGCTCTTCAGCACGGCCAGCAGCGCCACCACCAGCTCGACGGAGCGTGGCAGCGCGACCGCGACGAACCGCTCCGGACCCGCACCCTGCTCCACCAGGAGGCGGGCCAGCCGGTTCGCCCGCTCATTGACCTCCCGGTAGGTCAGCTGCACACCGTCGAAGACCAGCGCAGTGGCGTCCGGCGTCCGCGCCACCTGCTGCTCGAACAACGCCGGCAGCACCACGCCCGGGACGTCATGACCGGTGGCGTTCCATTCCTCCAGCACCAGCGCGCGTTCCGCGGGGTCGGTCATCTCCACTCGGCCGAGCGGTTGTTCGGGGTGGGTGGCGATGGTGGTGAGGAAGCGTTGGAAGCGGGTGAGGTGGGCGGTGAGTTCTTCGGGTGTGTGGAGGGCGGGGTTGGCGTCGAGGTCGATGCGGAGCAGGTCCGGGTCGCTGTCCGGGGTGACGGTGAGGGCGAGGTCTGCGACGGGGCCGTTGGTCAGGGGGTGCACGCCGGCGTGGTGTCCGGCGAAGTCGAGGCTGTGGTCGAAGGAGAGGATGTTGACCATCGGGCCGAATGTGTGCTGTCCGCCTGCGTGGCCGAGGCTGTTGTGCAGGTCTTCCTGCCGGTAGCGCTGGTGCTGCAGCAGGCGGCGTACCGAGCCGGAGACAGTGGCCAGGATGTGGGTGATGTCGGCTTGCGCGGGCAC
>NZ_JBVHMR010000115.1:0-5853 GCF_055558375.1 Streptomyces sp. NPDC025793 | reverse complement strand
CGACAACCACCCCGACCCACCCCCAAATTCCCACCACAAACACAGAACACCAGGACGCAACAACCCAGCTACAGCAGAACTACCGCTCCGTCACAACACGTCTGCGTCTGTCTTCGCGGGCGACGACGAGGAGCACGAGCGGCTCATTGAAGGATTCTGGGACGAGGTCTGTGATGGCCTTGAGGTTCATCCGGAGTTCGCGCGGCTCCTGCATATGCGTCCGCACCTGCCGCCAACACCGACTGCCGCACAACACGAGGCGTGGGTCGAGTTGACCGAATTGGTGCAGGACGAGGAGTTCCGCCTCGCTGTCCGCTCGTTCTTCCACGACGCGTTCACCGGCGCCCGGGCACACGAGGTCACGGCGCCCTCGATGCTGGAACGCATCGAACGCCTGCGGCAAGTGCAGTTGGACGCGATGGCGGCACAGCGCTCCGGTTTGTCGGCGGACAGCGCCACGGCTCGGGACATCGCCCGCCGGGTGGTGGAGTCGATGGCCGATGTCCTCGGGGAGGAGTACACGAGCGAGCTGCGGCGACGGCTCGCCACCGCAGCCCCGGGAGGGACGGTCTCAACCGCGGGGTTCGCGGGTCGGGCTGCCAGCGTGCTCGGCCGGTACCACGAGCTCGTCGCGACCATCAACGAGACGCCGCTGCTGGAGCCGTCCGATCTCGCGGCTCACCGGGCGTGGCTCGCCACCGCCGCTGCGGCGAGCACCGCCTGCGGCACCGAATAGCAGCAACTGATTGGACGCGGGCTGGCGGCGCCCAGGAGAGAAGCCGTGACGCGGCGCATGCTAGCCGGATCCCGCCGCAGCCGGTGGTCGCGGCGATGGTGTTGACGACGACCTCATGGCTGGTCAGCGGGCGTCCGCGCCAGTTGTGGGTGACGTGCGAGAACAGCCTGTGTTCTATTTTGCCCGCGCGCCCGACCGGATGGCAGCGCATCCTCGACCGTGCCCTCGACTCGATCTGGCTCGACCAGCGCAGCCCGTCGAACCACAGCTGAGGAACGCGCTGAGCCGAGGGCCGCGCGAGCGGTCCGGGGCTCATCCCCCGTTCATGGCGCTACATCGTCAGCTGCTGTGCAGGGCGGTGCGCAGGACGCCGACGGCCTGGTTGATGGCAGCGTCGGCGGCGAAGGTGTCCCGCAGGGCGTTGAGCATCACGAAGTCGTGGATGATGCCCTGGTAGCGGACCGCGGTGACGGGGACGCCGGCTTCGCGGAGCTTGTTGGCGTAGGCCTCGCCCTCGTCGCGCAGCACGTCGGCCTCGGCGGTGATGACCAGCGCCGGCGGCAGGCCCTGGAGCTGGTCGGTGGTGGCCCGCAGGGGCGAGGCGGTGATCTGGGCGCGCTCGGTCTCGTCGGTCGTGTACTGGTCCCAGAACCACTGCATGCCGTCCCGGCGCAGGAAATAGCCCTCGGCGAACTGGTGGTACGACGGGGTGTCGAAGCTCGCGTCGGTCACCGGGTAGAACAGGATCTGCGCGGCCAGCGGGACATCGCCGCGGTCCTTGGCCATCAAGGTGAGGGCTGCGGCCATGTTGCCGCCGACAGAGTCGCCGGCGACCGCGAGGCGGGTGGCGTCCAGCCCCTTGGTCGCGCCCTCGCGGACGATCCACTGGGCGACGGCGTAGTTCTGCTCGATGGCGACCGGGTAGCGGGCCTCGGGCGAGAGGTCGTACTCGGGGAAGACGACGGCGGCGTTGGCGCCGACGGCGAGTTCGCGCACGAGCCGGTCGTGGGTGTGGGCGTTGCCGAACACCCAGCCAGCGCCGTGGAGGTAGACGATCACGGGGAGGGGGCCGGTGCTGCCAGCGGGCTTGATGACGCGGGTTCGGACGGTGCCGGTGGGGCCGCCGGTGACGGTGATCCATTCCTCGTCGACGGCGGGCTTGGCGATCTCGCCGGACTGCACCTCGTCGACGGCCTTGCGGCCCTCGGCGGGGGCGAGGTCGAACAGGTACGGCGGGTTCGCGGTGGCCTCGGCGAAGGCCTGCGCGGCGGGTTCGAGGACGGGACGGGGGGCGGTGTTCTCGGTCATGACGATCATCCTTGGATTTGATGTGCTGCGGCAGGATGCCCGCAGAGCTTCGCAGGGTGTGGTTGCAGGGATGCCCCATCGGCGCGGATTCCGCGCTGGACGGGGTGGGCCTTCGCCCGTTGGGGCGAGGCGGAGGCCGATGCCGGGCCGGTCAGCCCCGGGCGACGGCGGCCTGCTCGATCAGGTTGGTCACGGCGCCGGAGTCGGTCAGGGCGACGGCGTGGGGGGCGTTGACCACGACGGTGTGGGAGTGGGCGCGCGGCCATGAACTTCTCGGCGGCCGGCGGAAGGTCCTGCGCTACTGGTCAGATCTCACCGAAGCCCAGATCGCCGACACCCTTGGAGTCTCCCGCGGCACGGTCAAATCAACCGCCAGCCGGGCCCTGGACGCTCTCGGCAGACAACTGGAGATCCCTCGATGACCGAGCACACCTCTCAGCCGCGCTCCCGTCCCTCCCGCCGTCGGCAGCCTGCGGAGGTCCGGCGACGAGCCACACCCAGATCCGCAACGAGGCGATCGAACAACGACTGCGCGACGCCCTGCAAGCCCGCGCCAACAGCGTTGACGTGACAGACCCGTCTTGCCGTGGCCTTACCCAGGGAGGGCGGGCTGGTGCGTAGGATGCGCGGCTGATGGATCACTGGGAGGGAACAGCTTGAGAACACGTATACGTGCGGCAGCAGTTGCAGCCGCCACGGCAATGGGGTTGTTGTCGATCAGCACGGGCACAGCGTCCGCGGCCCCGGCCGGGAAGCAGGTGGCCGCGACTCACCAGATCGGGACGTTGAAGGAGTGGGCCAGCGGCATCCCGAGTTCCTTCCACCGCGGCGGCACGATCAACGTCACCCTGTCCTACACGCAGAAGTCCCGGGACGTCCTGGCCCCGGCCGGCTTTGCGCTGTCCTTGTGGAACTTCTCCGCCCCGGGCTTCGAGCAGATGCGGGGGATCTCCGCCACGTGGTGGAATCCGGTACACCACCGCTGGGAGAAGGCCAGCTACTACGACTCGACCGGACTGATCGGTCTCAACCTGCCCGGCTACTCGCCCACGGTGAAGGTCGCCTCAGGCAAGGTCGGCCATGTCTACCTGCACGTCACCTTCAGCAAGACCGCCTACACGGGCACGTGGCACTTCGAGCCGATGGTGGGCGGGTACTGGCTGCTCACCCCGAAGGGCACCTACGACAGCAATTACCTCGGTGACAGCAGGAGTCAGTACACCTCGGTCCTGCGCCCGTGAGTGGGTGTGCTGGCTGACCGTCGTGCCCCGTACGCAGGTTCTGTGATCCCGGGCCGGCTGCTGGGGTAGCGTGTCGGGCGTGTTCGTGGCGTTCCCGTCGCGCCGCCTGTGGCGGGGCGCCACGCATGCGGTCAGCCGCGCCGGAGGCCGCACGCTGTCGTTGGTGACGCGATCATGATGGGTTCCCCGCATCGGCTGCCCGGTAGGACAGCCGGCCTCCCCGTTCCCGCTCCCGCATGGTTTCGATGCACCGGGATGTCCTGGACGCGCGGCCCACGGAGGTCGAGCACGTCCTGGCCTCCCTCGCCCGTTCGGCGGAGCGCCTCGACCCGTCTGCTCCGCTGCTGAACGCCGCCATGGTCCGCCTCCGGGTGCACAACCAGTGCGTGGCGAACGCCTCCCGGCCGGGCTGGGACCGGGCGGACGGCAGCCGAACGTCCGACGCACCGCGGTCGCCGCGGCCTCGAGCGGGCCGCAGCGACCGGTTCCCGGGCGGTTCCTCATACCTGGGGAACGCCTCCGGTGGCGGGGGTGCGGGTCGCGCGCAGGTGCTGGGCGAGCAGGGCGAGGACGCAGAGGGCGGCGACCGTCGCCGCGTAGGTGACGAACGTGTCCTGCAGGCCGGCGTGCGTGGCGGCGATGCCGGCGATCACGGCCGGGATGCTGAAGGCCAGGTAGGAGATGACGAAGGCGACGGAGAGCAGCTCGCTGCGTTCGGCGGGGCGGGCTATCCGGGCCAGGGTGCCGAAGCTGGCGAGGGCGGAGCCGCCGAAGCCGACGCCCGCGATCGCGGTTCCGAGGGCGGCCGCGGTCAGGGAGTGCTCCTCCACACCGGTCAGGGCGACGGCCGTGCCGACGAGGAGCAGGGTTGCGCTGACGGCGAGGGTCCGTCCGACGGGCCAGCCGCGCAGGGCGAGGGCGGTGAGGAAGGCGGGGCCGGTGAGCAGGGTGACCACGAGTCCGCCGACGACGTGACTGGAGAGACCGAACAGGCCGACGGCGACGGACGGGCCGAGCGAGAGGTAGAGGCCGCCGAGCGCCCAGCTCGCGATGAGGATCGGGACCAGGCTCAGCAGGTCGGCCCGCAGGTGGGGGGCGACCCGCAGGCGGGGCTGGAGCGAGCGGGCGGCGCCCGGGCGGCGCAGCGAGGTCTCGGGCAGGGCCGACAGGAGGGCGCCGGCCGCCACGAGGGCGAGGAGCAGCAGCACGTAGACGAGGCGGGTGGGGTGCGGCCCGTACTCGATGAGAAGCCCGCATCCGAGCGAGCCCAGTCCGAGTCCCAAGGTGGGCGCGGTGCCCGTGACCAGGCCGGCCCGGTGCGGGGCGTGCGCGGGGTTGAGGTCGGACAGTGCGGCGCCGAGCGTGGTCATCGCGGCCCCGGTGGCGATGCCCTGGATGAAGCGTGCCGTCAGCAGCAGGCCGACGTTGCCCGCGGTGAGGAACAGGACCATCGAGACCGCTTCGAGGGCGATCGCGGAGAGCAGGACCGGACGGCGGCCGAGGTGGTCGGAGAGGGCGCCGAGGACGAGCAGCGCCCCGATCATGCCGAGCACGTAGACGGCGAAGACCGTGGTGAGGGTGGTGGCGGAGAAGTGCCATTCGTGCTGGTAGACGACATAGAGCGGGGAGGGCGCGCTGGAGGCGGCCATGAACAGCACGAAGACGACCGCGAGGGAGGCGAAGGCGACGGGACGGCTCAGCCGTCGTCGCCTCTCCTCCGGTGGCGCCACCCGGTCGGTGGGCGGCAGGGAGGGCTGGAGCTGGGACGGGGCGGGACCGGACACGACGCGACTCCAAAAGCAGTGATCGATGCGTTTAAGACGCTACCACTAACGCAACGATCGGTGCGATAATTTCCCCATGGCTGACTCGTTGACCCAGGTACGTCCCGGCGGCCGCTCCGCGAAGGTGCGGGCGGCCGTCCATCGCGCCGTCGCAGAACTCCTCGCCGAGGAGGAAGCGGAGACACTGACCCTGCCCGCCGTGGCCGCGCGCGCCGGCGTGCACCCCACCACCCTGTACCGGCGCTGGGGGTCCACCGCCCAGCTACTCAACGACGTCGCCACCAGCCGCTTCACCGACGACCTGGTCGTCCCCGACTCCGGCTCCCTCGCCGGCGACCTCCAGCGCTGGCTCGCCGACGTGGCCACCGACGTCGCCGACCCGGACACGCTTGCCCTCATGCGGGCGACGATCGGCTCCGGCCCGGCAGGCGGCTGCGCCTGCGTCGAGGACCGCCACCGCCAGCTCGGCGCGATCATCCGGCGCGAACAGGACCGCGGGGGGACGGCACTCGACGTGGAGACCGCGGCGGACTTCCTCCTCGGCCCGCTCTACTATCGCGCCATTTTCACCCCCGAGCCCGCCTCCGCCGACTGGGCCCGCACACTGGTGTCCACCTGTCTGGCGACGCTCCGGACTGAGGCGTCCCCCGGAGTGTGGACACGGGGGTTCATCCCGCGAGGGTGAGTCCATGCTCTGCCCGATGCTGCTGTTCGAACTCGACGGGTGAGAGGTAGCCGAGGCTGCCGTGGCGCCCGCGGGCGTTGTAGTACGTCAGCCACTGGA
>NZ_JBVHMR010000114.1:0-5870 GCF_055558375.1 Streptomyces sp. NPDC025793 | reverse complement strand
GGGAGCATGCCAGAAGCGCTCTCCGAGGCCGTCGGCCTCATCGCACGGGGAAAGCTCCGTATCCCGGTCGAGAAGTCGTACCCGCTCGATGAGGCCGCGGCGGCGCACATCGACAGCCAGTCCGGCCACACACGCGGACGCCGGGTCCTGGTCGTCTGAGAGCCGGCCGCGTGTCGTCGTCAAGCAGGGCCTTCTGGTCCTGGCCGTTGCGCCGGGCGCCTGCCGCGTGCTGATGGGTCCGGCAGGCCGTGGAGTCGATGTCGATCTGTCAAATGATCAGCCCAGCCGCATTGGCCCGACCTTGCAGCCTGGTCAACAGCACCAGTAAGACGCCCTCGCGCTGCCGACGGCGAAAGAGCACGTAGAGAGCGGAAGAGCACGTAGCGGGGAACTGCCGCGCCCGTTCCCCCCCCCCGGGGGGGGGAAGATCGCGCCATGGGCACCCGGCCACACCCGTCACCCGATCCCATCGATGAGCCTCGGCCCGTCCACCGGGGCCTGTCCCGCGTCACATCCGGCAGCAAAACTCGAACACCGCCCACTGCTTGTGAGAAAGATCCCCTCGCCCCGCACCGAGCTCTTCACGAGGCGGGCCGAGGCACAAGGCCCACTTCCTCCCAACACCACGCCCGCAGGGCACGGGCTTGACGGGCGCCGCTGCCCGCGCCCTACGGGTGCTGTGCCGTGCCCGACGCAGGCTGCTCCGTGCCGCAGTACCGGCACTTGCCGGCTGCGGCGGGAATGTCCTCGGAGAGACAGGCGGGGCATGTCTTCACCGCACCGGCCTCCTTGAAGGCGGCCACACCGCGCCGGGCCTGGAACTTCTTGTACGGCACGACGATCAGGAAGTAGACGACGGCCATGAAGATGACGAAGTAGATGACCGCCGAGATGAACGACCCGATGTCGAGGAAGGTCGCCTTGTTCCCGGGTCGCCCGAGCTGCCACCCGAGCCCGAAGTTCCGGCCTCCCTGAGCCCGCGCGATGATCGGGTTGATCACGTTGTCCGTGAACGACTTGATGAGCGTGCTGAACGCCAGCGCGACGATCAGCCCGACCGCCACGACGACGATGTCGCCACGCATCAGGAAGTTCTTGAATCCCCTGAGCATCTTGTCCCTCCGCGTCGGATTCGGCTTGACTGATCGGACGTCAGAACGCTAACCGCCCTGTGCGGTGGGCCCGGGATGCGACGCGCAGGAAGCCCGGCATCCGGTCCGAGCTGCCACTGCTTCTCTGCCTTCAGCAGCCGCCGGCTCTCGTCCCGCAGCTGGGCCAGCTGCTCCGCCGGACTCCGCACGCTGCTGTCTGACGGCTCCGGCCGGGACCGAACAAGCCAAGGCCGACAAGGCGCACACCCTCAGCAGGCGCAGCCCTGGTTCTCGCTGCGGAACACGAGGCACACCGCCGCACTCGTCCGTCCTGCACAACATCAGGTGGGGCGGCAGCAGGGGGTCCTGGTCGGCGACCAGGTCGGGCCGGGTGCCGACAAGTGCGTAGACCTCGCGCACTGCGGCCGACAGCGTGCAGCCGAGCGTCGCCTCGGCCCGTGACAGTTCCGCCGTAGGAGTGCCGGCGTCTTCGACCAGAGGCTCGCCCCAAGCGGCAGCAAAGCTCTGGATGAATGTCCAGGCTCGGTCGCGGTCGAAGACCCCGCCGTTCAGAGCGGGCCACGTCGAAGGTGCCACTCATGCCACGAACGCTGTCGGCGTTCGCGAAGCACTCGCGGTCAGGCGGGCGCATCCCTCGCGGGCAGGGCCTGGTATCCGGAACAGCTCCCAAGTACCGTCTCGCTCGTGATATCAGCTGATCGACTGCTCGCCTTCGCGCTGGCGTCCGCTGTGCTCATCGTGGTCCCGGGGCCAGGCGTGCTCTTCGTGGTGGGGCGGGCCCTGGCGCACGGTCGGCGCGTGGCGCTGGCGACGGTCCTCGGGCACGCTGCGGGCAACTACGTTGTCGCGGCATGCGTGGCTTTCGGGCTCGGCACACTGCTGGAGCGGTCGGCGGCGGTGTTCGGGGTGCTCAAGGCGGTCTCCGCCGCCTATTTGGTCTGGCTGGGTGTACAGGCGATCAGGCGACGCCGTGCGCTGACCGACGCGCTCGGTGTCGCGGCAAGTCCTGGGAGCTCCCGGCAGGCGCTGCGTGAGGGGTTCGTCGTCGGCGTCACCAACCCCAAGGCGCTGATCCTCTTCGGAGCCGTTCTGCCGCAATTCGTCGACCGGGCCGGCGGTCACGTTCCCGGTCAGATGCTGCTCCTCAGCTTGGTGTCCGTCGGGATCGGCCTGACGTCCGACACCGGGTGGGGCGTGGCCGCGAGCGGCGTACGGACGTGGTTCGCCCGCTCGCCACGCCGGTACGAACTCGTGGGCAGAGCCGGGGGACTGGCGATGATCGGGGTGGGCGTGACCGTCGCCGTGACGGGACGCGGGGACTGACCTGCACACCCACAAGCCGCCGCACCGTAGGTCGCGACGAGATGGCGCTTGCCTGGGCCCACCCCGCCCGCACTCTCCGCCGCCCGGTGATCGTTGAGGACGCCTGCCTGGGCGATGAGGAGAAGACCGCCGGTACCGGCCGCCCTCTGCACGTCCCGGCCAAGCATCAGCAGGCCTGCGCACGCGAGCAGTTGCTCCTGTACGCCGCCGAGCAGCAGTTGCCACGGCTGGTCATGCGGCCAACCTCGCGCTCCTGCGCACCGATCTGGAAGCGAGCCGGATTCCGACGTCTGGGCAGACCACCGCCGGGCGTGTGGTTCCAGCGCGCTGGTCAACGGATTCCGCAGCTTCCTGACGGCTCACATCCTTGCCCTCGGCGTCCGTGACCGATGCGTGCCCATGATCGGGGCGGCCTTCGTGTCGTAAGTCCCGCCGACCGCATCGACCTCGCCGGGCCCTTGGCAGGTGTCGCAGTACGAACCCTGCCCCTCTGCCGGAACACACGCCACCACCCAGGCCCACGGCCCGGGTGGTGGCCGGCCGCGTACACCCGTGGCCACGGCATCGTTGCCGCATGTGCAAGCAGGCCGGCCGCACGTCGCCAGGCGACGGGCATGGCATCGGCCGCGCCCGACGTGCGTGGGAGGCACTGCGGCGGACAGGGAGCGCGTAGGAGCCTCGGAGCTTGCATACGGGGACCCAGGAGGTCTTCGGGACTGATCCCCTGATCGGCTCGGCGGGTGGATCTCAGCTCTTGACCGCCTGCGCGATCTGCTCGGCGGCCTGGGCCGGAGTGAGGTGGGTGGTGTCGACGACTTCGGCCTCGGCGTGCAGCCACGTGCGTGCGGCCTCTGCGTAGGGCTCAAGGTATTCGAGGCGGAAGGGAGACGGGCCCATCACGGCGTCACCCTCGATGCGCCCGCGGAGGGTGACCTGGTCGGCGTGGAGGACGAAGTGCCGTACCGGAACGGCATGTTGGGCCAGCCCTGCGCTGATCTCTCGCCAATACTGCTCGATCAGGACGGTCATGGGGATCACCAAGGTGCCGCCCGTGTAGTCGAGGACGTGGCGGGCGGTCTCGACGACAAGCGGGCGCCATGGCGGCCAGTGCTGGAAGTTACCCGTCCAGGGCAGCCCCGGCGTGATGTCCATGAGCGTCTCGCCCACCTTCTCGGCGTCGAACACCCTGGAATCCGGGATCAGTTGCTGGACGAGTGCACTGGTCGTCGTCTTACCCACACCGTGGGCGCCGTTGATCCATACGATCACGGGTCCCGACGCTGGCGCTGTCCGGGCCGTGGGGCCAGGCGGTGCGGCGGGTCACCCACGGCTGCTCGGACTGTCTCTTCTCGGCGCCGGTCAGCAGCATGGTCACCAGCCGGGTCGGCCGGGGCGCGAACTCGGAGGCCGCGTGGGCGAGAAGCGGGTCCTCGGCCTAGCGGCGACCAGGGCTCCCGGCGGGTTCGACGTCTGCCTGCCGCTGCTGGGCGTCCATCGCGGTCGTACCGGCGATGGCGTCGACGGCTTGTCCGGGGGCATCCCTGGTGGGGCTGCAGCAGGTCGTAGAACAGGGAAGGAAGACCGCATCGCGCGCGATTCGAAGTGACACACAACGGCGATTTGTGGACATGCGCTTCTGTGGCGACATCGGTGAGCGTGACCTGTCGTACGCCGTCGCGCCGTCCGAGCGTGGTGGCGGCTCGGCGAAGTCGTCATGAAAGCGGCTCGACGCACCCGTGCTTCACTCAATCGGGGTGGGGAGACCAAGGGGATCATTCGCCTCACGGAGGGAGCTTTCCGGTGTCTGCACAGACCATCGTCATCACCGGCACCGCCGGCGGCTTTGAGGAGCTCGTCGAAATGGGCGGGAGCGCCGACGACATGACGCTGGCCGAACACGAACGCGTCGTAGGCGCGATATTGCCCCGCACACCCGACCGCGCCGAGGAGGCGATGGCGGAGCACCTCACTGAGTGGCCACCGTTGAGGGTCGGCTTCAGCGGGGCCCACGATGGCCGACCGGCAAGCGACCTGCGGCCGAGACGTCGTAGCGCCTTGAGACGGGTGCCCATGTTTCCGGCGACCAGAGCGGTCGCCGGATCGGCACCGTGCAGTGCCGTGTCCAGCGCCGTGACCACCCGTTCGGAAAAGATTTGAGCGAGGCAGGGCCTCGCTGCTACTTTCGGGGTGGACCGTGAAGTCGTCGTAGGGAGGTGAGACCCGTGAACACAGTTACCCATGGGTGCTCCCTCAACCCGTCACGGTCCGGCGGCTGACATTCGGTGTCGCCAGGAGCGCCTGAGATCGAGGCACTCCTGGGAGGAGACTCCGATGAACACGAAGCCTTTCACATCTGGCCCTGGCGAGAACGCGGTGATGATCACGCGCGTCGCGGACAGGCAATGGCACGCACTGGATGACGACCTGGTGGTCGGCCGCGGGCTTGCGGTGCACCGGCCCGACGGGCGCTTGTTCGTCAGCATCGACGCCTGGCACGACGCCACCTTCGACCGGCTCGCCGAGGTGATGCTGCCGGAGCTGCCGGCGCCGCTGTACACGGTGGTCGACGAAGCCGATGTCGAGCTGACGGCCGCCTGGCGGCGAGCCGGGTTCACGATCCGGCGCCGCGAGTGGGAGTACGTTGTCCCGACCGACCCGCAGATCACAGGGCTCGAAGCAGTCCTGCCGCCTTCGGGCGTGACGATCGTGCCCGCCGGTCGGGCGGACGAGACTCTGCTGCGGGCGGTGGACCGCGCGATCCGTGACGAAGTCGAGGCGACCGTCGGGTGGCAGTCGATGCCCGCCGAGGTCATTCCCCGCCCCGAAGGCGACACCATCGTCGACCCGTCGAAGTACGCGGTGGCCGCGGCGCCGGACCGCTACCTGGGTCTGATCCGGGTGGTGACGGTGAACCGGCCGCGCATCGGGCTGGTCGCGGTCCGGGCCGGCGAGCAGCGCCGCGGTATCGCGCGGGCGCTGCTGGCCCACGCGCTGGGGATGCTGCACCGCTCCGGGTTCGCCGCGGCCTGCACCGAGGTCCACGAGTCCAATCAGGCAGCCTCGACGCTGTTCGAGGGTATCGGCGCCCGGCCGGTGAGCAGCAACCTGGAGCTGGTGCGATGACCAAGAACAAGAACGTCATCGAAGTCGAGGGCAAGGTCGTCGAGTGCCTGCGCAGCGCCATGTTCACCGTGGAGCTGGAGAACGGCCACCAGGTGCTCGCGCACATCAGCGGGAAGATCCGCAAGAACTACATCAAGATCATGCTGGAAGACCGGGTGCTGGTGGAACTCCCGCCGTATGACCTGACGCGCGGCCGGATCGTGTTCAGGTACCGGAACTAGGTGTGCTGTCCCGGGACGTTGGTGACAGGCGACACGCTTTGAGCGGTCCTTGAATGAGGTGAGGGCCTCTGGGTTCGGTGTGGATTGCGAG
>NZ_JBVHMR010000113.1:0-6030 GCF_055558375.1 Streptomyces sp. NPDC025793 | reverse complement strand
TCCTCCGGATACGGAGACCTACGTCCCACCAAGACACCCTTCCTCGGACCATCAAGATCCATTGTCAGAGTGTCCACACCCCAGGGGTCGCCTCAGAAGCCGACAGGACGGACCTGCGGACGTCCGTCCGGGCCGATGGTGGCCAGGCGGGCCAGCGGCTGGGCGGCGAGGTCCTCGCGCTCCCTCTCGGTGAAGATCATGCTGTCGACCCTAGAAGCCCAAGCGTGTTTGAGTTCAAGGCGGTTGACGGCGCTTGCTGCCGTGGGCGGTGTAGCACTGCGGGAGAGGCCATGACGATCCTGAAGCGGGATGGTGGCGGACAGGAAGCGGCCGCTGGTCTGTGCGGCACACTCCGCGTGCGCCAACGGCGCTGGTCGGCTGGTGCCAGAGTCCGAGTGGGAGGGTGAAGGGCGCACAGGTGCCGCGGAGGTGGCAAGCGGTTCATGCTGACTGGTGTTGTGTTCGACGTGTTGCCACCTGGTATCACCGTGGGCCCGGGCGGGGGTGTCTGGTCAACACGGCGGTGATCACGCACTACCAACGGGTGTCGTATGGCCCGTTGTTTGCGTCCGGGAGTTTGGTGGTGCCGGTCGGCACACATGTTGCTCAAGTCAGTTCGTATCCCCTCGGGAGGACTTCTCAGTGACCAGTGACGTGATCAGCACCAAGTACGACCGCACGTTCGACATGCTCGACGCGGACGGCAATGGGGTGCTGGAGGAACGGGACTTCGTGCGCATCGCTGAGTCGATCGCGCGGGCCACGGGCGTGGCCGGCGGTTCGGCGAAGGAAGCGATGCTGCTGCGGGAATGGCGGCGCTCCTGGGCCACTTTGCTGGAGCACGTTGATGCCGACGGGGACGGCCAGATCAGCCGAGAGGAGTTCCGCCAGGCGATGGCGCGAGCCTACGGCGACCCGGCGCTGCTGGAGCGCAATCTGCGTGCCGGTTTCGAGGCCGAGTTCGCGGCCATCGACGCCGACGACGACGGTGTCGCGACAGTGGACCAGATGGCGGCCTTCCTCGTCGCCTGGGGCCTGGAGCCCGCTCAGGCGCAAGCGGCGTCGATGAGGCTCGACCAGGACAGCGACGGTCGCATCACGCTGCAGGAGTACCTGACGGGGTGGAGCGCCTTCCTGCTCGATGAGGACGCCGAGGCCGTCGGCAGCACATTGCTGGGCTCCCTCAGCTGACCTCCGGCGCACCGCACGTGTCTGCCTCGCCGGCCGTGGCGAGGCAGACACGTCAGGGTGGCCGGGTTCGTGTCCCGGTTGATCGCCGCAGACGTCGCCGTGTCTCCTCGTAGACGGCCGGAGACGGACACGGGACGCCCGTTGTCCTCGGCCGGCGGTCAGGCAGGAAGGCCGCGGCGGGGCCGGGCGAGGAGCATGACGGCGTCGTCGTTGAAACGGTCGGTTCCTGAAGCGAAGTGTTCGCGCAGGGCGGGCAGCAGGGCCTCACGCAGTTGGGCCAGCCGGGGGTGGCCGGTGTTCCAGAAGTCCGCCAGTACCCCGGCCGCCGCCTGCGCCTTGGCCTCAGCGCCGGCTTCGGGGAAGACGACGTCGACGCGGGCGCGGTGGAAGGAGAGGTCCTCGAAGCCGTGCGCGGCGAGGATGCGGGCGGCGCGGGTGAGCAGGTGGCCCTGGTGGTCGGGTGCCTCGCCGATGGGGGAGGCGCAGGTGCGGTTCCACAGGGCGATGAGTTCGTTGTCGGGCGCACCCTGGACGAGGATGACCTTCGCCTCGGGGTGGGTGCGGTCGACGGTGCGCGCCATTTCGGTGACGGCCGCGTCGGGGTCGTCGGTGTAGTGGAGGACCCAGGTGGCCAGCGTCGCGTCGAACTTCCCGTCCGCGAGCGGGAGCTGCTCGGCACGTCCGGCCAGGACCCGCACACCGCCCTCGGTGAGCGCTCGCAGGCTGGCCTCCCGGGCGGCATGCGGCTCCACGGTGGTCACGCTCCCGAGGCGGGCGGCGATCTCACGGACCACCGCGCCGGTGCCGCCACCGACGTCGAGGACCATCTCGTTGCCGGTGAGGGCGTCGGCGACCAGGGCGATGTCGTGGCGCTCGAATCGGGCCTCCATACCCAGCCAACCGTGCTCGCTCAGCTCGTGCGGGCCACGGTAGGTCTCGGGCAGCGGGTAGGGCCCGGCCAGCCGGTGTGCCGGAGCGAGCGGGCCGCCGGGCTTGACCGCGTACAGGAACAGGTGCTCCTCGGGCCCCATGCCGGGGAAGTCGGGGTGGAAGACGCTGAGTTGTTCGTGCACCACCACCAGGCCGGCCTTGCGCAGCAGATGCCCGTAGGTCTGTGCCGGGTAGCTGGTGCAGCGCACGGTCTGGCCCATCCACTGGATCTCCTCGTCCTCGGCGTCGAAGGGCACCGTGGCGAAGACGAACATCCCACCCGGCGCCAGCCAGTTGGCGATGCGGGCGAGGGTGACGTCCAGGTCGGCGCGGGGCATCTGCAGCAGAGGGAAGAACGCCGTGATCGCGTCCCACTGACCAGTGTCGGAGAGAGTGCGCACGTCAGCGAGTTCGAAACGCGCGGAGGGCACCTGCACTCGCGCGAGGTCCACCATGACCTGCGAGACATCGTAGCCGGTAACGGCGTGGCCCTGGGCGGCGATGCGGTCGGCGGTGGGACGACCGGTGCCCGAGCCGATGTCCAACACCCGCGCCCCCTGGGGCAAGCGGGCAAGGAGCCAGTCGATCGCAGCCAACTGCTCGGGCAGATGCGCGTAAGTGTCCTCGTACGTCTTGCCCAGCACGTCAAAGGGGCGTGCCGCGCGTTCGGCCGAACCCGGAATGGACTCGGCGGCGGAAGAGGCCGTTGATTCCACGGTCATCGCAGGAATGCTCCTTGATCCAGGGCGGTGATCACCACACCCGGCCGGACACTACACTGCGGAACCGTCCTGTTACTTATGGTTGTCAACCTGTGCTGATTCATTCTTGTGTTCCAGGTTGCCGCCACTCCCTTTGACAAGGGCCTTCCTCCCGGAGACCGGATACTCCCATGATCCGTACCCTCAACGCGCCCTCCGCCGGCCAGGCCGGCAGCCACGCCGCCTACTTCGCCTTCCGCGACCGCCTTCTCGGTGAACTGCGCACCACTGTCCTGACCGGCGAGCAGCTGTGCGAAGCCGGGCGCCTCATCTACGGGCGCCCCGAGGGCCTCGCCCTGTACGGAATCACGGCCCCGGACATGGAAGCGGCCGGCATCCGCCTGCTCGGGCGTACCACGATCGAGTGCTGCGTCGACGAGTACGCTGCCGCGGTCGCCGACGCCCTCGCCGGACTTCACGCCGCACTCCCCGCGTCAGAACCGGGCGGGCAGCCACTGCTGATGGACCTGTTCTGCGGCTCGGGCAACTTCAGCCGCCACCTCGCCGTACGCCTCGGGGCCGCGGCGTACGCGGCCGAACTCGACCCGGACGTGCACGCCGCCACCGCGCACAACCTCGTGCGCACCGCCTCCCGTACCCGGCTCCATCTGGGGGACTACCGGGATCTGCTGGGCAAGCACCCCGCCCGGGGCCCGCGCGACACCTACTTCGTCGAGCCGCCCTGGGGCCCCGCCTTCACCCCCGCGGGACTGGACCTGACCCGTACGTCCCCGCCGGTGCCCGAGATCCTCGACGACGTCCGCCGCTCGCGCGAGGGCGTGCCCTGTCTGGTGGCGATCAAGACCAATGACCAGATCGCCCACGACTCCCTCGCCCGCTCCTTCGCCGACGCCCGCCACCTGCGCAGCATCACTCCGCAGCCGACTCTTCCCCACGGCGCCAACATGGACTTCCATCTCTACGAACTGACCGGCTGACACCCATATCCGGCGACCGCGAAGCAACGGTGGCGGTCGGCGGGCAAGCGGCTTTCCCGGACCGGTGGTTCACCAGGTGACGTACGCCCGCTCCGGTCCGTGCAGCTCCAGGTCGGTCCTGGCCCACGCATCCTCCTCGTCCCCACTCAGACGCAAGCCGGGAAGAGCCTGGGCCAGCGCGGACACCAGCAGCTCGGACAGCCGCCGGGAGAACGCCGCGGCGGGACAGTGGTGAATGCCCACCGAGAAGGCCAGTGAGGCCGGAGCGTCCCGCCGGCCCGGATCCAGTACGTCCGGACCGTCGATCCCGGTCGCCTCGTCCCTCGATGCGGACCCGAGGAGCAGCAGCAGCCGCTGCCCGGCCGGGATCGTCACGCCTGCCAGCTGTGCCTCGCGGCGGGTCGACTTCAACCAGCCCGTGACGGCTGTGGAGTGGCGCAGCGCCTCGGCGCAGGCGTCCGGCACTCCGTCGGGACGAGCGGCGAGAGTGGCGAAGTGGCCTGTGCGCAGCAGGTGGTAGCAGGCGTTGGCCAGGTGCAGGGGCACCACCTCGGCGTTGGTGATCAGCAGCTCGGCCAGCTGGGAGGCCGCCTCCTGCTCGGTGAGGCGCTCTCCGCCGGGACCGCGCCAGGCCCACAGCCGGCCCGCCACGTCCTCGGACGCGATGCGGGCCCGGTCGGCGATCACACGTGCACAGTAGCCGTTGAGCCAGGCCAGTTCGGCTGCCGTGTGCCGCTGGGCCTCCGCGGACTGGCGGTCCCAGACCAGACCGGTCAGCCCGCGGGCCGCAGCGGCGATACGCCGATGGTCGCTCTCCGCAATCCCGCACAGCGACGTGAACACCGTGGTCGACAACGGCCGGGCCAGATCGCCCACCAGGTCCCCGCGGCGGGAGGGGAGGGCGGCGAAGGCGGTCACCGCCGCCCCCACCTGCCCCCGCAGCACCGGTTCAAGAGCCGCGACCCGGCGCGGCGTGTACGGCCACGCCGCCACCACCCCGGCGCGCAGCCGTGCATGATCCGGAGGATCCGTGGTGGAGGCGACCGGTACGCCGCCGCCCTCTGCCAGGGCCCGTACGACGTCCGGGGGCAAAGGCCACATCGGCTCCAGCGTCCCGGCGTTGCCGAACACATCTGCGTCCCGCAGCACCCGGTCGACGTCCGCGTAACGGGACACCACCCACAACCCCAACTCCGGGTCGAAGCAGACCGGGTGTTCGGTCCGCAACCATCGATACACCGCATACGGATCACGAGCCCCACGCAAACCAGTGGCCACCGCCACCGCACCGCTGGCGCCCGCGACGGCGTCGCCCGTCATGGGACAGGCGCCGAAAGGAGGACTGTTCAGGCTGTTCACCGGCCGGACCCTACACGGCGACACAAGGACCGACGTCGACGCAACCACGCCGACGACACGGCAAGTTGACGATCCCACCCGCGTGGCAGACCGACAGACGGCATCGCAGCCGATTCACCCCACCGCGATGCGGCAACCGCACCTCATGACCCTTCCCGTGGCGCGGCGTCACGCCTGGGAACCCCGTGAAGAAGGAAAGGACAGGGGCAGGACTGACTCGTGCGGTTGACATCGCCTGCCGCGCGGATGGCCCGCTGACGGCCGGGTCAGGATGCAACTCTGCCTTGCTCACGGCGCCTCCCCCCCTTGCCGGGCCACGCCGCCAAGGGCATGCAGGCCCCAACAATCCGCCGCCGGGAGCCGTTTCGCCGCCCCTCGGCAAAGGGGTTGCTGATGAGTCCGACGGCGTGGGCGCTTCGACGGCGGCATCGCTACCAGGAGGCGCCGGGCAGGACTGCCCCGATCGCGTTCACCAGGCCGGTGTGGTCGTCGGAGAGATCGTGCGCCGCTCGGCCTCCTCGCGGGCGAGCGCCTGCCGGTTGGCCTCGGGTCGCGGTGGGTCTCGATAGCCTGGCGCACGAGGCGGCGGTGTGCCGGTTTCGGTCCGCGAGGGGTGACGGGCGAGTCTCCGGCGGGCCCTGCCCCGCCGGAGGCGACCACGTGCATGGTGGCAGCCGAGCTCGCCCATGACGCGGCGCAGCGCGGTGAACGAGGCAGCCGCAGGGCACTCTGGCAGCAGGGCCCTTTCGGGCGGGGCACCTCGACGCGACACAAGAGTTCAGCCGGGCCGCATCGATCGTCACGGGAAAGACTCGCTGATGTCGGGGGCTGTCAGACCGCAGCGTTACGCT
>NZ_JBVHMR010000112.1:0-6711 GCF_055558375.1 Streptomyces sp. NPDC025793 | reverse complement strand
CAACATGGACATGCCCACCCGACGGCTCGTACGGCTGTCAGTACCACGATCGAGCGATCACGAACCGAGGAAGATCGGACTTAACGCCCACTCAGCAGGCCGGGGTTGAACGGGGAGTCGGGGGCGACCCGTTGGAGTGCTTCGGCGAGGGCGTCGATCACCTCGGCCGGGAGCTGGGGGACGTGGTGGAAGGGGGCGAGTCGGCCGCCGGGCCGGAGTACCTGGGCCGCCTTGGCCGCGCCGGCGACGGGGTCCACCCAGTGCCAGGCGGTGCCTGCGATGACCGCGTCGAACTGCCGCCCGGCCGGCTGCCAGTCCTCGAACCTGGCGACCTCGACCTTGACACGGCTGCGTCGCGCGAAGGCGGCCATCCGCTCGTCGGGTTCGACACCGAGCACCGTGCAGCCGGCCGCCTGGAATTGCCGGGCCTCGATGCCGGTCCCGGCTCCGACGTCGAGGACGTGCCGACCGGGGCTTGCCGCGACGATTCTGTCCACCAGGGCCTTAGGGTACGGCGGTCGGGCGCGGTCGTAGCGTTCGGCGTCCGCGCCGAACGACTCGGCCGTCTGCCGGTGGCGGTGGGGCTCGGGGCCGGACCTGTCCGGCTGTCCCTGCGATAAAGTGGGCATGCGCCCACAGTAATGGGCGGTTGCCCACTTGTTAAGGCGGGGCGGCGCGGAAAGGGAGAGAATGCCGTCAGGGGTGCACATCCACAACGTGCGCGGCCAGTTGTTCGAAGCCGCCGAGCGCGTCCTGCTCCGGGACGGGCCCGACGCGTTGACCAGCCGGGCGGTCACGGAGGAGGCGAACTGTGCCAAGGGCGTGTTGCACCGGCACTTCACCGACTTCGACGCCTTCCTGGCGGAACTGGTCCTCGACCGCGTCCGCGGCATCGAGGACCGGACCACGACTCTGCGCGCGGCCGCCGGCACCGGGAGCGTGGTGGACAACCTCGCCGACGCGCTTCAGGACCTGTTCGGGCCGGTCACGGTGGCAATCGTCGCGCTCATCACCTTCCGCGACGGCCTCCGCGCCCGGCTGCGCGAGGCCGGTCTGAGCGGTATCCCCCTGGCCATGCAGGGCACCGCCATGATCGCCGCATATCTCACTGCCGAGCGTGAGTCGGGGCGCCTGGCCGGTGATGCCGACATCGACACACTCGCCCCCACCCTCGTCGGGGCCGGGCACCTGCTGTTCGCCGACCGGACAAGTGCCCCGCCGCAGACCGCCGCCGTCCGCAAGATGGTGACCACCGTCATCGCCGGCGCCTTGCCACCACCCCAGTCGCAGGTCGGGCCACCGGTCAGGTGACCGGAGGATCGCGCTGCGTCCAAGAGACGAAGGGGCCGGATGACCGAGAAGCTCCCGGGACTCACCACCACCGACCACAGGTGCTGCTAGGGCCTGTTCAGAGTCGTGATCTCGGTTCCGGTGATCACTTCGGGCAACCATGATCGAACTGGTAGATCTTCTCGTGTGCTGCGACGTGAACTGAGCGACGATGACTGGGAGTTGATCAGCCCCTACCTGCCGATCGGGCAGTACGGTCCCTATCCGGAGCACCTGCGCGACCAGTTGGAGGGGGTCATCTGGCGGTTCCGTACCGGCAGCCCGTGGCGGGACGTGCCGGAGGCGTTCGGCTCCTGGTCCACGGTCTACGACCGGTTTGCCCAGTGGCGCGATGCCGGGGTCTTCGCAGCCGTGATGGAGGCCGTGATCGCCGAGGCGGCCCGCCGCGGGCAGGTGGACCTGTGCCTGGTCAGCGTGGACTCCACCACCGCCCGCGCCCACCATGACGCAGTCGGCATGGTCGTGGACGAGGAGGTTCTTGCCGCCCTGGAGAAGGCCCCCGAGGCCGAAAAGGGGGCACGCGAAAAGCACGAAAGCAATGCAAGCGGCAGGCCGCAGCCGAAGCCGAGGAGATCCCCCCGGCCCAGGCGGCCGAGCCCGATCCAGAGCGTGAGGAGAGCCGCCGGCAGCGGCGCCGGCGCCGGGCGCGGTTGAAGGCGGCGTCCCTGGGCCGCTCTCGCGGCGGCCTGACCACCAAGGTTCACCTGTCGGCCGACCGACGCTGCCGTCCGCTGTCGTTTGTGCTTACCCCGGGGCAGGCCGCCGACAGCCCGCAGTTTTCCGCCGTGCTGGCCGGGGTGCGGGTGCGCGGACCGGTCGGACGTCTGCGCACCCAGCCCGACGCTGTGGCCGGCGACAAGACATCCCACGCGGATAATCGTCAAGCTGCCGCTGAGGTATGACTGGTGAGGGCTGCGGGAAGGCGATTGCTTCGTCGTAGGTGTGACCGTTCTGGAGGCAGTGGAACAGCATGCCCATGAAACGGTTAAAGAGGTTCCGCTGTGCTGCGACATGGCGGTCGCCGGCTGCTCTGCGGCGGTCGTAGTGAGCTCTGGCGCCTGGTGACCTAGTGAGTGAGACGAAGGCCCAGACGTAGCCGACGGCAGCCAGTCGCTGGTTCTTGACCTTCCGGCTCATGACCTTGCAGCTCTTGCCGCTGGCTCTGGTGACCGGGGCGCTTCCCGCGTACGCCTTCAATGATCCGGCGTTGGCGAACCGGGTCCGGTCATCGCCGATCTCCGCCAGGACCCGGGCGCCGGTCAGTGCGGCGAGACCTGGAAAGCTCCGTATGACCGGTGCATCCGGATGCTCCTCGAAGGCCTGCGTAGCGGCTTCCTCGAGCTGGTCAGCGTTGTCGCAGGCGGTGTTCAGCTGCCTGAGCAGAGCGGATGTCTGATGCCCGAGAGCTGCCTCGACCTGCGGGAGTTGGTGGAGGTAGTCGCGTTTGAAGACCTCGTGGAGACGATCGGCTTCGGCCTGGATGCCGCGGATGCGGCCGGCCTGCCTGAGCAGCGACTGCAGGCGCCGCCGTGTCAGCTTCGCAGCCAATGTCGGGGTCGGTGCTGCGGCCAGGATGCTGCGGGCTTCCCTCGAACACAGGCCGTGCTTGTGACTCGCGAAGGCGTCGAGGATCGACGGGTAGAACTCTCTGAGCTGGGAGCGAAGCTTGTTGTGGGCCTGGCCGCGAGCCCAGACGGCGTCCTGCTGGGCCCGGGCGAGTACGGCGATGGCCTGAACAAGTTCGGAGTCCGCCGGCAGCGGCCGGTGGGCGGCCATGTCGGTTCGCAGGATGTTGGCCAGGGCTGCGGCGTCGACAGCGTCTGACTTCTTGCGGGCGACGGAGTGGCGGTCCCGGTAGCGGGCGACCGCCAGCGGATTGATCGCGAAGACCGGTCGGCCGGTGGCCCGCAGACACGCGACGAGCAGTCCGCGTGACGTCTCGATCGCCACCGGAATCGGGGTGTCCTCGTCATCACCGTGCTCGGCCAGCAGCGCCATGAGCTGGGCAAACCCTGCGGCATCGTCGGTGATCCGCACCTTTGCGAGCTGTTGCCCACCCGCATCGACCAGTGCGATGTCGTGGTGGTCTTCGGCCCAGTCCACCCCGCAGAACACTGGTGTCGGTAACCCGGTGATCTCCATCCGGTCCTCCTTCGTGACGACTTTCTTCCCAGGTCAGAACCTGTGCAGGGTGCGCGTGCTCCCTAATGGAAGTGCTCAAGGCACGTCATCCCACCAGCCGTTCGCAACCCCAGCGAGTCGCGCGGCCCTCGGTCCGCGTCAGAGCTGAAAGCTCAAGGCAGAGCTGAGAGGTGATCCGCGCAACCGGCTCGGACTACGAACAGCCAAGTGCCCGAGAGCCGCAGGCGGGCCGTCCCGTAGTAACAGGACCTCTTCGAGGCTCAAGCAGAACGAACCTCACCTGATTCCGAACACTCCTGCCCGGAGTGCTGGGCGCGAGCCAGCCTCGTCTTGTCAACAGGGCTCTCAGGCCCGGGCATACTCAAAGGCTCGGCTCGCGCCCACGAAGGTCAACTCCCGCCGGCCTTCGCCTCCCATTAGGCTTACTCCTGCCGAGCCAACCGCGCCCACCTGCGCAGTCGGAAGATCAAGGCGGTGATCCCGGAGAAGGCGGACCAGGCGGCCAACCGGAAGAAGAAGGGCACCAGGGGCGGACGCCCGGTCGCCCACGACGCCGAGTCGTACAAGGAGCGCAACACCGTGGAGCGGTGCATCAACAAGATCAAGGACTGGAGGGGGCTGGCCACGCGCTTCGACAAGAGGCCGGACAGCTACATGGCGGGGCTTCAGCTGCGCGGCGCGGTCATCTGGCTGCGCAGCCTCCGGCCCACTACGTGATCACGATTTTGAGCAGGCCCGGCCGTGTCTCTCAACGTCGGCGGCGAGGCTCGTAGACTTATGGCGTGGCATTCATGAGCACCCCGCACTGCTGCTTCCTGTGATCGGAAGGCGTTGAGGGCGATGTCGGATGGCGTCGCCCTCCTTGGTGTGCCTGCTGCGCGAGCCACCTTCCTGGCACTGCCCGTTCCTTCCTGAGGCAGTGGCCTTCTGTGTGCGTGTGCAGGCACGGTCTCTTCCCTTCACCCGTGCCAGGAGTTCCTCGTGCCCGTGTTGCTTCCCTCTGCCCTCGAACTGTCCCTCGACCTGCTGCGCTGCCCGACGTGCCGCACGCGCCGCCTGCACCCCGATAGCGGCGTACTGCGCTGTGCGGCGGGCCATACCTTCGACATCGCCCGCCACGGCTACGCCAGCCTCCTGACGGGCACCCGCGCCACCAGCGGCGACGACGCGGCCATGGTCCAGGCTCGGGACCGCTTCCTGACAACCGGCAGGTACGCTCCCATCCGCCAGGCCGTGGCCCGCCTGGCGGCCGACTCCCTGCCTGAGCGGGGCACGGTCGTGGACGTCGGGTGCGGCACGGGCTACTACCTGGCCGGCGTTCTCGACCAGCTGCCCGGCACCCGAGGTCTAGGCCTGGACACGTCGGTGCGCGCGCTGCGCTTGGCAGCCCGAGCCCATGAACGAGCCGCCGCGGCGACCTGGGATGTCTTCCGTCCCTTCCCGGTGGCTGACGAGGTGGCCGACGTGGTGTTGGATGTGTTCGCCCCATGCAATCCAACCGAGTTTCACCGAGTGCTCCGCCCGGGCGGCCGGCTGATCGTGGTCCGTCCTACTGAGCGGCACCTGGCCGAACTGCGCGGCCGGATACCCGCGATGGTCACCATCGACCCGGCCAAGGAACAGCGCCTGCACCGGGCGATGGACCCCCGCTTCGAGGCCGTCGTTACCGAACGGGTGGAGTACCCCATGGCCCTGGTCGGGCTGGAGGCCCTGGACTTGGTGGGGATGACGCCGAGCGCACGCCACTTGAGCCGTAGAGACTTGAACGATGACGGCCTCCTGCCCAACCGGGTCACGGCCTCTGTGCTGGCCACCGCCTACAAGCCTCGGTGACCACGAGCGGGCGCCTGCGCCTGTGACCGACGAGTAGTGGGCACGCCTGGCGCTCTGTCTTCCCCACAACGTCGGGAAGGCAGGGCGCCCGTTCGCCGACCACCGTCGCATCATCAACGGGGCGCAGCCTCCGGCCTGCTACATGATCACGACTCTGAACAGGCCCTAACGCCACCCGGGAGATTGCTAGCCGACTGCTGGAGATCAACCGACACTGCCAACGCGGACCCGGAACCTACATTGTGAACGGCCCGGAGCGGAAGCGTGCCGGACAGGTGCTGTAGAGTCCACCGTGCCGACGCGGGGTGGAGCAGCTCGGTAGCTCGCTGGGCTCATAACCCAGAGGTCGCAGGTTCAAATCCTGTCCCCGCTACGAGAGCGAAGGCCCGGATCGACTGTCGATTCGGGCCTTCGCTGTTTCCCGAGGTAGTCGGCGGGGGTGCGTGTAGCGGCTTCCGTACCCTGCCGTCCCAGCACCCCGGACTCCGCAAAAGCCGGCCCCGGAGTGGGACCAAGCTCTGCTGTCCGATCCCTCCCTGACCGGCAAAACTCGGCAGCAACTGAGTGAACTCACCGACATCTTGGCCGTCGATGGCGACGTCAAGCAGGCACGCCCGCCCCGACTCGCCTTCCCCGACCAGGTCCTGGTAGCCGTCCTTCACCTGCGGGTCGCCCTGGCCGCGGAACCCCTCGCCGTGCTGTTCGACAGCAGTCGCACCGCCATGCACCGCACCCTGCTCAAGATCAGGACACTGCTGAAGGTGCACAGCATCGTCATCTCACCGGCAGCCACCCCGCCCTCCGCCCTCACAGCCCTTCAGGCTCGGGTTCAAGCCCTGAGTGGCGACCCCAGCAGCGTGATCAAAACAACGTGTTAATGGTCTGTGTCCGATGCGGCTGGAGCTCGCGCCGCTGGGGCTCGGTGACCAGCGAGACGAAGAGTGTGTCTTCACAGCGCGCGCAGAGGCTGCGAAGACCTACCTTGTGCTTTACCGTCGCCTGTCCTCGCCCCTCAGCGCCTCTGGCGCCGGAAGTCCCACCACTTGTTTCCGCAGTCCTTGCACTGCCAGTAGTCGCCGCGGGCTCCATGCGAACCCGACGTATTCGAACTCCCACACTTAGGACACCTCATCGGCCCTCCCGGATGCCGTGTCCAGCCAAGGTACGCACCTTGCCCTGGAGTTCACGATCCCGCGCAGCCCACCGACACCAAGCCTGCGCCCGACATCAACCCGCAGAAGATTCCGCAAGGTTCACCTTCGCAGGACAATCTGCAAGCTCTTTTAACTTTATCTTTAACTAATGCGGCGGGGCTTTGGGGTGGTTGACCTCTTCTTTTGTCCCTTTGCTGGCTGTGTCTTCTTGGGCGTGTGCACGTCGTGGCGG
>NZ_JBVHMR010000111.1:0-7671 GCF_055558375.1 Streptomyces sp. NPDC025793 | reverse complement strand
CCGGCTCCATCAGGGCCCAGCGGGCGTCGGACAGGTCGGACGGGTACGGCTTGCGGGCCGGCTGCGATGGCATGAGCACACTGATACGTTCTGGCGCGGCCTGGGGGTATCGCTCGTTCGGGCGAACGACGGCAGCCGATTCGCCCATATTCAAACCGGACAGGAGCTATTGGGGCAGAACGCGACAACACGCCCGACCGACAGCCGACTCGGCCGCTGCACATTCGGGGCAAGATGCCTCAATACGCCGACCTCGAACGATCGACAAAACGGCTAAACCTGCACGTCAGCAGCACGAACGTCCTCTTAGGTTCACCGGGCGTCCTATCCCCTTCAGGACCGCGCCTTGACCGCTTTGGCCCCCGCTTCGCCGTGCTTTCAGGACGCCGAAGCGGAGGCCGAACTCCCGGTGGCGTGAATGGCCTGGACGTCTCAGAGGGCTTCTCGGTGGCGAGTTCAGCAGCCGGAGACGAAGTTCTGACGGGCAGGCTGCGGCCACTCAGGTCAGACGGTGTCGATCTGCCAGGCGATCACACCGGTTGCGCCCTTGGCCGCATCGACATCGAGGCGCAGCTGCTTATGCCCTGTGATTCGCTGCTGGACGACGGACTGATCGCACGGGAGCTTGGCTTGCGTGCCGGCACTGGAAGGTGTGAGTGTCACGTTCGCGCTGCCACTGCCGAAGCACACCAGGCTGAGCTTGTAGGCCTTGCCCGCGTTCAGGTTGGGTTCGGTATGAATGCCATCCGTTACACGTTCGGCCCCGGCTTCGACCAAGTGCCCGGTGTGCATGGAGGCAAGGGCGGCCTGGGCCTGCTTGGTGAGCTGCTGCTCAGAGGGTCCGGTCGCCGTGTGCGACGGACTGAGTGTCGGCGAGGAGTTGCCAGAGGCCGGGCTGCCCCCGCCGGAGGAGGTGCAGGCGGCCAGCATGAACGCCGACGCTGCCAGGGCGCATCCGGTGATCCACAGTCGTGAACACGAAGAGGTCATGAGGAAGTTTCCCAGTACTTCCAGCCGGTCTCGGTCGTGGGCAGCGTCGCTGATCCGCGTGCGATCTCCACACCGCCGCAGGTCTTGGCGTTCGAGCGGTACCGCTTCCAGGTGACCTTGTAACCCCACGAACCGTACTGCAGGTGCCCGTACTTGTTCTTGCTGATGTTGTGCGTGTACTCGTGGCCCGTCGTGACGGTTGCGCTGCCGGTGACCTTGACGCTGATGGTGGCCTTCGCCTTTGCCAGAAGCGCCTTGGCCGACCACTCGCCGCTGCCCGCGACCTCCAGAGAGATGCTGCCGCCCTTGGTCACGGACACCTTGATGGTGCCGCCCGGGCCGTCCTTGAACTTGGTTCCGTTCCACCACGAGGGAACGTGGGTCGCCTTCTTCGAGGTGATGCTGTACCACGTTGACGGGGTATCACACAACGAAGGTCCAGGGTCCGACACCGGCTGATCGGCCTCGTCCTCCCAGCCCACTCTGTCGTTGACGTCCGTGGTCTGCTCAACCGACACCGCGCTGCCCTCGTCGGTCGGCACATCCTCGGCGGAGGCAACTCCCGCGCTCGTGAAGCACAGAAGCAGAGCAGTGGCAGCGCCGGTCGCAGCGTGCCGTGCACCGAAACCCATGTGACACCCTTCCAGCGGACCGCCCCCGTGGCGATCACGCACTGAGACCGTATGGTCATGGCATGAACTCGGCAATGGAAGGGTCAAGTTTCTGAGGATGATCTGAGGGTTCAGTGTGGGTTAAGCGGAGATTGCTGCCGCAAGGCAGTGAAATCATGCAGTTCGCACATATCGTGCCTGCTCCTCGGCATGCGGGACTGATCGGGCACGCGGCGAGCCGGATCGAACGCAAGGACGTCCTGCAGCTGATCAGCGACGTCTACTGGGCTGCTCGGCTACCAGCGCCCTTCAGGGCGCATCCTCGTAGCTTGAACCCTTGTATCCACACTCAAGGGGATGCCTCAACCGGCACCCACTCCTACGCCTCGTCACAACCCACGCCCAGGGGGAGCGAGCCAGCATCTGAGGACAATTCACCTGCTTTATCGAACCGACCGTGCTACCAGGTTGCCCGGTGGGTAGGGCGCTCCGCCCTGTCCGTCGCGGCGATAGCCCGCCTCGAACGCCGACAAGTCGAGCTGCTCGACGATGCCGAGCACCTTCCAGCAGAGATGCTCTGTTGGCAGCCACTCCCGCATATCCTGCGGCATCTCAAGATCACGCTCACGGTCACACGACAAGAAGTTCCGCCCCACCAGGCAAGATTCCGTTGCCCCCAAGGACTTCGGAACCGAACAGCGAATCGCTCTTGACCTTCGGGGGCTGGGAGTCGTGCGGCAGCCTCTGCACTGCCGGCCCGCGCGCCGAAACCCTCAACACCCGGACCGGGAAGACCGCTTGGCTCCAAGAATCGCCGTCCCACGACCCGCTATGACGTCGGGAAGGCGACCAGACGGCCCGAGAGCATCATCGAACGCGACAGCCTCAGAGGTGAGAAGACGTGCTCAGAGCCCACGCTGGTCCAGGACGCGATCTCGGTATGCACGCCAAGCATCGAAAGCAGACTGGGCGCAGTCCGCGGTGAGGAAGTCTCCCGACCCGGTGTCGAAGGCCCGTGCTTTCAACGCATCGGCGACCGCGAGGGCAGCGTGAGCTGCTGCTTCGCTGTCGCCATGGATGAAGAGACTGACTCCAGCGACCGGGGCGTCATCAGCCTCGTTGACCGGGGTGCTGATGGAGAAGCCGGGACCCTCGCAGTCGCCCCAGCCATTCTGCGCATACTCGATGCCCGGCAACACATCTGCAAGGACACCGCGAACGTCGCGGCCCGCGCCCAGGTTCGGTGGCTCCCAGTCTTCGCCGAGGAGATCGGCGCCACCTCGGCCCGCGCGGCCGACCTGATGGACTGACCGCCCGGTTCGCCGTGTCCGTCGTGGCCCGCAGCCTCAGTGAGGCGGCGGGCCACGGACTGTGTGCCTGCTGTGTCTGGCGGACAACCAACTGTCCCTTTTCTCCATCTACATGTTCGACGGGCCGCCGGCGGGGAGCCGGAGCCGTCACCACGAGTGGGGGAGCGCGATGGGGTGGTCCGGGCGGGTGGCCTCGCTGGTGTCGGGGATCCTGCTGAGTGGCTGTGTCTCGACGGGGACCGCGTTCGCCGCCTCTGGTCCGAAGCTCGACGTGGAGATGTTCGGCAGCGACTGGGCCCGCCCCGGGCAACTCGTGGACCTGTCCCTGGAGGGAGTGCCGCGGGGATCGAAGGCCGTGACCGCCATCTCGTCGGCGTTCTCCGGGCCGGTCGCCTTGAAGTGGTCCGACGACCACGGTGGCTTCGACGCGGTGGCCACGCTGGCCATGTCCGACAAGCCGGGTGTGTATCCGCTCGTCGCGGAGATCGGTCACCGTGCCGTGGCCCGGAACAAGATACGGGTCCTGCCGTCCCAGCGTCCGTCGTTCGAGGTGCGGGCTCTCTACGGCACGGCCGCCCGGCCGGGGGAGCAGATCGACACGGAGTTCGACGACCTGTACCCGGGAGAGACCGGTACCGACTTCACCGTGCGTTCCACCGCACTGGCCGATCCGGTCCGGCTCGTCCACGACAACCGGTACGACCACTACACCCCCCGCCTGTTCACCGGCCAGCCGTACCTCCGTCCGGATGTGAAGGACGGTACGTACGCCTTCGACGTGTACGGACCGGAGGGCCGCCGGGTCGCCGAGAAGTCCCTCACGGTACGGGCGGCACGGCCAGGTGACAGCGACTACCTGGGCAAGGCCCGCGGTCCGGTCTTCTCCCCGACCTTCGACCTCGACACCGCCCGCGAGCACGGCTACCGCGTCCGCGCCGGAGGAAGGGTCTACGTGCTGTGGAAGGACACGTACCCGGACCCCGGCGAGGAGAACCGGCTCTCCGCCACCTCCCCGGCGTTCACCCAACCGGTCAACCTCAGGCGCGACGACACCAAGGCCGCGGACGGCGACGACCCGCGCTACTACGCCATGGCCACCGTTCGCACCGGTCTCACGCCCGGCACGTACCCGGTCACGGTGATCGCGCACCACGGCCGGGTGAAGAGGACCCGCCAGCTGATCGTCACCGGCCGTCCGGTCGCCAAGCGCAGCGTCACCGCGGGCCCCGGCACCGGCTGGCTCGGCGCGTCCGGTGGCCTGCTGGTCCTCACCGCGCTCGGTGTGTATGTCGTCCGCAGGCGCCGCCACACCACGGGATCCCGAGGTTGATGGTAGTGGCCCGGCGTCGACGGTCTTCGAGCTGGGCGAGCTTGTTCTCAGCGGCGGCAAGGCTGACGCGCAGTCCCTCGGCTTCGCCGAGCCAGCCTTCGCGTTCGGCCTCGGTGATCCGCTCGTGCAGGTTGCTGCGGATCTCTGCCAGACGCGGCCGCTGAGCTGGGTCGACGCGGAGAACTGGGCAGCGGAGGCAGCTGTGTTCATGCTGGCAAGTGGTGCCGTAGGCGCGACCGCAGTCGCCCAGAGCGACCTTCCTCCGCTCGAAGTGGCCAAGGAACTCCTCCCACTCCGCATCGGTTGGGGTCCGGTACTCCTCGCTGGGCCGTAGTGCCCGGCGGCGGGCGATGAAGGCCCGGTGGCCGTTGATTGCCTCCTCGGGATAGACCGCTCATGGTGGAGTCGGGTATTGGATCTGTCCGAATGCCCTGCCCAAGGACACCGCAGCCGAGGGTCACAGGTAGTCGAAGAAGCGAGTCCACCACGTCGGGGGATGCTCGGGCGGGTAGTAGGAGACAAGGCCGCTGACGCCGTCGTATCTCGTCCAGAGCAGATGCTCCGAGATGGGGACGTAGCCGAGTCCGTCGAGCTCGTCATCGATGCGGTGACGGTCTGTGTCCTGGAAGAGATCGCGTTCCTCTTCCTCGTCGTAGCTTCCGGGATTGCCCAGGGTCACGGTGGCGAGGTTTCCGAAGTTGCTGATGGTCACGGTGATGTGTTCCCCGCTGGCCGTAGCGGCGTCCGGGATGACGATCGTCCCGTGGTGGCCGGCGTCCTGTACCCCTCGGTCGACGGTGCAGGTGCACTGGAACCGCTGGTCCAGACGCGATGCGAGGTGGTCGAACCGGGACCGGGCAGCCGTGTGGTCATAGCCGCGGGGGAATTCCATGTGGTCCGGATCATCGAGTGCTCGCAGCAGTGCCCACGCGCGCTGGTCATCGAGAGGCATGTACATCTTCTCCTTGCTGGTGAGCACGATTGGCGCGCTGGCTGACGTCGGCGGCCCAGTCGCCGCCGGATGCCTTCTGCCACTGGATGGCGACTTGGATGTGGACGCCGAGCATTCGGTCGAGGATGGCGGCGGGTGGCTCGGCGGCGAGGGTGAACAGGGCGGTGGATCGGTCCTGCTGCCGATCTGGCTGTCGCTGAGGGGACGGCCGGGCTGTCCGCCGGGGAAGAGCCAGGGGACGTCGTCAAGGGCGCCGATCTTGGCCTTGCCGCGTCGGGTCGCGACGAGCTCGCGGACCAGGGCGGCCGGCGGCATCGGGAGGATGACGGGCGAGGTTCCGAAGGAGACCGCAACGCTCTGGCCGGTGATGTCGATGTCGTCGACGGTGAGTTGGCTGATGGTGGCGATCTTCTGCGCGTAGAGGAGCAGCAGCAGGCCGGCGACGCGGTCCGCGGTGGGCAGTGTGTCGTCCTTGAGGAGGCGGCGTGCGTCGGCCGAGCGTTTCTCGCTGTCGATGGTGCTCTGCGGGCCGGTCCAGCGGACGGTGCCGTAGGTCAGGCCGTGGGCATGGCGGTGCTGTACGGACCAGCGGACGAAGTGGCCGGTCTCGTCGCGGTAGGTGAAGGCGGGGTCGGTTATCCAGCGTTCGAGGTCGGCCTGTGTGCAGGTGCCCAGGGTGAGTCCTTCGGCGGCGAGCCGGATGAGGAAGTTGTCGGCTGCGGTGACGTGGCAGCGACAGTTGAATAGGAGAGCCCACCAGTGAAGCCCGTGTGAGACCCCTCGCCACGTTCAGGCATCCGCCACCACGTAGCCGAGCAAGCGGGCACGGTCGGCTACCGCCTCGAAGCCCGCCACCGGATTGAGCACACTGACCGTCCGACGGGCCAGTAGGGCGCCCGACAGGATCGCGGCAACAGCCTGCCGGTCCACCGGCCGTTCGTAGTAGTCCTCAGCGTCGCTGCAGACGGTCTCGGCACTGCCGTCGGTCAGCACCCTGAAAAGCCAACCGGCCCCATCCGACTCCCCCGGCGCGAACACCACCGGACCGCATCGCCACGAAGCCGCATCCGCCTCGCGCCACACGCACACCGTCGCGTCAAAGAACCCTTCGAACTGCAGCTCCGGATCGGCCGGATAGTGCGCCAGCGCAGCAGGCAGACCCTCCAGCAGCCCAGGCCAGTGCGCCCTGGGCCACTCACGCCACGGCGTGGCATCGCATTCATGGTCGAAACCGTAGAGAAAGACCCCGGCCGGATCGAAGACGACCCCGTACAGATCACCGGAGCCGTTCTCCATCGTGGCCAAGTCCACGCCAGCACGCCAGCCCGGGAAGTAGTCGTGCCTCGGAGCGGAACCGCCGAGCACAACGTCGAGCAGCGCCAGCGCCCGACAACGGGCACGCAGGACGTCGGGATCGGCCAGCACGGACACGAGCTCGTGAACATTCATGGCGGACATTGAACAGGCCGCCGCTGACAGCCGGCCGAGCAGCCTGCACCTCAGGGCAGGAGCGTGCCCATCGCGTCAGCGAGGAGGGAGGGCTGGCCGCGGCCGCCGTGGCCGGCCCGACGACCACGTATGGTGACCGCTGCCCCGGCCTCGTCCGAGAACTCGCGACAGTTGAATACGCGAGCTCACCAGTATCAACCCCGGGCCCTTGCTCGACCTCACTCATAAGGTCGGCGGCGCTGGAACCCAGCTTGTCAGTGACACCCCGTACGGTCCTGGCATGGGTATCACCTCGGCCTGGTCCATCACCGCTCACGATGACGACTTCATCAGCACCTTGGCTCCCCGGCTGCTTCCGCTGATCGCCGCGGAGCGGGACGAACCGTCCGCACGAGAACGTTGGGAGCGCTGGCGCGGGGAGCCTTTGCCGGCCTTCCGGACCTGGTGGCAGCCCCTCGGCCAGTCGTGCCAGAGGGAGGAGGACGCGCTCGACTCCTTCCACGAGCTGACTGCTTCCGGGGAGCACGTACAGAAGATGTACGACGGCCTCTCGCCCGACGACGACTTCTCACTGCTCACGGACGTGTGGGACCTGGTCACCGGCGCGGAGGACATCTTCATCTCAGTCCAGAGCAAGGAGTTCGCGCTGAGATCTTTCTTTCACGCCATAGGCCCTGACCGGGCCGTACTCCTGCCCGGTTGGTGCGGCAACTTCCTGCTCACCTCCACTGAGGTACGCGAGACGCTGCCTGCTGTCGAGCGCGCGCTGGGCTTCACCGCAGAAGAGCGCGCGGAGGCTGAGGACCAGGACTGGCTGGACTACGGCGACGACGAGGAAAGCGTCCTGGACGGACCGCTGCGGATGTGGCGCCAGGCCGCTGCGGACGCACGCGGCCTGTGTGGGGTGTCCGTCACCATCTACTGAGCTTTTTGTTTAACCTCAATGCCGTTGACTTTGGGCCGTGTTGGCGGTTCAACGGATACCAGGGGTGGTGTTCCGTGGCTGCTCGGCTGGTCGATCGTGTGGCG
>NZ_JBVHMR010000110.1:0-7964 GCF_055558375.1 Streptomyces sp. NPDC025793 | reverse complement strand
GAGACCGGAGTCGGCTGCTGGCTCGTACGCTTCGCGCTACGGCGAGCGCCCGGCAGATCCCCGCGACCGAGGGCAACCGAGCGCCTCACCAAGGGGCAGGCCCCCACCCCTGCCCCAACAGGAAGGCGCGCCGATGCGCCACACCAGACGCTGGGGCCCGATGCTGACAGCAGTTCTAGGGCTGGTGCAGGAGGAGGCGCCGGATTCGAGCGGCCTCACCGGGTCGGTCCTCCGCGGACAGTTGCTCCGCAAGAGAGGTGCCGACGTCGTGGTACGTCATCCCTCTGTCCAGTGGTGCGTGTCCGCGCCGCATGAGGTCCGTGGACCGGTCGAAGAGCTCGACGGCCTCTTCGAGGAGGTCGCTGTCCATGGCCCGGACGTAGACGGCGAGGAACAGGGCGGAGATGTGGTAGGCGAAGGCTGCCGGGTCGGTGTTCGTCAACTTCCCGTAGAGTTCGACGTTTTCATGGGTGGCGGCGACCGCCTCCGCGTGCCTCTCCGCCGCTTCTTCAGGTCTGCCTTCGTTGTTCGACGCTATGGCCAGACCGAGCAAGGTGGCGACCTTCATGCTCAACGCCTCGCCCAGCGTGTACAACTCGACGCCCGGCTGTCGTGCGGTGACGCGGCGAAGGATCGCCACGCCCTCGTGAACCGCCGTCAGGCTCTCTTCCGGGCGTTGCTGCATGACCAGGCGCCCGGCGAGTCCGATCAACCCGTCCGCCAATGAACGTTCGTAGGCCGCGGGGTTGGCCCGGGCGAGGTCCCGGTACAGGTCGACGGCCTCCTGCGCGGAGGGCACCGCGTCCGGGCTCCCGACGGCTTCGAGGGATCGTGCGAGCTGCTGCAACTCGACGGCGAGCTGCTGCGCGTTGCCGGACGGGTTCTTGGCCGCGAGCCGACGACGCACCGCCACGCCCTCGCGGGCCAGCGCGAGCGACTCTCGTGGACGCCCGGTGTGCCGGTAGCACACGCCGAGCGCGGCCAGCGACGCCGCGAAGTCTGAGTCATGAGCGTGGGCGTCGGAGACCACGAGGTCCCGGTAGACGCCCACGCATTCCTCCAGCACCACCGCCGCGTCCGCCGCGTGTCCGGCCTGAAACAGATCCCGCCCGTGACCCAGCAGACCACTGGCCAAGTCCGGTATGAACATGCGGTCCTCGCCGGCCAGTTCGCGCTTCAGCGCCACCGCTTCCTCAGTCGCGGCTCGCGCCTCTGCTCGCCGGCCGGTGATGTCCAGCCGCTTGGCGTAGGTGTTCAGCCCCATGGCGAGATTGGCCTCGACAATCCGGCGTTGAGGGGTGCGACGCATGCTCGTGGCCGCTTCCCTCAGCTCGCTGACGCTGGTCGCCGCCTCGGCCAGGGCTTCCTCGAACCGGCCGGCGTGTGTCAGCCGCGCCCCGTGCTCGTGCCGGGTCACGGCCCGGTCGTTGAGGTTGCGGGCACGCGCCAGCCGGTGCGGGAGTAACCGGGTGCTCACCGCGGCGATACCGGGGTCCAGGTCGGGGGTCGGCTGTTGGTGCGACGGGAAGAACATGGCGATGGCTTCGAGAAGGTCCGCGTCGATGTCTTCGAGTTCCGCCAGAGCGGCCAGTGTGGCGCTGCCTCCGATCACGGCGAGTTGCGGAACACCGGCGAGCAGCGGGAAGAGGTGGAGGGAGCCCACGTGGGGCCAGCGCACCGCTGCGGCGGCCAGGAAGACCACCGCACGGGCCATCCACTCCCCCTCGATGGGGCTGCCGACGACGTCGGCCTCGCGGAGCAGTGCGTTGACGGTCTCGCCGGCCCACTGCTGTCCCGGGTAGTCGGCCTGATGTCCGGCGAGGGTCAGGGCGAGGAAGTCCTCGCAGAGCCGGTCCGGGTACAAGGGTTCCAGGACAGTCCCGCGGTCGGGTTCCGCGGCGGGGTAGCACACGGCATGGTCGGTGAGCAGCTGCTCGGCCGGGACGTGGACGGTGAGCGGATCGATGGCCGCACGGCCCACATCGGGGGTCACCGCTCCGGTGAGCGCCGCGGTGAAGACCGTGCGGTTCATGACGTGGGGAGGGGTGCGGAAGGCGGTTGCATGCGGGGAGATCACGTGGTCGGGATCCCCGTGCAGACGTGCCCAGTGCAGGTGTTCACGGTCCAGGAGGTACGTGGACAGACCGGCGAGGTCATCGGGTGGCCGTACGCCCTGGACGGCCGCGTCGACGGCGACGAGAGCGGCCATGTGCACGGCCAGCGTCAGGCCGAACTCGGCCTCGCCGAGCTGGGCCGGAGCGGTGATCCCGGCTGCGGCGGCACCGTAGCGGGCGGCGAAGCTGTCTCGGGCCACGGTGAACATCTGGGCGCGCGGGGAGCCGGAGGCGCCCTCGTCGTCGGACAGCGGAGCCAGGCGCTGGGCCGATGTGCGCGCACCCTGGTTGACCAGGGCGGCACGCACTCCGGGCCACAGGTCGCCACCCCGGGCCAGCAGCAACACCCTGGCGCTGCGCCCCCGGTCGCTGTGCAACAGGGCGTTGCTGAAGAGCCACAGCAGGTGCGACAGGGGCCATCGGTCGGCGTAGTCGACGATCAGCAGCACGCCCGCCTCTCCTGCGTCGGCGAGATCCTGGCTGCCGGGCGGGGGCAACACGCTGCCCGGGCCGTGGGTCGCCGTCACGACCTGCCAGCCGTCCCGCACGGACGCCTGCGCGAAGCGCTCGGCCAGCCGGGTCTTGCCCTGCCCTCCCGGCCCATGGAGCCATCGCACGGCGAGCGCGCCCTCCTCGTCCCGCCACGCCTGCAGCGAGGACAGTTCGGCGGCACGCCCGGTGAACTCCACCACTCGGAAGCGGGCGTTGAGCATGCGGCTGGGCACTTCCCGCAAGAACGCGTCCTCCGGAGTCACGATGGGCTGCCAACGCTGAAGGAGATACACGGGGACGCCGTCCCCGAATACATGGATGTCCGCGCCGACGACCCCGTAGGCGAAACCGTTCTCGGCATGTACGGACTGGTTCACGAGTCCGACTCTTCTCGCTCTGCACGGCGACCCGCCGCAGGCGGGTTCGGCACGCCGTGGTGGTGTACGTGCACGCTGGCACCCGGCCCCAGAGCTCCATACGCCGAACCGCCGTCCCTGGCCACCACGCTCTGGTTCCAGCGGGGTTGAGCATCCCGGAGCTGTCGGCCGACTTCCTCGCTCAGGGCACGCAGCTCATCGACGGCATCAGGGCTGGCGCGCAGCAGGCTCTCCAACAGCCACTGCCACCTTCGCTGCAACTCCTGACGGGCGCCCTCCGGGTCGGCGGCTTCGCACAGTTGGGCGGCGCTCGCCTCCAACTCGAGGTAGACCTGGCTCCGTTCCGGATCCTCCCGAGCCCCGGCACCCCCACTGTGTCGACGGAAGACCGCCACGACACGATCGCGCGCAGACTCCCACGCGGTGGTCGCCATGGCCGTCACGATCGTGCTTGCTCCGGTCAGGGCGAGCGAGGACAAAGAATCCGACACGAGAGACCTCCCCCGTACGCGCCAACGTGACGCTCACCTCCGACCGATCGTACGCATCACCGTTCCCACGCGCAGCGGGTCGGCCTGTGCGCGAGAGCGGCGCAACGTGTATGAGGGTCCATGCCGAGTCGAGCGTGCGCAACGGCGCAACCCGCGCCCTCGTCTGCCCTCGACGCCGAGGCAGGCCTCAAGGATGAGACGCTCCCGGCTCTCGACCACTGCAGCCGCCCACTGATCGCCTCCCGACTGGCTGACGTTCCTTGTCGACGACGACCTTCTGTTCGTGGACGGGCGGGGGTTGCGTACAACTGCGGTGGCCAATGCGTGCGTTGCGGCCGGGACCGACAGAGAAGCGCCCGGAACTATCACCCTGAGGGACGTACGCACGAATGAGCCCTCGCTACAACACCGCCCACGCCAAGATCCGATGCGTCGGAGAGGAGGCCATGGCCACCTTGAAGACCTGGCGCGTGCTCCGGAAGGTCCGGTGCAGCACCCACCGGATCACCGACGTCGTCAAAGCGATCCTCACCCTGCATCTGGCCACGTCAGCGGCAAGATGAAATCAGCTCACTGTGGCGGGAGCGCGATCTGACCGCCGAACGACACCGGACTGCCTTCACAGCCCTTACCCGGGAAGCGAAGCTGCCTGCGGCTGACCTGGCCGAACGCGTGCGCGGGCATGGGGCTATTGAGAATCGGGAGCACCGTGTCAGGGATGTGACGTTCGGGGAGGACGCCTCGCGGGTGCGGACCGGCGGCGCGCCGCGCGTGATGGCCTCCCTGCGGAATCCGGCCATCGGCGCGCTCCGCCTGGCCGGGTGGGACAACATCGCCGAGGGCCTGCGTCATCACGGGCGGGGCATGACCCGGCCGCCGACCGCCCTCGGACTCACGTGATCATTCCGCGCCGATCGCGAGTACGACAGAGCCCTGCTGCACCGACGTGTGCACGCCGCGGCGGATGAGCTGACTCCGCTCCGTCTCGCTCAGGACCAGGTCGGCCTTCGGCCGGCCGGTACGCCCGGTGTCCTCGAGCCCGGCCATCGCTCCTCGGCTGCGCAACTTCCTCACCGTCCTGAGGGCCACTCAACGGCCCGCGCGGCGCCCGCATTCGACATTCCCTCGGCGCACACCAGGATGATTCGGGCCCGCTCGGCCGTACGGCGGTCCGGCGATCCGGCCCGCCGCAGCAGCTCGGCACGGTCGTCCGGCCTCGGCAGAGCCCAGCGTTGAAGCGGCCCTTCCAGCAGAGCGATTAGGCGTCGCGTCCCGCGCGGGCGCGGCGGCGCAGTAGGAGCAGGCCGCCCATGAGTGCGGTGATGCCGGTCGCGGCGGTCCAGGCGGGGAGGTCCGAGGAGCCGGTGGCGGCCAGGTCGCCGCCGTCCCTGCCGCGCTGGGGGCCGGCGGAGGGTGACGGTGTGGCGTGCGCGACGCCGGCGGCGGAGGCCGAGGGGGAAGGGGAGCCCGGGGCCTTCGGCTTCGTGGAGCGGTCGCCGGTGTATGCCAGGGTGCCGAAGCCGAGTTCGTCGAAGCCTCCGCTGTTCGGGCCGTAGTCTCCGCCGCCTCCCTCGCCTCCCTCGCGCCTGACGCGGGCCACCATCTCGCCGGTATTCGACATGGTCATGCCGCGCCTGACGGTGTAGTGGCGGTAGACCCGCTCCCAGACCGGGCGTCCACCGCCACGGCCGCCCGGGGAGATGACGGGCTGCTTCGTTGCCACGCAGTGCACGCCGTGGTTCCAGGTGTAGGTGGTGTACGGCACGTCGTGGCCGAGGTTGTACCGAGCGACGTACTCGCACGCCTTGCGGAACCTGGAGTCGTCCGCGCCGTAGAGGTCGACGCCCTGGTTCCAGGCCATCTCGCAGATGGTGCCCATCAGGCCGATGCCCATCATGCTGTGGGACTGGTCGCGCCCGCTCTCCTGCCACTGGGCCAGGCCCACGCCGTTGTAGACGTAGGGGATCGCGTTGGCCAGCGAGCCGTTGCCCGCGCCGTTGTAGAAGTAGTCCACCGTCTCGTTGAACTTGGCCCGGTCGTCGCAGAGGATCCCGATGGCCATGACCGAGGCCATGCTGCACAGGTCCCAGTTCGCCCAGTAGTGGCCTATGCAATTGGTTTTGCGGTGCATGAAGTCGCGGTTCGTCGGATAGAAGTACTTGACCAGCATGTCCTGGAAACGGGCCAGGTCGAAGCCGGGGTAGCCGCGCATGAGCTCGCCGGCGTTGGCGAACTGGTACCCGTAGATGCCCGCCAGGAGCACGACTTCGGAGCCTCCGCTGATGCCCTGCAGCTTCCCCGACCAGGCGTTGCAGATGTCCCGCGCGGTGTCGGCGTGGGCGGTGTCGCCGGTGATGTGCCAGCGCAGCGCGTTCTGATAGGCCGCGTGGATGTCGTTGTAGAGGGCCGGGTAGTTCTGCGGCCCGCCCCCGCCCCGGCGGACTGTGGTCTGGGGGTTGGGCCGCCATGTGCTCTGCGAGTGGCGGTTGGCGGTGAGTTTGGCGAAGCCCGTCGCGGTGGGGGCTGAGCCCGCCTTCACCTTGGCCGCCATGCGGTCGAGGTCGGCCCGGGTGTGCAGGAGTCCGGGGTGCGCGAAGGCGGCGCCCGCCGCCACTGCGGGAGCCGCGGGGAGCGCGGCTCCGACGGTGGCCGCGCCCGCGGCCGTACCGGCGATCTTCAGCATGCTCCGACGGCTGATCTCTGCTCTCACGTGCTTCGGTCCTCAGGTGTGTGTGGGGGGCGTCCGATGCGTAGCGTATGAACAGGAGACGGGCGGGGCCCGCGGGCGATAACAGAAAAGCGAGTCTTCGCGCCGGAAAACCGATCGAACCCAAACCCGTCGCATCCATCCGCGGGTCGGGCACGCGGGACAGCCTGGCCAGAAGGTCGGGCAGTTCGTCGGGGCAGGCCTGATCACGGCCCGCCCAACCCGACGGGGATGGGCGATGCTGACGCAGCAGGCACGGTCTTCCGTTGTGGTGATCAGCGAACTCGACACTCCATGATCACCGGAAGCCGTGCCTGCAGGCGTATCCGCCACTCGTCACGAACCGCCCACCACCGCCGACTTGGGGCATCGAGCCCATACCCGCGGCTCCGGGCAACCGCGAGAACGACGGAACCCTGCTCCCCGGTGCACGGAACCCGGGGCAGGCCCGACGGGTCAGCCGCTGCCCGGTGCTGCTGCGGGCCGGTCAGAGAGCGCTCCGGGCGGTCACAAGGAGGGTGCCCAACGCGGACGGGTCGGGGTGGGGCAGCACGCAGGCCGAGATGTTGGTGAAGCCGTGGTGCTTGAGGATGTCGGCCCACTGCTGTGCGCTGTACTGCCACCGGTACACGGTCAGTTCGCGCTCGCGCCCTTCCAGCCACTTGCCGCTCATGGGCTGGGCGCCGTAGTGGCCGGTGGCCGGCTCGCGGTGGGAGAAGCCGAAGACACCGCCCGGCGCGAGGCATCGGCGGACGAGGGGGAAGAGGTCGTCGGGGTCGGTGAACCAGACGGCGCCCCACGTCGAGTAGACGGCGTCGAACTCGCGCGGCTCCCGGTCGAGGTAGGCGCAGGCTTCGGCGTGTACGAAGGTGAGGTTGGGCAGGTCGGTCCAGAATCCGCGGGCGCGCTCGACCTGGACGGGTGAGAAGTCGACCGCGGTCACCTCGACGCCGGTGCGGGCGAGGTGGGCGGCGTTCTCGCCTTCGGCCGGGCCGAGGTCGAGCGCGGTCTTCGGCCGGCCGAGGAGTTCGGCACCGGGGCCAGCGTCGTCGGAGACGTCGGTCCAGTCGAACCGGTCGGCTGCCGGGCACTGCTGGGGCTGCTCGCCGCGGTGGGGCTTGTACTTGTCCCAGTACTCGGCGGCGGTCATGGGGGCGGCGCTGGTCATGCCTGGGGCCTCCGGGAAGCGTGTGCGCGAACGGTTCTCAGGTGCGCGCCACGCTAGCCCGGTGGCCGGTGGGGCGTGAGCGAAAGCCCGGAAATGTCATGAATACGAGCAAAAGGAGCGCCCGGGGGTGCGCGGGGCACCTCCGGGCGCTCACCGACCCCGGTTACGGGCCGGTCGTGCTCAGGGGGGCAGTGGCAGTTGGAACCGGGCGTGCAGGGGGCGCACTTGGCGTAGTCGGCCTCCCACAGCTTCCAGTCCACCTCGAACCCGTTGTCAGCGATGATGTGCGCGGTCCGCTCGACGGAGCCGTCGTACTTGAACGCGATCTCCGGGATGTGCTCACGGAACTGGCCGTCGAAGTGGTGGTGGCAGAACTCCCGGTAGTTGCGGGTGTCCAGGATGAAGACGTGCACGGCGATGTCCACGATCCGCCCGCAGCACATCTCCAGTCCCTGGCCCCACTTCTCCATCGCGGTGACGAGGTAGGACACGGCCGCGTGGAACAGGCGGGTGGCCATCACCTCGTCGAACGGGTAGTCGCGCACGAGCAGCTGGATCTCGCGGTCCCACACAACCGGGTCGACGTAGTCCCGCGGGTTGCGGAACGCGGCGCCC
>NZ_JBVHMR010000109.1:0-8258 GCF_055558375.1 Streptomyces sp. NPDC025793 | reverse complement strand
GGTCACACTTCCGTAGACACAGCCAGGCACGAGCCCGCCGCTCCCACTACAAACGTCGAGGGCACAACCCCCAGATGCGGTTGCAGTACTAGGGCACGATCAGAACGTGGCCGGCATCGACACCATCCCCGGCATCAGCCCCGCGGCCGCCCAGATCATCATCGCCGAGACCGGCGGTGTCATGGCGCAGTTCGCCACCGCCGGGCACCTCTCTTCATGGATCGGGGTCTGCTCGGGGATGGACGAATCCGCCGGTGTCAACAAGTCCGGCCGCACCCGGCAGGGCAGCAACCACGAGCGCGTACTGGGCGTTGCCGAGATGGCGGCGATCCGGAACAAGGACTGCTGCCTCAGCGCCTACTACCGGTGCGTCGCCATCTGGCGTGGCCGGCGGCGGGCCCAGGTCGCCGTGATGCACAAGATCGCCATCGCGATCTGGCACATCCTCCGCAACAAGACCACCGACCAGGACCTGGGAGCCGACTACTTCACCCGCCGCGAACCCGAACGCGCCATCCGACGCATGACCAAGGAAGCCGACCGCCTCGGGCTCACCGTCCGCTTCGCCCCCATCGCCACAGCCTGACCCGCACACGCTCTATTTTTCGTGTCAGCGTCACGCACTCACGGTCAATGCCACAACAGCCAGACACCCTTGGGGGCGAATCAGTTCACCTCATTGAGTTGAGCCTCCTCGGCTCGCCTGCGTCAGCCCAGGCGGACCTGTGAGAGTCCGGTTTGGCCGGGGAGTCGAGTGGGGGTGCCGTGCTGGTACGACGCTGGTTGGACGCAGCAGGAATCAAGGATCCGGTGCTGCGGGAGTGTTACACCGTCTGTGCCCGCGCCGCTTTGCGGGAGCGTGGCGGTGTGGGCTGGGTAGGGACCCTCGCGGCGCCACCCGAGAGACGCGCCCACGCCGCCGCCGTGACCATGGTGATCCTCGAAGCTGATGACCGGGTGGACACAGGGCCACCCGAGGCGCGCCTTCGGCGTCTGGACGAGTGGATTGACGCCTGGTATGCCGCTCTGGAATCCGGGGGCAGTTCGGATCCGGTGCTGCACGCGGCGGCTCACGCGTGCAGCACCGTTTTCGACAGCCCGCCCCGGGCCCTGATGGAGGAGTGCTTTGCTGCGCTCCGCCGCAGCTGGGAGGCGACCGAGTTCGCCACCTACGAGGACTGGCAGACCTGGGCGACCGGCAGCAGCGGGGCTTCCGCTGTTTTGATCATGTCGACATGGGATGCGCTCGGCGAGGCCGGACAGGTCGGCGAGGGCATCGTGCGCGGCTACGGCGACGCGTTCCAGATGGTGGATTGTCTGGCCGATCTGTCGGAGGATTTGCGCGAGGGACAGCTGTATCTGCCGCTTGAGGACCTCGACCGGTTCGGCGTGCGCAGGGAGGATCTGGAGGCCGGGCGATGGACGGCGGCCACCAGGGAGCTGATCGCGTTCGAAGTGGCACGCATCACCAGTGGCTTGCCGGCCTTGTTGGACAGCACACGGCAGCACCCATGGCTGCACCGGTACGCGCCCGCTTTCGACACCCTCACCCGCGCGCTGTGCGCCGCCGTCCTCGCGGCGGGTCCCTCCATCCTGCGGTGCGTCGCCGTTCCACCGACAGGACCGATGGTTCAGGCGGGGCTGGGCCTGTGGCGTGCCGCCCTGGCGGGCTGAGGCGGGAGCGTGACTACGTTGAGTGAGAACTGGGGGAGAAACCCATGACGACCAAAGTGTCGGACACCGCCGGTACGGCAGGCAGCGAGTTGGATGACCGGACCGTCAACCAGTTGGTGGAGCAGGAGATCCGGCGTTGGGTGGGCGCCGGGGAAGACCTGATGAGCGTCGCGTGCCTGGACGCGCTGTTTCCGTCGGGCAAACTGCTGCGCCCCAGGCTGTGCGTGTGGTCTGCGGCCGCATCAGGGGGCACGGTGGACAAGACGTTGTCGTTTGCCGCCGGTCTGGAATGCCTGCATGTGGCGACCTTGATGCATGACGACGTCATCGACCAGGCCCCCGTCCGCCGCGCACGAGCTTCGGCTGTGGAGCACTTCGGTATCAGCATGGCGCTGATGGCCGGTGACGGGCTGGCTTCCACCGCGTACGTGGCGATGCTCGCCGGCACCGAAGCAGGATTGCCCGCCGACCGCGTCCTGCGGGCGGGGCGCGTCGCGGCGGACGCGCTCAAGCACACAGCTGCTGCCATCGCCCAGGAGGCTCTTGTCCGCGGAGATCTCACCTGTGTACTGGCGACCGTGCTGGAGATCATCCGGGGCAAGACCGGAGCGCTGACCAGTGCCGCATGCCAGGCCGGCGCGATCCTCGCCGACGCCCCGGCCGACCACGAGGCGGCACTGCGCACCTACGGCGAGGAACTCGGCGTGGCCTTCCAGATCCGCGACGATCTCCTTCCCTACGCGGCCGGAACGCCCGGCACCGAGAACTCCGGCGCGTTCAGCGATGTGGCCAACCGGCAGCCCACCGTCCCGGTCCTCCTCGCGCGGGACGCCGCCGACGGCGCCGACCGGGACACGCTCCACGACCTGTTCGTCGAAGAGACTGATGCCGTCACCGCTCACCAGCGGCTGTCCGAGGTCCTCATCCGCAGCGGTGCTCTCGACCAGGCCACCGAAATGGCCCGGACGCATGCCGCGAACGCGCGGGACGCACTGGCCCAGCTTCCTCCCTCGGCTGCCCGGCACAGGCTGGAAGAACTGACCACGACGGTCGTCGACCGTACCCGGTGACCGAGTAATGGAGGTCAAAGATCTGCACCATGCGTACGGTCAGCGGAAAGTGTTGCGAGGAATCCACCTGGACCTGGGTCCCGGTGCCCTCGTCGGAATCGTCGGGGAGAACGGGGCGGGCAAGTCCACCCTGCTGAAAATCCTCTCCGGCGAACTGCACCCGGACCGGGGAACGGTCCGCCATCAGGGCCGCTTCGGCTACTGCCCGCAGGACGTGGTCCTCAATGACGCCCTGACCGTCCACCAACACCTGAAGTTCTTCCAGGCCGCCTTCGGCCTGCCCGACCTGCACCATGCCGAGACGATCATGGAAACACTGCGGTTCGCCGAGTACGCCGACGAACGCTCCGGCGACCTCAGCGGCGGCACCCGGCAGAAACTCAACCTGACCCTCGCCCTCATGCACGACCCGCAGGTCCTGCTGCTGGACGAGCCCTACCAGGGCTTCGACTGGGACACATACCAGCAGTTCTGGCGCCTCGCAAGCCGCCTGCGCAGCGCCGGCCGCTCCGTCCTGGTCGTGTCCCACCTGGCCTACGACATCGAACGCCTCGACGAACTCTGGCACCTGGACAACGGCACCCTCATCCGCGGCACGGCGGTGGCGGCGTGAAACGGCACCTCGCTCTTTACACCACCGCCACCCGGTACGACCTGATCGAGCACGGCCGCAACACCTTCGCCATGCTCCTGGTCGCCCTGTACGTCCCCGTCTGGGTCACCCTCGCCTACCTCGTCATCCCTGACAAACTCGTCCCATTCCAACTGAGTGCCACAGGCGAGCGGCTCGCCCCGGCCGGCAACCTGCTCACCCAGATCACCGGCGCTCTCAACGCCGTCACGCTGATCACCGGCTTCATGATGTTCGCGGCCACGTTCAACAGCGGCCGCTTCGACCGGCGCCTGGCCCTGGCGGGCTACCCGCGCACTCACCTGGTCCTCGCCAAGACGACCTCCCTGGCCCTCGCCTCCGCAGCCGTCGCCACCTACGCCACCGCCGTCATCTGTGCCGCGTGGTCCCCCAAGCAGCCCGTCCAACTCGCCACCGCCCTCTTCGGAGCCGCCCTCACCTACGGTGCCCTCGGAGTCGTCTACGGTTCCCTGCTACGGCGCGAAGTAGAGGGCATGTTCCTGATGATCATGACCAGTGTCGTCGACGTGGCTCTGCAGAACCCCATGGCCAGCTCAGGAGCCAACAGCCCCTTCATCCGCCTGCTGCCCTCCTACGGCGCCATGCAGACCGCCGCAGCCGCCGGTTTCTCCACCATCGCCACCCCTGCCTACCTCGGCGTCCAACTCCTGTGGTTCACCGCAGCCGCTCTGGTCAGTCTCCTCACTTTCCATCACCGCACCCGCAACACCCTCCCGCCCGTCAACGGCCTGCCGTCCGACCTCCCGCGCCCGCGCCGCGACCAACCCCAATCGCCGCAACCCCGCACCCCGCGCTGAACAGCCTCACCTGCCATGCCGCGTCGGCTCGTCCGACGGCGCGGCCGCATACCCGGTCTCAAGCGCCAGATGGCGCGATCACCTGCCTGGCCTGGACAGCCCGCCAGCCAGTTCTGCTCGCCGCGGCACTTCTGCGCCGACATGACCTACGGCGCGCTCGGAATCGCCTTCGGCACTCTGCTGCGCAAGAGGCCGAAGGCATGTTCGCCATCGTGATGCCCAGCATCGTCGATCTTGCACTGCCGAACGCGTCGTGAGTTCCGGAGCCGACACCGCCATATACCTGCCCTCCTGCGGCGCCATACAGGCGGCCATCGCGGCGGGTTTCTCCCGTACCGCCGTCCCCCGGTACCTGCTCGTGCAGTTGGCGTGGTTTGCCACGGCTGGCCTCCTCCGGCTGCTGGTGTTCCACCCGGCGTACCCGCAGCGCCCGCCGCCGGCTGCTCCACCCGGTGCGTCCCTACCACGTGCCCCGCGGACGACGGCGGATCGTTGACCTGAAGACGCCCCGGACGACACCTACAACGCGGTGATCATCCTGTACCGCTTCGGCGCAATGAGCCGCGAGCAGGCAATCGACCTGCCTCAGAGATGATCCATCGGTACGAAGCCCTGTCGAGGTCGCGGGAGCAGACGTAGCCGAGAGAGGCGAGTCCTTCCGCCTGGCACAGGCGGTCCGAGGTGCCGCCGACCTCGGTCTGGAGGAGCTGGTACGCCGCCCCGTTCTCGCAACCCCAGCACATGGCCGCGCGCCACAGGGCACGGCCGTAGCCGAGACCGCGGTGTTCGGGGAGGACGTCGAAGTACTGCGGGAGGCGTTGAGTGCGTCCGGTCGCGTCGATCATGGTCTGCATGGGGCCGATCGCGCCAGCGACGCGGCCGCCGTGGGTGAGGGTGGGGACGGGGCCGACGCACGGCCGGTACTCGTTCCAGCCCCCGACCTGCCCGTAGGGCTACGCCCCCTGCGCGCCCCCGAGGCACCCGAGGCACCCGAGGCACCCGAGGACGAGCGAGACATCAGCCGACGGCCCCTCTGGGGCACCTGGCCCGGGTCACGGGGCCTGGATGCACCCCGAGGGGCGGGGCGCTGTTCAACCAGGCGGTGGGCAACCAGGTCGTCGGAAGCAATCGGATGCCTGAAGGATCACCCGGGCGGCCAGGCGCAGCCTGCTGCTACGGGGTGCCGAGCAACCGGATGCGCAGTGCGGCGGCGCCGCCCTCGGAGAGCCAGTCCGCCAGGGTGCGCAGTCCGGGGTGGATGACCCGCAGAGCCTCGATGTCGGCGTGCCAGCGTTGGCCAGAGATCCACCGTTGCCGGGTCTCGGCGATGCCCGGGTTCAGCGCGGCGGCCTCGTCGTGGGTGAGCTGCTCGTAGTGCACCGCGATTCCGGTGGCAGCACTGATCGCGGCGACGGCCTCAGCCGGGGTCGGGTTGTCACCGGCCAACTCCAGAGTCCGTCCAGCGAACCGGTCCGGTTGCTCGAAGGCCAGAGCAGCGAACTCGGCGATGTCTTCGAGGGCAATGATCTGGACAGGCTCGTTCGGCGGAAAGAGGTGCCGGTGGACGCCGTCAACGATCCCGTCGAGGCCGATGCCGGATTCCCCGAGGTAGTTCGTCATGAACCGTACCGGGCGCAGCACGGTCACGAGTGGGATCTGTTCGCGCAGGTACTGCTCGATGCGCCGCTTTCCCGGGGCCGCGAACGCGTCTGCCGAGGTCGAGGCGACACCGGTGAACACCACGTGGCGGACACCTGCGGCTGCTGCTGCGTCGGCCAGGGCCCGGCCGCGGGTGAACTCCAGTTCTGGGTTGCTGCCGGCTGGCCCGTAGGCAACCGGCGGCACGGCGAACAGAGCGGTGGTGCCGTCCAGTGCCGGCGCCAGGCCTGACGGCTCGTCGAAGTCTGCGAGGGCCAACTCGGCTCCTGCGTCCGCGAGCGCTGCGGCGGCGGGCGCGGTCTTGTCCCGTACCAGCGCGCGCACCGGTCGGCCGCTGGCCAGCAGCCGTCGCGCCGTCGCGCCACCCTGCTTGCCGGTCGCGCCGGTGACAGCGACGGGGCCGTCGGCGAGGCCCTGGGGCGGGCCGGTGACGGAATGGATTGGTTCGGCGGACATGTCGTCCTCTCCTTTCCCCGGGGGCCGGTTGCTACGGACAGGGTGGTGAACCCGGGGATATCTGGAATACTCCAACCCGGTTGAGTCGGGTGCACAAGGGGTTTCGTGACATGACTACAGTGATCAGCGGTGGCGACCGGGCCGATGCCCGCCGCAACCGGGCCAAGGTGCTGTCCGCCGCTGGTGAGGCATTCGCCGAGCAGGGACTCGACGTCCCGCTCGGCGAGATCGCGCGCCGGGCCGGTGTCGGCGCCGGCACCGTGTACCGGCACTTTCCGAATAAACAGGTTCTCCTTGAGGCGGTGTTCGTCCAGCACCTGGACGAACTGGTCGCCTCGGGCGAGCGACGGATGGCCCGATTCGCGCCTACCGAGGCGTTCTTCGGGTTCCTGATGGACGTCGTCGAGAAGTCCCACAAGCGCGGGCATATATGCGATGTCGTGGCCGCCGACGCGAGTTGGCCGCGCCCGATGCTCACGGCGTCCGTGCTGCGATTCCGCCAGGTCCTGACCGCGCTGCTCCACGCGGCGCAGCGGGCCGTCGGTGTCCGCGCTGACATCGGCCCCGACGATGTCGTCTCACTCACCGTCGGATGCGCCTCGATGCTCGCTGCCCGCCGCGATCGATCGGCCGGCCTCAGACTCGTCCAGCTGACCCTGGACGGTCTGCGCCCCTCCGCTATCGTCACGGAACGCCAAGGCTTTCGTGATGGCCTCGGTGTCCGCCGGGAAACCGTCGTGTTCTGTGAGGAATGCGGGGCTACGCTCACGGTCCGGCCCACCGGTCGCCCGGTACGTTACTGCGGGGCTACTTGCCGGCAGCGGGCCCGCCGTCGACGCCTCGCGGGCTGAACGGGCTGGAGTCGTGTTCTTCTCGTCGGCCCGGCAGTCCACGCTCGACGGACTTGACACGGCCAAGCACGCGGCGCCCGGTGATCACCGACCACATCGTGCACGCCGTGCTGCGGCGCCGCAGCAGACGCACTCCTCGCCGGGCCGCTCCTCGCGACGCCGATGCCAGCGGCACGGACGCACTCCATCAGCCCTTGGAGGCTGAGGCCGACTGGCTCGCGCAACTCGGCGACGTCTTCGCCACGTCACCCGCCATCGCCCACGTCCGAGCCACTGTCCGCGAGCGCACCGGCCCGACCGTGGGCGACTGAGGGTGGATCTCGCCGTAAGCGTGCCGTGCCACAACGGCGCCGCTACATAATTGTTGACGCCGCCACACTGTTTGACCGTTGACAGTGTGGAACCCGCCCTGGCCGATCGACCGGCGGGTGGGGTGGTGCGGAGCCCAAGCCCACTACTTCAGCGCGGCCCAGTTGCGCACGGGCGACAACCTGCACGGCCTAGCGGGCTGCCGCCGGTGGTGGCTGCATCACCGCATCACCCACTACCCGCCAGCTGCAGGGTCAGCAGTGTCTGCTCGACGAACCCGGCCTCGCCAAGGGCGAAGCGGCGCGATCCTCCGCACGACCCGGCGGCGCCCGGGCCGGTGACAGCCTGGCCGTCGCACGTGCCGCCGTCCACGGCGCCAGAGCGCCCGAAACCGGCAATGACCAGCAGTTGAGCCAGGAGCACAAAGCGTTCGGCGGCATCGTGCAGTTCCTGTCCGCGCCGGATGGCGACCCGGTGTGGGGCTCCGCGGTCGCACGGGGTCCCGCGCACAAGGGCTACATCAGCGCCGGCATCGGCATCCATGTCCCCGTCCGCCGCCGCCTCGGCCGCTCCGAGCAGCCCCCCACGTCGCCACCCGCATGCGAAACGCGCTGATCAGGCACGGCCGAGCACTCGACGAGCGCACCGCGGCGGAGCTGAAGGAACATTGGCGTGCGCTAGGGCCTGTCGTCAAATGATCTTGACTGGTGGATCATGGTCGGGTGATGCGTCGCCATGAACTGTCCGATGCCGAGTGGGAGTTCGTCCGGCCGTTGCTGCCCGTGTCGTC
>NZ_JBVHMR010000108.1:0-9239 GCF_055558375.1 Streptomyces sp. NPDC025793 | reverse complement strand
GTGTCCGGTGACGCGGATGCGCTGGACGAACTCGTGGCCTTTGCCGAGGAGTCGGGTGTTCGGGTGCGGCGGATCGATGTGGATTACGCGTCGCATTCGGCTCATGTGGAGGCGGTCGAGGGGGAGTTGGCGGAGGTGTTGGCGCCGGTGGTGGCGTCGGTGCCGGTGGTGCCGTTCTTCTCGTCGTTGGTGGGGGCGCGGGTTGAGGGTGCGGTGTTGGATGGTGGGTATTGGTATCGGAATTTGCGGCATGCGGTGGATTTCGAGGGGGTTACGCGGGCGTTGGTGGGGGCGGGGTATCGGGCGTTCGTGGAGGTGAGTCCGCATCCGGTGTTGGTGGTGCCGTTGCAGGAGACGGTGCAGCGGGCTGACCCGGAGGGTGTGTTCGCGGTGGTGGGGACGTTGCGTCGGGATCATGGTGGTCTGGGTGATGTGGTGGCGGCGGTGGGGCAGGCGTTCGTCGAGGGTGTGGTCGTGCATGCCGATCGTGTGGTGCCGCATCCGGACCTGCCGACGTATCCCTTCCAGGGCGACCACCACTGGCTGACCGCTTCCCCCGGAGCCTCCCGCGGTGTGACCGGCATCGGAGCCGTGAGCACGGAGCATCCCCTGCTCGGGGCGGCCGTCGAACTGCCCGACTCGGCCGGCGTGTTGTTCACCGGGCGCCTTTCGGCGGGAGCGTACGAGTGGCTGGCCGGGCACCGTTTCGGTGGTTCCCAGGTCGTCCCGGACCCGGTACTGGTCGAGTTGGCCGCCATGGCCGGCGACCAGGTGGGCTGCGGGCGGCTGGAGACGCTGTCGGTGCGGGAGCCTCTGGTGCTGCCGACGTCCGAGGCCGTCCAGCTTCGCGTCACCGTCGGTGAGCCCGGGCAGACCGGCGCTCGTTCGGTGGCCGTGCACTCCCGGCGGGGCGACGGCGGGGTAGGACGGCCGTGGACGTGCCACGCCGAGGGATCGCTCACCGAGGAAGGCCCGGCGCCGGACTGGGACCTGGAGGCCTGGCCGCCGGTCGGCGCCGAGAGCGTGCCCCAGGAGCGGCAGGCGACGGGCGACGGTCCCGGGGAGCAGCGCACCACGCGATCCGTGTGGCGGCGGGGCGACGACCTCTTCGCCGAGGTCGCCCTGACCGAGCGGCTGCGCGCAGAGGCCGCCGGGTTCGGGCTCCATCCGGTGCTGGCGGCGGCCGTGCTGGACCTGCTGCCGACCGGGGAGCGATCGGCGGACCCCGGACGGCTGCGGCGGGTGGCCCAGTGGAGCGGAGTCTCGCTGCACGCCTCCGGAGCCTCGATACTGCGCGTGGGCATCAGCCCGCTGGGTGACGGCGCGTTCTCGGTGCGGGCCGCCGATGCGACCGGAACCCCGGCGCTGACCGTGGCGTCCGTGACGCCGCGACCCGTCTCACGTGGCGAAGTGAGCGCGGCGGGCGCCGCACAGCAGGACGGTCTGTTCGGCGTGGAGTGGAGCGACACGGACCTCGCGTCGAGCGCCGGCCCGGTCCCCGCCACGTGGGCGATCATCGGTGAGGACACGCTGCGGGCCCGGTCCGCGCTGATGTCCGTGGGCCAGTACACCGAGGCGTACCCGGATCTGGAGAGCCTGGCCGCCGCGGTCGCCGACGCCTCCGGTGCGCCCGACGTGGTCGTGGTGACCTGCGCCGCCGCCGGCGGGGAGCGGACGGGCGAGGAACTCGCCGGCAGCGTCCACGACACCGCGCGCCAGGCGCTGGACTGGGCGCGAGCCTGGGTGACGACGCCCGCGTTCGAGCGGTCCCGGCTGGTGTTCCTCACCCGGGGCGCGGTACCGGCCTGGGACGGCACGGGGGCGGAGGGACGGCTCGACCTGACGGCGGCCGCGGTGTGGGGGCTGGTGCGCTCGGCGCAGACCGAGTTCCCGGACCGCTTCCTGCTGGTGGACACCGACGCGAGCAAACCCGCCTGGCGTGCGCTGCTGCGGGCCGCGGGCTCCGACGAGCCGCAGTGGGCGCTGCGCAAGCGGGCCGCCCGGGTGCCGCGGCTGACGCGCCTGGCCGTCGACCGCGACGGTGACACGACGCTGCTGGACGGCGTCGACGGCACGGTCCTGGTCACCGGCGGCACGGGCATGCTGGGATCGGCGCTCGCCCGCCACCTCGTGACCGAACACGGTGTCCGGGAACTGTTGTTGACGAGCCGCCAGGGCATCGGGGCGCCGGGAGCCGTCGATCTTGAGGCCGAACTCTGCGCGCTCGGTGCCCGGGTCACCATCGCCGCGTGCGACGTCACGGACCGCAAGGCGCTCGCCGGACTGCTGGCGGCGATCCCCGCCGACCGGCCGCTGCGGGCGGTGGTGCACACTGCGGGCGCTCTCGACAACGGGGTCGTGTCCTCGCTGACGCCCGAACGGCTGAGCGCGGTGCTGCGGCCGAAGACGGACGCGGTGCTCGCACTGCGCGACGCGACCAGGGACGCACGGCTCTGCGCGTTCGTGCTGTTCTCCTCTTTCGCCGGCGTGCTCGGCGGGGCCGGGCAGGCCAACTACGCCGCGGCGAACACCTTCCTGGACGCCTTCGCCTACGACATGCGTGCCCGCGGGGTCCCGGTGACCTCGATCGCCTGGGGCCTGTGGGAGGGACGCAGCGGTCTCGCCGAGGGCAAGGCCGAGGCACTGCCCGGATCCGTGGCACTTCCCCTGGCCCAGGGGATGCAGTTGTTCGACGCGGTGCAGGGGGCCGGACTCGGCCTCGCCGTCGCCGCCCGGCTGGACTTCCCGGCGCTCTACGAGGGAGCGAGGGCGGGCCGGGCACCGGCGCTGCTGCGGTCCCTGCTGCCCGCCCGCGCGCGCCGGACGGCGCAGGACACCGAGGTGGAGAAGACGGAACTGCGCCACGTCCTGGCCGCGATGGCGACCGACGAGGAGCGCGACGCGGCCCTGACCGGGCTCGTACGCGAGCGGATCGCCACCGTTCTCGGACACTCCTCCGCGCAGTCCGTCGCGGCGACCGCGGCGCTGAAGGACCTCGGCTTCGACTCACTGACCTCGATCAACCTCCGCAACGCCCTGAACACGGACACCAACCTGAGCCTCGCGCCCAGCGTGGCGTTCGACTTCGCGTCACCGGCCGAGCTGGCCCAGCACATCAAGCAGCAGTTGCTCACCTGAGACCGGCCCCGGCGCCGGACGGACAAGGAGAGATCCCGCATGAGGATTGAGAACGTCCACATCGACTCCCTGGGAGTCATTCTGCACGAGTGGGCGAGCGCGGAACAGGCCGTGGCCGACGGCCGTGTGGACGCCGAGGTCGTCGCGGCGAACGGACTCACCGGAACGCACGTGTCCGGTGACGTGCCGGCCGTGGACCTGGCCGTCTCGGCCGCCCGCACCGCCCTGGACCGCTCCAAGATCGAGCCCGACGAGATCGCCTCGCACCTGCACAGCGCGGTGTACTACCAGGGGCCCGTCGGCTCCTACCCGCCGGGCTACATCCTGCGCGAGCTGGGCCTGGACGACATCTCCGCGTTCTATCTCCAGCAGGGCTGCAACGGCATGCTGGGCGCCCTGGAGGTGGCGGTCGGCCAGATGACCGGCGCCGCCGAGGCCGAGACCGTGCTGCTCACCTCCGGCGAGAACTTCTCCTCCCCGGAGATCGACCGGTGGACCGGCTACGGCCAGTCCTACTTCCTCGGCGACGGCGCCGCCTCGGTCCTGCTCAGCGCGGACGAGGGGTTCGCCACGGTGCGGTCGTTGCACGCCGGGGTGCTCCCGGCTCTGGAGAAGTGGCACCGCGGTGACGGCCCGCAGCTCCTGCGCGGGCAGTCGGACTCGATGGCCGACATGGCGCAGCGGGCCGGGCAGTTCACCGAGACGGAACTGTCCCTGTCGGAGACGCTGGAGAAGCTGACCGTCTTCGACCTGGGCGTCATCCACCGTGCCCTGGTCGACGCCGATCTGAACGCGGCGGACATCGCCAAGGTCGTGCCGATCAACATGGACGGCCGGATGATCGAGTACTCCCTGATGATGCCGCTGGGGCTGCCCATGTCCCGGTCCAGCTGGGACTTCGGCAAGAGCGTCGGACACGTGGGCGGCGCGGACGTCTTCATCACGCTGGAGCACCTGGTCCGTACCCGGGAGGTCGGCCCGGGCGACCACGTCCTGCTGGTCTCCCAGGGGCCCGGCTGGATCTGCACCGCCAGCGTGGTCACGATCAACGAGCTGCCCGCCTGGGCGGTCTGAACCCCGGCGCCGTGCGCAGGCGGCCCCGACCGGTTTCCCCCAACCGGTCGGGGCCGCCTGCGTGTTGGCCGGTGCCGTGGCCCGCGTTCCTGTGCGCACACATGCGACCGCCCACCGCTCGTACTGCTCAGCGGTGGGCGGTCGTGTCTCGATCTCGGCGCACTTCCTCGGACAGCGGGTCCTACGGCGTCGCGGAAGCCGTCTGCAGCACGGCGGGGAACAGCGCGCCGAAGCGCACCGAGTCCACCGTCAGCACCGGAGCGCCGGCGGCGTCCACAGCCCTCACGCCGAGGGTGCCGTCCGCCGCGGCCGTGAGCCGGGCGCGCAGCACGGAGGCCCGGGCGGCGTGCAGGGTCACCCCGCGCCAGAGGTCCGGGGCCCCGGGGCGGTCCGCGGCCGATCCGGCGGGATCCCACGCCCCGCCCAGGCCGGCCCACAGCTCGGCACGTGCCACGGCCTCCAGCAGCGCCGGGTGCACCCCGAACCGGCTGCCCTGCTCCGGTGTCCCCTCGGGCACCCGGACCTCGACGAACAGCTCGTCGTCGCGCCGCCAGACGCCGTGCAACGCCGACGGCGCGCCGCCGGCGCCGGTGGCACCGAAGGCCCCGTGGCCGCCGAAGACCTCGTCGACGGGTACCCACCAGGCGCCGGCCGGCGGCCACGCCTCCGGCTGCCACCGCGGCGGCGCACCGGCGGCGGCCGCCGTGCCGTACGCCTGCCGCACCCACGGCCGGCCGCTCGCACCGGAGTCCCGGCGCGTGTACACCGTCACCGCCCGCAGGCCCAGGGCGTCGGACCCGCCGACGGTGACCTGTACCTGCACACCGCCGGCCGCGGGCAGCACCAGCGGTCGTACCGCGTCGAACTCCCGCAGCCGGCCGCAGCCCAGATGCCCGGCGGCGTGCAGTGCCAGGTCCAGCAGTACGACACCGGGTACCACCGTCCGCCCGTCGGCCGAACGGGAGAGCACCAGTCCGTCCGCGCCGCTCACGAGCCGCCCGGTGAACGTCACCTCGTCGGTGTCCGGACGCTCGATCACCGCGGCCAGCAGCGGATGTTCCGCGTCCGCCAGCCCCAGGTCGGCCGCACTCCCGTAGCGGGCGCGCCCCGACGGCCCCGGGGAGCGCCGCCACAGCAGCCGCCCCGTCAGCCCGGACAGCCGCTGCCGGGCGATCTTCCCCGCCGGGTCGCGCGGCACCTCGTCGATCGCGTGGACCTCCTCCGGGCGTCTCGGGGGCGGCAGTTCGTCGCGGCAGGTGGCCAGCACCGCCTCGACGTCGAGCCCGTCCGGCCCGGGCACCAGATACGCCACGGGCACCTCGCCGAGCGTCGGATGCGGTTTCGCGCCCACCGCCGCGTCGCCGACGCCGGGCACCTGGAGGAGCACACTTTCCACCTCGGCCGGATGGACGTTCTCGCCGCCCCGGACGATGACTTCCTTCAACCGGCCGGTGACGGTGAGGTATCCGTTCGCGTCCTGCCGGGCCAGATCGCCGGTGCGGTACCAGCCGTCGCAGAGCACGGCCTCGGTGGCCTCGGGCCGGCCGTGGTAGCCGAGCATGAGGGCGGGGCTGGACACCCAGACCTCGCCCTCCTCGCCAGTGCCGGCCTCGGCGCCGGTGCGCGGGTCCGTCAGCCGCAGGGCCACGCCGGGCAGCGCACGCCCGCAGGAACCCGGCACGTACGGACCGTGCGGAAGGTTGGTGGTGATCGCGCCGCACGTCTCGGAGCTGCCGTAGCTGTCCAGCAGGGCGACCCCGAACCGGGACCGGAACGCCTCGTGCAGGGAGGGCGGGCAGGGAGATCCGGCCACCATGCACACGCGCAGACCGGGCGGGGCGGAGCCGCCGGTGCGGGTCCGCTCCACCATGTGGTGGTAGAGGGCCGGCGAGCCGACCAGGAAGGTGGAGTTCTCCTCCCGGGCCGTGCGCAGCACCTCGTCCGCGGCCGGCTCGTCGGTGATGTACGCGCCGGCCCCCACGGCCAGGACGCCCAGGACGCAGATGTTGTGGGCGAGGGTGTGGAACAGCGGCATCGGCACCAGCACCCGGTCCCGTTCCGACAGCCCGAGCAGGGGAGCGTTGCAGGACGCCGTCGCCCACAGTGCGGCCCGCTGGGTGGAGACCACGCCCTTCGGCTTCCCGGTCGTGCCCGTCGTGTAGAGCAGCCACGCCGGTTCGTCGAGCCCCAGGTCGTCGCGTGGCGGATCGCGCAGCGACCAAGTGGCCGCCAGCGTCTCGTAACGCGGCAGGGACTCGTCCGCCGCGTCCCGGCCGGCGAGTACGGCGTCGAGTTCGGCGGGTTCCCCCACCAGGACGACGGCGGCGCCGGGGCGCTGCGCCAACACCCGCCGCACCTGGGGCAGTTGACCGGCTCCCGTGATCACCAGTCGGGCGGCGCAGTCGTCCAGGAGATGGCCGAGCTCGGCGTCGGTGCGGTGCGGGTCGAGCGGGACGCCGACGGCGCTCGCGCGGGCGACGGCGAGACGGCTCTCCACCGCCTCCACCCGGTTCGGCAGATAGATCGCGGCCGACGCGCCCCGCGTGAGCCCCAGCCCGACCAGGTGACCGGCGACCCGCGCGGTACGCCGGTCCAGCTCGGCCCAGGTCAGCGAGCGGCGGGCATCCTTGAAGGCGATCCGGTCGGGCTGCCGGGCGGCGTGCCCGGCGAGCAGTTCGTGCACCGGGCGGATCAGCTCCGCCCGGAACATGGCGTCCGCGCTCACGCGTTCCCCCTCATGCGCCGGCCGAACGGTAGCGGCGCACCGCCAGCGTCCGGAACAGCACCGCGATCAGTATCGACCAGCCCGCCGACACCAGCACGGGATGCTGGGCGGGCCAGGCACCCGTGGCCGTGAGCCCCGGGTTGCCGAACAGCTGCCGCGCCGCCTGCACCGTCGCGCTCAGCGGGTTCCACTCCGCGGCCCAGCGCAGCACCGTCGGAAGCGTGGAGGGCGCCACGAACGCGTTCGACAGGAACGTCAGCGGGAACAGCCACAGGAAGTTGCTGCTGGCCGCGGCCTCCGGAGCGCGCACCGTCAGACCGATGACGACGCCCACCCACGACAGCGCGTATCCCATGAGCAGCAGCAGCCCGAACCCGGCGGCGGCCTGCAGCACCCCGTGATGGGCGCGCCAGCCGACCAGCAGCGCGCACAGGATCATCACGGTCACCACGATCGCGTTCTGCACCAGATCGGCGACCGTGCGGCCGGTGAGCAGCGCGCCCCGCGCCATCGGCAGCGACCGGAACCGGTCGACCATGCCGCTCTGCAGGTCGTTGGCCATGCTGACGCTGCTGTTGCTGGCCGTGCCGAAGGCGATGGTCTGGGCGAAGAACCCCGGCATCATGAACTCGCGGTAGGCCGCCGCGCCGTGCGCACCGGGCAGGGCGAAGGACCCGGCGAAGATGTACGCGAACAGCAGCACGAAGACCAGGGGCTGCACCAGGCTGAGGACGAGCACCTCGGGGATGCGGATCGTCCGGATCACATTGCGCCGCGTGACGACCAGCGTGTCACGCACGGACTTGGTGACCGTGCCGGGTTTCAGTTCGGGTACGGGCGGTGCCGTTGCCGACACGTTCATCACTTCCTCTCGCCCGCCGCGCCGGTGGCGGCCGCCGCGCGCACCGGGTTCCGCGGGACGTCCTCGGTCAGGGCCAGGAAGACCTCGTCCAGCGTCGGGCGGCGCAGTCCGATGTCGGTGATCTCGATCCCCTCGGCGTCCAGCGCGGCGATGACCTCCGTCAGCAGCCGCACTCCGCCGTCGACGGGAACCGAGACGATGCCGCGTGGCCGGTCCACGTCCGGACCGCGGGTGCCGAACCGGGCCAACAGCCCGGCCGTGGCGTCGAGTTGCTCGGGCCAGGCGCCCACCACCTCGACCCGCTGGCCGCCCGCCTGCGACTTCAGTTCGCGCGGTGTGCCGCGCGCGATGATCCGCCCGTGGTCGACGACCGCGATGTCCCGGGCCAGACGGTCGGCCTCCTCCAGGTACTGCGTGGTCAGCAGCAGCGTGGTGCCCTGCGCCACGAGGTCCTCGATGGCGTCCCACAGCATCAGGCGGCTGGTCGGGTCCAGGCCGACCGACGGCTCGTCGAGGAACATCACCGAGGGCCGGACGACGAGGGCGCCGGCCAGGTCCAGCCGCCGCAGCATGCCGCCCGAGTACGTCCTCGACACCCGGTCGCCGGCCGCGCTCAGGTCGAACCGGTCCAGCAGTTCGTCGGCCCGCTGCCGGGCGGCCCGCGCCCGAAGGCCGTACAGTTCACCGATCATGCGGAGGTTCTCCCGGCCCGTCAGCCGGTCGTCGACCGCCGCGAACTGGCCCGAGAGGCCGATGGACAGCCGAACCTGGTCCGGCTCCCGGACCACGTCGTGGCCGGCCACGACGGCGGTGCCCGCGTCCGGGCGCAACAGGGTCGTGAGCAGCCGCACCGTCGTGGTCTTGCCGGCTCCGTTGGGGCCGAGCAGCCCCAGCACGCCGCCTTCCGGCACGTCCAGGTCTACTCCGTCCACGGCCCGGACCTCACCGAAGGTCTTGACCAGACCCGTGGCGTGAATGGCACCCGCCATGGGGTTCTCCGTCCTCGTGTGCAGGGGTGGGGGCGTTGCGTGGGGTGTGCGGGAAGCACAGGTGTCCGGGACCCGGGTGTCCCCGGTCCCGGACACATGGCCACCGCTCAGCGGGCGGCGATCAGCTTCAGCTCGGGGTGGGCCGTGCCGCCCTCGATGGCCGTGGACGAGATGTGCGAGACCACGCGGTCGTCGGCGGGGTCGTTCGCCGGGTCGTCGTGCACCTGCAGCAGCTCGTAGGTCGTGTTGCGCTGCGCCGGGACGCGTCCCGCGCCGCGGATCAGGCCGATCAGTTCGAGCAGGTTGGAGCGGTGCTTGGCGCCCGCGGAGGAAACGACGTTCTCCTCCAGCATCACCGAGCCGAGGTCGTCGGCGCCGTAGTGGAGCGAGAGCTGGCCGACCTCCTTGCCGGTGGTGAGCCAGGAGCCCTGGATGTGCTGGACGTTGTCGA
>NZ_JBVHMR010000107.1:0-9331 GCF_055558375.1 Streptomyces sp. NPDC025793 | reverse complement strand
CAAGGTCCGCAGCGAACGCCAGCAACGCTGGGGCCGCCCACGCCCCAAAGCCGCCTGATCAACCCCGGCAACGTTCGTGGTCAACGCACTAGAGCCTGTCTGATGGGTCTGACGATTGGCCGAGGGTGTCCTGCCGTCGCGCGGTGCCCCATTCCCCCATACAGCGCACCACCGGCTCCAGTGCCCGGCCCTGCGCCGTGAGTGTGCAGCGGACTCGTGGGGGCCAACCAGGGGTGCGATGGCGCTCGATCACGCCCGCGCTGGTCAACTGGGCCAGCCGGTCGGAGAGGACCTTGTCCGAGAGGGCGGGCAGGGCGGCGGACAGCTCCGAGTACGCGGCCTGGCCACGGCGCAGGAATTCGCGAAGCACAAGGGGCGTCCATTGGCCGGCCAGCGTGGCGAGGGTGATGTCCACGGGGCAGTACGGCTGGTGGCCTGGCGGAACAAGGTCGCTGTCGGGACAGTCCTCCAGCGGGCCGCGGTCAACAGGCCGTGTGTGTCCAACGGTTTGGTGAGTCACGGCTCGCTGGTACAGCGTTCGGGATCACCTTGAGGCCGGCCCGACGCAGCGACCGGTATAGCTTGCGGTCACGTTCCTGGATACCCATCGACCGAGTTGTACCAGGGGCCAACAACCCCCGGTGTCGGCAACGGGCGAATCATGGACCGGTGGCGAGAGCACAGCCCGTCTGCCCCAGCCTTTCCACATCCCCGCCCCACCGACACCTTCGGTGCTCACACGCCGCTCCAAGGAGGGGAGTGGACGGATCGCGTCGAAGCCGCAGCTGACGAATGCCGGTGAGATTCCCATCCCTGCCCGGCGCGCATGTCGCCAGAGTATCGGGCCCGGAGTGGCGCCCCAACTCCCTGGAACGTGAAGCCGTACCGCACCACCTTGGCCAGGTCGCGAGTGCGGCGAAGGACGCGCTTCGGCGTCCGAAGCCGATCGGCATCCGCTCTCTTGGAAGCGGATGCCGAACCGTGTGCTTGCTGGAAGGTGGCTAACCGGCCATAGACGGGGCGTAGGGAGCAAGGGCCGGGGCGAGCTGGATTCCGGGAGCCAGGCCGAGGGCGACGAGGGCGTCGGGCAGGCCGCGGCCGACGCGGGCCGCCTCCAGTGTTCCCGGGGTGGCCAGGGGGCGACAGCTGGCGGCGATGATCTCGAACAGGTGCTGCACCCTGCCGGGTCCCCGAGGCAGCAGCTGGCCGTGGAAGTCCTCGTGGTGAGCGAGGACGAGCGCGGCCAGGGCGGCGACATGGGCCGAAGCCGTGCCGGTGCCGTCCAGGGCTGTGTACCTGCCCCCCGGTGCGCAGGACAGTACCGCCACACCGGGGGCGGCCGCGTCGACTCCGGGGCCGTGGCAGCTGAAGGGGGCGGCGAACAGCCCTTCCGGGCTGAGCTGCGGCCCCGTGTGGGTGGCTTGGGAGGTGTCCTGCGGATAGGTACCGAGGGCGCCCAGCGCGCCGACGGCGAACACGGTGGGAAGCGAGGCCGGGAAGGCGACCGACCCGCCGGTGTCCCCCGCCGGGGCCACGCAGGCGATGCCCGCCGCGCCCGCGTCGGCGAGCTTGCGGGAGACCAGGGCCGAGGGGTACGGGGCCGCCACCGCGATGTGGGCGATGTCCACCTCGTGCTCGATGCAGTGGTCCAGGGCGGCGATCAGGTCACTGAAGTGGCCGTCGGGCATCACCTTGCAGACCTCGATCTCGGCGTCGACCGCGATGCCGATGACACCTTTGCCGGTGTCCGCCCCGGAGATGATGCCCGCCGCATGGGTACCGCTGCCCAGCGTGTCGTGCGCCCAGCCCTCGTCCGTGCCGTGCACGAGATCGACTCCGGAGCGCACCCGTTCCTCGAGATCAGGGTGTTCGGCGCTGACACCCGATCCGATGGCCGCGATCCTGACGCCGAAGGCGCGGAAAGTGGGGGGCAGGCGGTCCACCCGCAGGGCCTGCTGACCCCAGCCGTACTGCTGCCGCTGCTCCAGTTCCGGGTACACCTTGGCGAGCGGGGTGAGAGTGACCAGGTTCTCCTGGCTTGCCGACAGGTCGGGGCGGGGGATCCAGCGGTCCGTGTAGCCGCCGGCGGGGCGCACGTACAGGGACTGGACGGACTCCGCCGTGTCCGTCGCGAGCTTGATGGTGACCGTCCCGTCGGCCCCGGTGATGCCCTGGGCCGGCCAGGCCGCCCCGATGAGGAACACCCCCACACCGGCCAGCGGTTCCCCGTCTGGGCCGCAGACGCGCAGCGCGATCTCGACAGGTTCCTCCATCGGCGTGACCAGCCCCGGGTCGCACAACGGCAGCAGTCCCGCCATGGGCGCGGAGACGGGCCCGGGCCCGGTCAGCGGCAGGTCCGGTTCGATGTGCACGTGCAGCGACCGCATCGCCGGCACTTGTGCCTCGGCTGCTTCGACGACCACTACGTCAGGGCAGGAAGGGTACAGGCCGGCGGCCTTCAGCTTCTCCGACGGCCGGAGCCTGCGGACCACGGTGACCTCGGGCATCTGTTCCAGTTGGTCGCACACCGCGTCCATGTCCAGTTCGGCAGCTCCCGGGGGCAGAAGATGCTGGGGCAGCGGCGTGACCATGTACCGCACCCTGCGCGGCTGCACCGTGATCGGTGACGGCGCTCCCGCACGGCGTGGTTTTGCCTCTCTGTCTTCGGGTGCCGGCCCACCGGACCCCGAGCCCTCTGATCCGCTCTCGCGGTTGTTCCGGGGTTTGCTCCCGGGCCTTTCCTTGACCATTACGTCCACCTTCACCACGTCCGCATGCCTACGTCGTCCTCTGCTCCTGATCCGGTGCCGGGGGCCCGCGCTTGCACGGTGATGCGGTGTGCCCAGGGACCAGGCCTGAGCACACCGCATCACGCGCGGCTGGACGTCAGCCGATGCCGAAGGGCTGACCCATCGGGCCGAAGCCGAAGCCGGGCTGCTGGTACTGCGGGAACTGCTGACCGAAGGACTGCTGTCCGAACCCGCCGCCCCACTGCTGCTGGCCCGGCGTGCTCTGGACGCCCTGCTGGCTCTGCTGGAGCAGCGTCACGATCGCCACCGGCAGCGCCTGCTGCACGGACTGCTCCACGGCGCTGCGGACGCCCGTGTGCAGCGTGTGATGCAGAGCGAGGGCCAGGTAGGGGTGCGCCTGATGGGCCAGGCCCTGCTGCTGCAGTTGCTGCTGGACCTGCTGGATCTGCTGCAGCGTCTGCTGCATGCGCTGCGCGATCTGCTGGCTCGCCTGCTGACAGGCCTGCTGGATCGCCTGCTGGACCACCTGCGCGAGCTGGCCCTGCGAGGCGCCGATCTGCTGGCCGAACTGCTGCTGGGGCTGGATACCGGTCGTGACCGACATGAATGCTCCGTTCGATGCCATGAGGGGAAGGGCAACATACAGAATGATGTTGCCCTTATCGGTATAAAACCGACGTGCTGAAGCTAAGTTGGCGAGGTTGCGACCGCAATCGGACGGGCCGCTCCCGGGGAGGAACCCCCCGATCGGCCCCGGTCACCGGCGAAGCGTTGGCGGAGCGGCAGGAGAGCCGCCGCTGATGCAGGTGGCGGTCAATCGCTCACATGGCCGGGGCCCCGTCCGGCAGCGAAGTGAACGAGGCTTGTGAAGGGCGCCGATGCCCCAGAAGGACTGGACCAGCTGGTGCGGAGCGACCGGGGCCTTTGGGCAGTCCCAGGCGGCATCGCTCGCTGGATCGTGACCCGCCGCGCCCGTTCGGCCCATCCCTGGTGCCCATGGGAGCAGGGAACGGGCTGCCGGTCACTGCGCGATGTTCGGGCAGCTGGACCGAACAGGCTGTGGGACCCGCGCTTGAGCCCCAGCTCCTCGGGCGATCTTCGGCGGCCTCGCGCAAGATGGGTTTCGTTGCCGCAGCCGAGGCAATGGACGACCGGCCGTATCCGACTCGCCTCACGCCCCGCGCTGCAGCCCACCGGCGCACATCGGGAGGCGTTAGCGCCTGATTCGGTCTGGGACTGACGAATCCGCACAGGCACGCAGAAGCCGGGAAAGGAATAACGGTGTTCAGTCACAGCATCTCGGGCGTCGTGCTGGTGGCTGTCGATGCCTCACAGCAGGCCCAGTCGGCCGCGGATTGGGCGGCGGCCGAGGCCGAACGGCACGGATGGGATCTGAAACTCCTGCACGTGGTGGATGCCGGCACACGCACACTGCTGGGCACCGGTGGCCTTACCGAGGCCGCTGGTCGCGCCGTCCAGGAGGCCGACACCATGCTCCACAACGCTGCGCGCCACTTGGCACAGCGGCGTCCGAGTGTGTCGGTGGACGCCACTGTGGCCCGCGGTTCGCCAGCTGCGACGATCTTGCATGCCGCCGAAGGAGCCTCGCTGGTCGTGCTCGGCACCCGCGGACACGGCGGCTTCGCGGGCCTGCTGCTGGGCTCCGTCAGCCGACAGGTGGCGCCATGCCACCCGTCCGGTCGTGGTAGTGCGAAGCCCTGCCGGCATACCGCTCCAGGTACCGGTCGTGGCCGGCGTGCGCGACGAGCGGGACGCCGACGCCGTACGGTTCGCCCTGGCCGAGGCAGATGTGCGCAATCTGCCAGTACGTCTGATCCACGCGTGGACGCCGGCCGTCCACCCCGGTGTCCTTGCATCCCAGATCAACATGGCGAAGGAACAGCACCTGCGCGCAGAAGTGCTGAACCATGCGGCCCTACCCATCGCTGAATATCCCCACGTACACGTGGACACGGAAGTGATGACTGGGCGTGCGGCCGGCTTCCATTTCGGCGCTCTCATGCAAGCACCTGAACCGGTCAAAGGCTAATGAAACGCCCTCTTCGCGCCCTTCACGGCCACCCGCTTCACGGACCGGGCGATCTACCCGCCTGCGGTCACGTCGGTATCATCCGCACCTCACCATTGTGCATATACATGACCCTGATGAGCCTGGCCCCGACTGGGAAAGGCCGCAAGCGGTGGACCATGCGCTGGAAGGCACCCCTGAACGCCTTCCAGATCGCTTCGAGGGCCGCCTTACCCCGAGCAACAACTGAGACCTCAACAACCAAGATCAGCCGTTTAGTTGGCCCACCCACGAGGGCGGCGACGCAGTGCTCTCTTTCGAGGTCCCCGATTACTTGCCCGGTGTCAACAGGCCAGGAATGGTACGGGTCTTCCGCGTTTCGGGGGCTTCGGGGACGCTCGGGGTCAGGTCGCGGCGGTGGGCGTGAAGGAAGATCCGTTCGTCGGCGTAGACCGCGAAGAAGAAGACGAGTGCGACGCCGAGGCCGATCACCGAGGGGCGGTGGCCCGTGGTGGGGGCCAGGACGGCCGTCATCGCCAACCACAGGAAGACGTTCGGGGTGTTCTGTGTGATGAAGAGGTCCCGGCCGAGGCCGGTGCCGTGGGGGCGCAGGCGCAAGAACAGCGTCGTCAGGAGGCGCAGGGCGGGCAGGGCCGCCGCTGCGGCGGACATCACCAGCAGGAGTCGGATGGCCGTGTGGGCGGTCAGACCGGTCGGCGGGGTGAGGGCGAAGGTGGCGAGGCCGGCCACGGGGACCAGGGCCAGGCCGCCGAGCCAGTTCCAGTTGGTGCTGAGGGCGCCCGCCCGGATCGGGTCGCGCCGGCGCAGGGACTGCGCCCCGATGCCGGGCAGTACAAGGGCGGCGAGCAGGACGGCCGCGTAGGCGAGGAGGGCTGGTTCGAGCCTGCCCAGGGTGAGGGTCGGGACGGTGTATGGGAGGGCGAGGGGGAGGGCAAGGCCGGTGAGCAGGATCGCGGGGAGGGCGAGCGAGGCGGCCACTGTGTGGCGTACGGCGAAGAAGTAGTCGCCTCCCCAGAGCAGTGAGAGGGTCGGGGCTATCAGTGCGGGTGGGAGGAGCAGAAACAAACCGGCCAACTCCAATGGGAGCGAGTGCCCGGCCCAGATGAGGACCAGGCCCAGTGCGAGACGGGGGAACAGCAGGGGCCAGGCCGTGCGCAGGCTGCTCAGGGGGCGGCGCAAAGTGGGTGGGTCCACGCGCAGCATGGCGAAGAAGGAACCGACGGCCAGGAGGGTGGTAAGGGCGGTGGTGAAGACTGGGGCCGGGACCTGGATGCCGAGCGCGAGCTGGACCGCCACGCCCGTCGCGGCGGCCGTGGCCACCAGCAGGGGGAGGCGGATCTCCACGATCTCGCCCAGGTCGTTGACGAGCCCTGCCGCGGCGGGGGCGGCAACCGCGCGGCGCAGGTCCTGCTCGGAGAGCGGGCGCGCGTTGGGGATCTTGAAGTCGCGGTACGTGTCCGGGCTCGCGTCCGCGACGACCAGGGCGAACATCTCGACGACGTACTTGTGGGCGACGACCAGAACAGTGCGTCCCTCGCGGGAGGCGGGCAACAGGACGTTCTCGTAGTACGCGGCGACCCGTTCGTACAGCTCCCGCCAGCTCTCGCCGCCTGGCGGGCGGCCGGTCGGGGAATGGAAGGCCTCGGTGTAGCCGGCGAAGCCGCTCGTCTTCTTCACCAGGCTTTTGTTGCGGCCGCTGTAGACGCCGAAGTCGCGCTCGGTCAGTGCTTCGTCGACGGTGATCCGGTCCGGGGGTTGTGGGAGCCGGTCGATGACGGTCCACGCGGTCTGGCGGGCGCGTTGGAGCGTGGACATGTGCACTTCGTCGATGCGTACGCCGCTCGCGGCGAGCGCGGCGACCCGCTCGGCTGCCTGGCCGGCCTGGCGGCTGCCGAGGGCGGTGAGCGGGGTGTCCAGGCGCCCGGCGAAGCGGTTCTGTTCGTTCGCCTGGGACTCGCCGTGGCGAAGGAAGAAGAGGGGCATTGAGTGTCCCTTGCGTGGGGGGCGTAGGAGTTGTGGGGTGTGGCAGGGGTGTGAGTGACAGCTGTGCTTGTTTATTGTTCAAGTTCATGGTGGGAGGTGTTTGTTTTCCGTGGGAAGTCTGTGCGGGAACGTTCAGATTTCTTTGGCCTGAAGCTGCGGCTGATTGGCCGAAGCCGTGGCGGTGAGCGGCCCGGGGTGCGCGTACGCGTGTCGTCTATCGCGCAACACCGCCGCTGCCGCTGCCGGCCGGAGTCGTTGGCCGAGGTCACCGGGCAGGCGCATGTCACGACGCCGCAGCAGGCGCGGCGGAACAACCGGGTCGATCACGTGACCTCTTCAGCGGACCGCGCGGATGCGGCAGGGGGCCGGCGCACGGATCCTCGCCTGCCACTCAGCCGGTCACGGCGGCGGGCCGGGGTACTCAGAGGGCTTGCTGGCCGTGGGGGGCAGGGCCGGAAGCGGCGCGGAGGCGGTCCCGGGCCGGCACCCGCTGGTACTCGGCCGACAGATCCCCAGGTCCGGCCGCGTCCTTGCGGTAGGGCACCACCCGCCCCGGCTCCACACCCGCCCAACGACGCGTGGCGAATGGTCAGGCCTGGTGATCATGCTGCTCTGTCAGCACGAGTACACCCAGTCGCGACCACAACAGATCTGTGACCAGCCACTTCAGGTGGAAACGAGCCCACTGGTGCTGGACGAGCTTGCGGAGCCGGCCGCCGAGTGGGTCCGCGCCGGCGGGCTGCGGCCGGAGATCACCAGCCATCAGATGCTGGCCGCGCTGGAGGCGGAGACGGACCTGCCCCTGGCCGAGGAGGCTGGCCGCACTGGCGGGAAGGACCTGATCCAGACCATCCGGCACGGCCTGTATGCGCCGAGAACATCACCTTCAAGTACCTGAGTGCTGGCTGAGCTTGCTGCACGGGAGGGAGGTGAGTGTCACCTTCTTCCTCGGCGGCGTTGCGAGCGCTACCTCATAGCATTCCGAGACGGCCGCACCGGAGATTGATCCGGGTGAGGCGTACGGGATGTTGACCCGGAAGGTGATGGAAGTGCCCGAGCTTGTCCTGACGACTCCGGGTGTGGCCAGCTGGAGCGAGGCTGCCAGCTGCTGAATCCGGTCGTTGTCGGGCAGGGAGGACCCGGATGCCGTGTCCAGACGTGTTGCGAAATGGTGTGCGATGTCGGCAGCCTCGCGCAGCGCCTTCAGGCGGTTGCGGTCCGCCTGCTGGCTGTTGTCCTGCTGCCCCCATGCGAAAGCGGCAAATACCGCGACCGTGATCAGGCATGTCACTGCGCCTGCCATACCAGTAAGACGCCGGAAGCGAATCATGGAATTGTCCCCGTCCGGTGTTGCCCGCCCGAGGACTGGCTCAAGTCGGGCGGGCAACGCTTCGGTCTCTCGCTCTCTTATGCCTGTCTGGAGGTTGCTACTGAACTTGGAATCGTGATGTGGGCGCGGTGGGCGGCGTCTGGCGCTGCTGAGGCAGACCGGCCGGCTACTGCGGATCGACAGGGCGGTCCCGTGGCCGTGAGACTGGACAGATGACGAGATGATCTCCCGGTTCCGGGGATGTTCAGGCCATTCTCTTCGACTCCGGTGGTGTGCTGATGCGTCCGATCGGAGGCCGGTGGAACCCGCGTGCGGACTTCGAGGAGACCGTCCTCGCTCACGATCCGTCGATCACGAATGACCGGTTCGCCGCGGCGATCGCCGCCGGAGACCGGTTCCTCGCCGCCTTGTTTTCGAACCCCGACTACGACGACTACCACCGCGTGGTGCTACGCCACCTCGGGATGGAGGCCACCTCGCAACTCCTGGCCGACCTGCGCCGTGAAGTCCCTGCGGACAGAGTGCTGGAGCTGTACCCGGACGTGAGGAAGACCCTGGAGGAGCTGAGCCAGCGGCAGGTGCGGATGGCCGTGGTCTCCGATGCCTGGCCCGACCTGCCCGGCCTGCACGCGGTACTGGGCATCCACCACTTCTTCGAGGCGTACGCGATCTCCGCCGAGTTGGGCTGCAACAAGCCGGATCCGCGCATGTATCACCACGCCGGCACCGCGCTTGGCCTGACGCCCACGCAATGCCTGTTCATCGACGACGATCCCGACCTGGTCCAAGCGGCCGTCGACCTCGGTTATGCGGGGCGTGTGATCCGCCGGGACTCCCCGCTCCCGGACGTTCCTGCCGTCCCGTCCATCGCAACTTTGACGGAACTGCCGGAGCTTTTCTGATCAGGCTTCGCTCAAAGTCCGGAGTGAGCCCGGTGGCAGCGAGGCAGCCGTCGATGGTGTTGACGAACCGGGAAGTCTCCCGCTGACGGATGACCTTGTCGGTGGACTACCGCTACGGACCTGCCCGAGCTTCCTGACGCCTACGCACATCAGGCCCACTGACGCGCAGTTTTTATGACGCACGGGTCTCATCGGGGCCACGCTCACGCGAGGCCCCACGACGGGATCAGACGGTGAGGACGAGCTTGCCCTGGAGGTGACCTGCGTCGAGCAGCCGGTGCGCGTCGGCGACGCGCTCGAACGGGAACGTCTCCTG
>NZ_JBVHMR010000106.1:0-9542 GCF_055558375.1 Streptomyces sp. NPDC025793 | reverse complement strand
ACGACTCAATTTGCTCGACCGTCAGCACATCAGCACACAGTCACATCAACGACAGGCGACGTTGATCGTCACCCCAGATGCGGTTGCAGTACTAGCGCCTCCAGGGCGACGCCACGCTTCAACGCGCCAGGAAGAAAAACACCTACTGAGTAGGGTCGGGGACTGGCGCGGTGGCTTCCGCTCCGTTTCCAGCCCTCGCCGCTTCAAACCGTGCGTGCGGTTCTCCCGCACACGGCTTTCCGACATCGTTCACCGACTGGCATGCGCCGTCGCCCTGTGCACGTTTCCGGTGAGGCGATGGACCCCGAGCCGGGTGATCCATCCGTAAGTGAATCGGGTGGTCCAGTTCCGGCCTCGGAGTCTGTGTTTCCGGCTGGCAAAGATGGCCAGCCGTTCGTGGACGTAGCCGTCGACCGCGTTGAACTTCCGCCCGGAGTTCCCGTTGCGGAAGTACGCCGCCCAGCCCCGAAGTACGGGGTTGAGGTCGGCGACCACGGCGGACACCGGCCGCTCGGTCTCCGAGCGGGCGGTGGCCGCGCGGATCTTGTCCCGCAGCACCCGCATCGCTCGGGCCGAGGGCCAACGTTGCAGGTAGAACCTGCCTCGCCACTTCCACGATTCCACCTTCCGGTGGTGGAAGCGTCGGGTAGCGGGGACGCATTGCTGCGTCCCCGCCCCCTAAGAACCGGGCGTGCCCGCTTTCCAGGCACCACGGCTCAAGCAAGCCCCGAGGACGACGAGGTTTCCGCGTCGGCGTCATGGCTGGTGCACCGCTCTTCCGGCAAGGATCTGCCGTCGGCAGTGCGCGTGGAGGAGCCGGTAGAAGGTCCGGTCCTGGCCGTCGACCTGTTCGACGATGTGCTGTTTCGCCAGCACCCGCCGGACGGTCATGAACCACTGTTCCCACTCGCGCGGGCTGTGCGGTTCGTGCTCGGCGTGCAGGAGGAATTCCCCGCATGCGGGACAGCGTCCGCCTTGGCTTCGCAGAAGCCGGGCGGTGTGCTCGTCCACGGGTGGGGCCTTCTTCTTGCGTCGCCGTTCGGTCCAGTACTCGGTCAGGGCAGGGTCATCCGGAGATGCTCTGCCGTGGACCGGGACATGCCGGACGATCTTCGTCCAGGCGAACTTGGTGAGGTAGGCGCCGCTGTCGCGGTCGCCGAACACCCATCGGTCCTGCCGGGACTTGTGGAACTTGCCGAAGTACCGGGTCGCGACCCAGCCCCTCGACTTGTTCGGATGCGAACGCCTGGCCCACCGGTAGGTGAGGTGCCAGACGTGATGGTCCAGGCCGGTGAAGACCCGGCCGGAGACCACGCTCCGGTAGTAGGCCGACCATCCCCGGATGACCGGGTTGAGCCGGAACACCACCGCGGCCGCGTTCGCGCCGTGCATGGAGCGCACGTCGGCGGTGAGCCGCTTCCGGAACCGCTTGACCGACTCCTTGCTGGGAGTGATGAGCAGCTTCCCGCTGCCCTGCCGGTCGACGTGGCGGCGGATGTCGAAGCCCAGGAACGAGAATCCGTCCTCAACATGGACGATGCGTGTCTTGTCCTCGTTGAAGCGGAGTCCTCTCGGCTCCAGCCAAGCCGTGAGACTGGCCTTGACCTGCTCGGCCTGCTCGCGGCTGTGGCACATCGCCACGTAATCGTCGGCGTATCTGACCAGCACAGGGCATCCTGTGACCGTCTCGGCGTCACTTCGGACGCTGGGCCGGTAGCGGACCCCTGCCGCTTTCTCCATTCCGTGCAGGGCCACGTTCAGCAGCATGGGGCTGATCACGCCGCCTTGGGGAGTTCCCTCCTCGGTCGGCGTGAACTCGCCGGACTCGATCACGCCGGCCTTCAGCCAGGCCCGGACCATGCCCCGCGCGGGGAAGGTGCCGAGACTGTCGAGAAGGTGCTCGTGGTCGATCCGGTCGAATGCCCCGGCCAGGTCCGCGTCCAGGATCCACCGGCGCTTGCTGCGGTTGCCGCAGAGCGTCTTGAAGATGACCTCGATCGCGTCCTGGCAGCCCCGTCCGGGCCGGAATCCGTAGGACCTCGGCTCGAACCGGGCCTCCCACTCGGGCTCCAGCGCATTCTTCACGCGTGCCTGCTGCACGCGGTCCGCGATTACTGGAATTCCCAGGGGGCGCTGTTTCCCGTTCGCCTTCGGAATGAAGACCCGCTTTACCGGCAGGGTTTTGAGGGGCGAGGCGTGACGGTGCATCCGCTCCGCCAATTCCCCTCGATCGCGGGAGGTCAGGGCGACCTCGCCGTCGACACCTGCCGTCTTGCGGCCAGCATTGCGCTGCGTGACCTGCCGCACGCTGAGCAGCGTGTTGCTCCGGTTCCGCAGCATGAGCTTTTGCAGGTTGCGGACCTTCTTGAGGTCCCCGTCCTTCGTCGCCTTGAAGATCCTCTGCCTCAGTCGCCGTACGTGGTCCTCGTGGGTGCGCCAGTTGATGGCGTCCCAGTCGGGGGCCGCGTCCTCCGGTCCGTTCACTCCGAGGGCCGCCATCGCGAGAGCGAATGCGTGTGCCGTCATCTGTGTCTAACTTGTCCTTCGGTTCCGGTACTTCAGCTTTGGTGCATCAAAGGCTCACCCGGTCCACGTCAGCTCCCTTTCGGGCCAGGCAGCTACCTGTATCCGGCCGGTTATGCGGGACAACCGCGAAGGGTGCGGTCATGACGTCCCGGGTTCCCGTCGCCTTTCGGCGTACCGGCATTGGCTTCTTGGACCGTCCTGCGCCCGCCGGGGAGTTGGGCCTCCCTCACGGTCGGCTTACCGGGACAAGTCCCGGACCCCGACGGGGTTTTCACGTTCCGCATGGTCGAGATCCGGCCGGGGTGGGCGCTCTCTGTACCCCGGGGCGGCGGTGTTCTCGCGGCTGGCTCCTAGTCACCAGCCGCCGCCTGCCGTTTCCCAACGGCCAGCCCTGCCCCCAGCAATCCATCCCATCTCCGAGGGTATCGATATCGAGGCATCATCGAGAGTTCGCGTGTACTCGCCCGTCCGGCCTTCCCCTTGCCTGTAGCCCCCGGATGGAGCGGGAGCCCTTGGGCGTCTTCCCTGAGCTTCGCACCCTGCCGTTATCAGCAACGCACGTCAGAGCGGGGACGGACCTGTGAACACTTATCCGGAGCTACGCTGCTGTCATCGTGCTCAGCCCTCCAATCAGCGCGCTCACTCGAACCAAGCGACATCGTGTCGCACCCAAGAAGTCGAAACCGTCGGTCATGTGCACGAGTCTGGTCTTGGCCGGTGACAGCCGAAGACCCAGAGGCTCCAGCACATGAGCGATGTCTTCATGCAGCGTTTCGACGTCGTCGCGAGTGCCGTGCACGAGGACGACGAAGTCGTCCGCGTAACGGACGACCCGCCACCTGGGCAGACCCAGATGACGACGTCGGTCCCGCCGGGAGCCGGTGCTCATCTCCCCGCCGCTCTTCCACGGCCTGTGCAGGTGCTCGTCGAGCGCCGACAGGACGATGTTGAAGATCAGCGGTGAAAGGATCCCGCCTTGCGGCGTGCCGGTGTGAGTGTCCTGGTACTGACCGCCCTCAGTGAGGACACCAGCCTTCAAGAACGCCTTGACCAGCTCCAGTATGCGCTTGCCCTTGACTCTGACCCGCACCGCGTCCATAGCGGCGCGGTGCGAGACGTTGTCGAAGGCCGCCTCGAAATCCGCATCCAGCACCCACCGATAGCCTCGGGTGCCGAAGTAATGGATCTCGGCGATCGCGTCCTGTGCCCGCCGCGCGGGCCGGAAGCCGTAGGAAACCGGCTCGAAGTCGGCCTCGAAAATAGGCTCCAGCACCAGTTTCAGCGCCGCCTGGACCAAGCGGTCCTCCCCCCGGGGAATCCCGAGCTTGCGGATCTTCCCCGAGCCACCGGGCTTGGGAATCGCGCGTTCGCGTGCCGGCATCGGGCTCCAGGCCCGTGCCTTGAGCCGCTCACGCACCTCGGCCAGGAAGGCCGGGACGCCGATCTCGGACTCGATCCAGCCGACCGTGCGGCCGTCCGCGCCCGGAGTCCGCGCCCCCTGATTACCCGCAACCCGGTCCCACGCGATTCGCAGCGTGGCCGGATCGTGCACGAGGTTGAACAGGTCATCGAACCTGCGACCGGGGTCGGCCGCCGCCCAACGGTGAAGCTTGGCCTGCATCTCCGATACCCGCTGACGGGGCCCCACTTCGGGGCCCGTTGGCGGAGCGTCGCCGTTCGGCGGCGCATCTTCCGGCATTGCAGCATTCTTCCCTTCTCGATACCGCTGCCGCCCTTCCCCGTGTGACCGGCTTTCCCGGCCTCGGAGTACTACGGCGGCTCCGCCCCCTCCCGGACCGATCAGTCGTCGGTGCACTCAGCCCCGCCACCACCGCCGGACGCGGCGTGAAGGGCAAGGACCGGGACGGTTCCCGTGTTCACTGTGGTTCGCTCGATGAAGGAGGAGCCCGACTGTGTCCCTGTGGCATCGCCGCGAGTACGCCGCAGACCTTCCCCGCGGCCTCCCGAGCGGCTCTTGTATACCGCCCCAGGAGTTCTCCAAATCACCCGAAGGAATGACCCGGATACGCGCCACACCCCGCCCCCATCCACCAGATTCGAGCCGGTGTCGCTTTAAGAGACGTCACACGCCGGTTCCTCCCGTACTCCTCTTCCATCACGCTCGCCGGACCCGCACCATCTGGCAGTACTGGCACGTCCCGGCTTTGTCAGGGCCGCTCTCGCCCTCTCCGGCACCACCCGGATCAGGCTGCCCTCAGCTTCAACACCCCTGCGGCGCAAACAAGATCTTCGACAGAGCCGGATCACCCGACCGTCGACATCCTGGCCGGTCAGGGTGGGGTTGCTCAGGCCGGGGTCGCACGAGGCGATCTCCCACCCACGGGCGACCCGGGCATCGGCAAACGGGGTGAAGGCCAGACCTGGCGGGAACATCGGCAGTTCAGCCGCCAGGGAGTCGGCAACAGGGGTGTCGCGGGCTGAGCGGGGCCCAACGGGACGCCGGGCCGGTGTCAGTCGTCGATCGCCTGGTAGAGCGTGGTCCAGAAGTCCTGGATGACCCGTGCCGAGTCCGGGGTGGACATCCCGACCTGGGTGAGCAGGATTCCGGTGATCTGGTTGTGGGGGTCGGCGTAGGTCGAGACGCCGCTTCCGCCGTCCCAGCCGAACTGGCCGACGGGTGCGTAGTCGCCGCGGTAGGTGCGCACCGCCATACCCATGCCCCAGCCGCCGTGTTGTCCCTGGCCGAACGAGATGTGGACGTTGTCGCGGGCCATGGCGTCGCGGGCGGCGTTCTGCTCGGGTGTGAGGTGGTTGGTGGTCATCAGCTCGACGGCGGGCCGGGACAGGATCCGCTCGCTCCCGTGCCTCCCATGGTTCAGCAGCATCCGGAAGTAGGCGTGGTAGTCGTCGACGGTGGAGACCAGTCCGCCGCCGCCGTCCTGGAACGCCGGAGGCGCGCTGTGGCGTCCCCCCGCGGCCTTGTCCCACACGAAGAACTCTCCGGTCTGGGGGTCGGGGGTGTAGAGGGGCGGCAGCCGGTCGATCTTGTCGGCGGGCACGTGGAAGCCGGTGTCCTGCATGCCCAGCGGGTCGAAGATGCGTTCGCGCAGGAACGTCTCGAACGACTGGCCCGTCACCCTGGCGACGAGCACGCCGAGGAGATCGCTGCTGATCTGGTACTGCCAGCGCTCCCCGGGCTGGTGCATCAGCGGAAGCGTGCCCAGGCGGCGCATCCACTCGTCCGGCTCGGGCATCGGCTCCGGCAGGTTGGGCGTGAGCCCCTGCTCGAAGACCGCGTTCATGATCGGGGTGCCCAGCGAGGTCATATCCATGCCGAGCCCGAACGTGGAGGTCAGCACGTCCCGTACGGTGATCGGCCGCCGCGCCGGCACGGTGTCGTCCAGCGGGCCGTCGATCCGCTTCAGCACCTGCCGGTCGGCGAGTTCCGGCAGCCACGGCTCCACCAGGTCGTCCAGCCGCAGCCGACACTCGTCCAGCAGGACCATCGCCGCCGCCATCGTGACCGGCTTGGACGTCGAGGCCATCCGGAAGATCGTGTCCCGGCGCATCGGCGCACCACCGTCATGAAGCATCGTCCCGACCGCTTCGACGTGTGTCTCATCACCCCGGCTGAACAGCGCTACCAGCCCGGGAATCCTTCCGGACTCGACGTGCCGTGCCAACACGTCGCGGATCCTGCGCAGCCCTGCTTCGGAGAAGGCGCTGTTGTTCGTTCCCATCATGAATCTCCCTGTGTGCGGTATCTCGTTCCGAGCGTCCCGACCCGGCGGCGGCCCGTGGCCTCGGTGAGCCGGGGCTCGATCGTGGGGACTGCCCCCGCGATGTCGTCGGCCTCCGCCCGTTCGGCGACGACACGAACGTTACGACGATTGCCACAGGCTTGGCAAGTAGTTGCCTAACTGATTTGCCAACCCGCTTCGGGGCGCCCGAGTTCAGCAGATCCATTAAGGCAAAGATTTGCCACCCTGTCGGCAAGCAGGTTAGGATCGGGGCGAAGGCACCAACCTGACGCCGGACGACGTCGTCACCACCCGCGGGAGTTCAGACATGCTCGAGCAGCCGGTGTTCGGCCGCCGACTCAGGCAACTGAGGACCGAACGGGGCCTGACCCTCGCCGCCCTCGCAGGCGAGGGCATGTCGACCGGCTACCTGTCCCGGCTCGAGTCCGGAGCACGGCAGCCCACCGAGCGGGCCGTGGCACATCTGGCCGCCCAGCTGGGCATCAGCCCGGCCGAGCTGGCACAGTCCACGGCCACGTCGCTGGTGCAGAGCCTGACGCTGGCCACCGGCCTGGGCCAGGACGAAGCCGGTGAGTCGCTCGCCAAGGCGCTGAAGGCGTCGGGCGGCGAGGAGCCGCTCCTTCGCTGGCAGGCACTGTGGCAGGTCGCCGAGTGGCGCCGCCGGCGCCAGGAGTTCACCGAACAGCGGACGAGTCTCGACGAGCTGGACGCGCTCAGCGCCGACATCGGGCTGCCCGAGCTTCAGGCCAGGGTGCTGGCCGAACTGGCCCGCTGCATGCGCAACACCGGCCAGGTCGACGACGCGGTCTCCACCTCGACGCGCGCCTACGAGCTGGCGAAGAACGAAGGCCTTCCCGCCCGGGTTCTGACGTCGACGCTGCTGGCCATGGTGTCGGCCCTCGCCGAAGCCGGGCGGCTTCCCGATGCCGCGCGATACGGCGACGAACTGCTCGCCGCGGCCGAGGGGCACTCCGCACTGCACTGGGCCGAGGCCCTGTGGACCGTGGCCAACATCCGAACCCGCCAAGGTGATCTCGATGCTGCTCAAGAGTTGATGGACCGGGCCATCGGCGGGTTCAACGGCCGGGACGACCTCACCGTATGGATGGGCATGCGTGTCAGCGCGGCCCGCCTCGACCTCCTGCACGAACCGCCGAAGACCCAGGCCGCCGAGCGGCGCATCGAGGAAGTGCAGGCGTGCATGCCGTTCGCGGGAACGCCGGCCATGGAGCAGCAACTGCTGGCTTTGCGCGCCCGCATGGCCATCCTGCAGGCCCGCCCCGCCGAAGCGCGCGCGCTGCTCGCCCAGCTGGAACGCTTCGATGACCTGACGCCGTATCAGGAACGGATCAGGCTCGACGTGCTGCGCAACCGGGTGCGGCTCATGGAAGGCGATCGCGAGGAGGCCATCACCGCCCTGCGCAGCCTCGCCGAACAGGCCCAGGCGAGCGGCAACATGGACCTCGCAGCGGAGATCTGGCGGCTGGTCGCCGAATCCCTCACGCAGTGACGCGGTACGGGACTTGCGGAGAGTGCTGTGACGGCCCTCGTCCCGGGGCGCTCCGGGCCACCCTGCCTGGGCCTCGGCCGGTGGCCTCTGGGCTTGTCTCGGGGACAGCTCCTGTCCATCCGAACTTCGTCGAACCGCAGCGCGGGATGGGCCCGCCGGGCGTGGGCGACCATGCCCGGGGAGAGGTCGAGCCCGAAGGCGTCCAGCCCCAAGACGTGCAGCATGGCCGTCAGATGACCGGGTCCGCAACCGACGTCGGCCGCCCGCAGGTTCCCCGTGCCACGCACGAGCTCGGCGAAGGTGCCGATCATGTTCCGCGCGATCGGCTGTGCCTCCAGCCGATCGGCGAACATCGACACATATAGCTCGACGACCCCGTCGTCGGCCGCCCTGGTCTCGTCCTGGTGGTCCGTCACGGGGAAGGAAACCAACACCCGTGCCGTTCCCCGCCGTTCTCCGGCCCCATACCGGCCCTTTCTCTCGGGACCGATCCTCCCGTCACCTGATCACGGGACGCCCCGGCAGTTCGGGTACTCCATCCGAAGGTGCATGACAGACCAGGGCAGATGACGGGCGAGCACGCCGAGCGGCTGGAGCAGCTCGGCATGCTCTGGTCGGTCGCCGATGCGGCGTTCCAGGAAAACCTGGAGGCGGCCCGCGCGTACTACGAGGTGCACTGGACGCTGTGCGCGCCCAGGACGGCGACCGCCCTGGACCGGCCGATCGGGCAGTGGCCGTCCAACCTGCGCCGGCCCGGCGCCCTCGCCGACCACCCGACATGGAAAGCCGCACTGGAAGACGTCGACGAGCACTGGAACCCGGACTGGGCACCGCACTGGCAGCGGCACTACGCCGCCCTGCGCGAACTGGTCGGCGAGGAAGAGGACCAGGCCGACGTCCTGCCCGGCGTCACCGTCCACGGCATGGACATCGGCAAGTGGCTCGCCCGGCAGCGCCGGCGCACCGTGTGGCAGGGCCTGATGGACAGGCAGCGTGAGCTGCTGGAGGCCGTCGGCGTCGTACCGCACCCGCCGGGCAGGAAGCACCCGCGGCGGCCCCAAGCGCGGCTTTGGGGCCTTCGAGCGGGGGTCGGCCGCGGCGCGGCAGTACATGGATCGGGAAAGGCACGCTGGCGAGGATTCCGCGCTTGCATATCGAGACCGTGCGGTACGACGGACGGGACATCGAGGTGCGGCTTGGGTGTGGCGCAGCAACATGCGCAGTCGGCAGGCGTCGCTGTCGCAAGCGCAGCGCCAGCAGTTGGTGGATCTCGGTCTGTTCGACTGACGAACCCCATCCCAACACCGCGCTACTCCCCGGGGCCACCGGGCGCACAGGCCTCCTCACAGGGACAAGTCCTGCGACCTCGGCGGGCGCGTCAGACCTGCGCGAGACTGTGGGCCCTGCCCCGGGGCGGTTGCGGCGCCGTCCAGCGTGTTTATCGCACCGATTCGCCAGGCTGACGACACCGGCACCCGCGGGAGGGCCGGCTCACCACTGTGCGATCCCGTGCCGGGCTGCACGGCAAGCAGGCTCTGGCGCAGCCGCCTCCCCTAACACGGATCAGTCATGGCTTTCGTAGCGACACGCAGCCAGCGGAGGGTGAGCAGGCGTCAGCAGTTCATCCGGAAGGGCTAATGGTCATTCAATCTGCCTGGTCTTCGAGCCGCTTCACATTCTGACGGAGCGCCAAGCAGGGCCGTATATACCCCGGTCGGCCCCCTGCCGCACAGCTTTCGATATGACCCGATATGACAGCTGTGACTACTTTTGGTCGCAGTCGG
>NZ_JBVHMR010000105.1:0-9723 GCF_055558375.1 Streptomyces sp. NPDC025793 | reverse complement strand
CGGCCGCACCGACGACCAGGTCAAGATCCGAGGCTTCCGCATCGAACTCGGCGAGATCGAGTCCGTCCTGGCCGGCCATCCGGACGTCACCCAGGCCACCGTCATGGTCCGCGACGAGCGCCTCGTCGGATATGTCGTTCCCGCCGACGGCATGACGCCCGACCCGCACGCCCTGCGTGCCCACGCGGCCGCTGCACTCCCGGAGTACATGGTCCCCTCAGCGGTCCTCATCCTCGAGGCGCTGCCGTTGACGCCGAACGGGAAGCTGGACCGACGGGCCCTGCCCGCACCCGAGTTCACCGCAGACGGCACCGGCCGTGCCCCGCGCACGCCACAAGAGAAGCAGCTGTGTGAGATGTTCGCGGAGGTTCTCGGTGTCGACGAGGTCGGTATCGACGACAACTTCTTTGAGCTGGGTGGGCATTCGCTGCTGGCGACGCGCCTGATCAGTCGCATCCGGTCGGTGCTGGGTGTGGAGCTGGGTGTTCGTGCGTTGTTCGAGGCGCCGACGGTGGCGGGGCTGGTGGAGCGGCTTTCCGGTGCGGGTGCGGGTGCGGGTCGTGCGGTGTTGCGTGCGGTGGAGCGGCCGGAGCGGGTTCCGGTGTCGTTTGCTCAGCGGCGGTTGTGGTTCCTGAACCGGCTGGAGGGGCCGAGCGCGACGTACAACATCCCGTTGGTGGTGCGGTTGCGCGGTGAGCTGGATCTGAAGGCGCTGGAACTGGCGTTGGCGGATGTGGTGGGTCGGCACGAGAGCCTGCGGACGGTGTTCGCGGAGGTGGACGGTCAGCCGTACCAGCGGATTCTGTCGGCGGCGGAGGCGGTGCCGGCGCTGGTGGTGGGGGAGAGTGACCACGAGCGGGTATCGGCTGATGTGGCTGATGCTTCGGGGTACGTGTTCGATCTGAGCTCCGAGATCCCGGTGCGGGTCTCGTTGTTCGGGGTTGCTCCGGGCGAGTGGGTGTTGGTCGCGGTGGTGCATCACATCGCGGGTGATGGCTGGTCGTTGGGCCCGCTGGCGCGTGACCTTGCGGTGGCGTATGGGGCGCGGTGTGTGGGTGGGGTTCCGGAGTGGGAGCCGTTGCCGGTGCAGTACGCGGACTACGCGTTGTGGCAGCGTGAGTTGCTGGGTGACGAGGGTGACGCGGGCCAGGTGGAGTTCTGGCGGGCTGAGCTTGCCGAGGTTCCCGAGGAGCTGCCGCTCCCCTTTGACCGGCCGCGTCCGTTGGTGGCTTCGCATCAGGGTGGCGTGGTCGAGGTCGAGCTTGGTGCGGCGGTGCACCGGAACGTGCTGGGTCTTGCGCGTGAGTGCGGGGCGAGTGCGTTCATGGTGGTGCAGGCCGCGGTGGCGGGTCTGCTGTCCCGGTTGGGGGCGGGCACGGACATTCCGATCGGCTCTCCGGTGGCGGGTCGTCTGGACGAGGCGTTGGACGATCTGGTCGGGTTCTTCGTGAACACGCTGGTTCTGCGGGCGGATGTGTCGGGTGATCCGTCGTTCGCGGAGCTGGTCGCACGAGTCCGGGAGACCGATCTCAGGGCCTTTGCGGCGCAGGATGTGCCGTTCGAGCGTCTGGTGGAGGTGTTGAATCCGGTCCGCTCGATGGGCCGACACCCTCTGTTCCAGGTGGCGTTGGCGTTCCAGAACGCGCCGGTGTCGGATCTGGTGATGCCGGGTCTGGATGTCTCGGTCGAACCGGGTGGGACGCAGGCCGCGAAGTTCGACCTCTCCTTCAACCTGGCCGAAGTGTTCACCGCGGAGGGTGAGCCGGCGGGTATCCGGGGTGGGATCGAGTTCGCCACGGATCTGTTCGACCGGTCCACGGTTGAGCGGATGGCCGGCTGGCTCGCACGGTTCCTGGAGGAAGTCCTCGCCGCGCCCGAGCAGCCGGTCGGCCGCGCACGCATCCTCGACGACACCGAACTGAGCCTCGTCCTCAATCAGTGGAACGACACGGGCCGTGACAACCCCGTCGGCATCCTGCCCGAGCTGTTCGAGCAGCAGGTGACGCGGACACAGGACGCCACGGCGCTGGTCTTCGACGGTGCGGAGCTGTCGTACAGGGAGGTCAACGAGCGGGCGAACCGCCTGGCCCGCTTCCTGGTGGAGCAGGGTGCGGGCCCGGAGCGGTTCGTCGCGGTCGCGCTGCCACGCTCCGTCGAGCTGGTCATCGCCCTGCTTGCCGTGCTGAAGACCGGCGCGGCGTACGTGCCCGTCGACCCGGACTATCCCGCCGATCGCATCGCCTACATCCTCGAGGATGCCGAGCCCATGTGCGTGATCACGGTCGGGGACAGCGGGGTCGAGCTGCCGGCCGACACCACCCGGGTCCTGCTGGACGATTCTGAGACAGTGGCTCGGCTGGCCGTCCTGGGCCAGCAGAACCTCACCGAAGCGGAGCGTCTGGGTTCGTCGGGTGCGGCGTGCCCGGCGTATGTGATCTTCACGTCGGGTTCGACGGGTCGGCCGAAGGGCGTGGTGGTCGAGCACCGGTCGGTGGCCAATCTGCTGGCGTGGGCGGAGCGGAGGTTCACCTTTGGGCAGCTGTCTCGGGTGGTGGCTTCCACCTCGCTGAACTTCGACGTCTCCGTGTTCGAGATCTTCGGCCCGCTGGTGGCCGGCGGCACCATCGAGGTCGTTCAGGACCTGCTGTCCCTGGCTGAACTCGAGCCCGGTGTGCTGGCCGGGAGCCTGGTCAGTGGTGTGCCTTCGGCCTTCTCGCATCTGCTGGCCGGCACGTTGAACGGTGCCCGCCCGCAGGCGGTGGCCCTGGCCGGTGAGGCGCTCGCCGCGCACACGATCCGTGACATCCAGTCGGCGATGCCCGGGGCCCGGGTCGCGAACATCTACGGCCCGACCGAAGCGACCGTGTACACCACGTACTGGCACGTCGACGCCGATACCGGCATCGACACCACCCCGCCGATCGGCCGTCCGATCGACAACGTCTCCACCTACGTCCTCGACGCCGCCCTGTGCCCGGTGCCGGTGGGCGTGGCCGGTGAGCTGTACATAGCGGGCGCCGGCCTGGCCCGGGGTTACCTGAACCGTCCGGGGTCGACGGCGGAACGCTTTGTCGCCGATCCGTTCGGGGCTGCAGGTTCGCGGATGTACCGGACCGGGGACCTGGTGCGGTGGAACGCGGCCGGTGAGATCGAGTACCTGGGCCGTGTCGATGACCAGGTCAAGGTGCGGGGTTTCCGTATCGAGCTCGGCGAGATCGAGTCCGTCCTGGCCGGCCATCCGGACGTTGCTCAGGTTGCGGTGGTCGTGCGTGAGGACCGTCCCGGTGACAAGCGGCTGGTCGGATACGTGGTCCCCACCACCGCTGCCGTGGTGGACCCGCAGGCGTTGCGGGCGCATGTGGCGGGCTCGGTGCCGGAGTACATGGTTCCCTCAGCGGTCCTCATCCTCGATGCGTTGCCGTTGACGCCGAACGGGAAGCTGGATCGCCGGGCCCTGCCTGCGGTCGAGTTCGCCGCTGATGGCGAGGGTCGTGCTCCGCGTACGCCGCAGGAGGAGGTCCTGTGCGCGGTGTTCGCGGAGATTCTGGGCGTTGAGCGGGTGTCCGTCGATGACAACTTCTTCGAGTTGGGCGGGCATTCGCTGCTGGCGACGCGTCTGGTGAGCCGTGTGCGGTCGGTGCTGGGTGTGGAGTTGGGTGTTCGCGCGTTGTTCGAGGCGCCGACGGTCGCGGGGTTGGTGGAGCGGCTTGCGGGTGCTGGTGTGGGGCGTGCGGTGTTGCGGGCGGTGGAGCGGCCGGAGCGGGTGCCGGTGTCGTTTGCCCAGCGTCGGTTGTGGTTCCTGAACCGGCTGGAGGGGCCGAGCGCGACGTACAACATCCCGTTGGTGGTGCGGTTGCGGGGTGAGCTGGATGTTGATGCGTTGAATGCGGCGTTCGGCGATGTGGTGGGCCGGCATGAGAGTCTGCGGACGGTGTTCGTGGAGGTGGACGGTCAGCCGTATCAGCGGGTGCTGAGCGTGGAGGAGGTGGCGCCGGCGCTGGTGGTGGGGGAGAGCGACCGTGAGGGGGTCTGGGCTGACATCGCGGATGTCTCGGCGTACGCGTTCGATCTGAGCTCTGAGATTCCGGTGCGGGTGTGGGCTTTCCGAGTAGCCGTGGACGAGTGGGTGTTGGCCGCGGTCATGCATCACATCGCGGGTGATGGTTGGTCGTTGGGGCCGTTGGCGCGGGATCTGGCGTCGGCGTACGGGGCGCGGTGTGAGGGTGCGGTTCCGGGGTGGGAGCCGTTGCCGGTGCAGTACGCGGACTACGCGTTGTGGCAGCGCGAACTGTTGGGTGAGGAGGGTGACGCGGGACAGGTGGAGTTCTGGAGAGGTGAACTCGCCGGTGTTCCTGAGGCGTTGGCGCTCCCGTTCGATCGCCCGCGTCCGCTGGTCGCGTCGTATCAGGGCGATGTTGTGGAATTTGAGTTCGATGCGGCGGTGCACCGGAACGTGGTGGGTCTTGCGCGTGAGCGTGGGGCGAGTGTGTTCATGGTGGTGCAGGCCGCGGTGGCGGGTCTGCTGTCCCGGTTGGGGGCGGGCACGGACATTCCGATCGGCTCTCCGGTGGCGGGTCGTCTGGACGAGGCGTTGGATGACCTGGTCGGGTTCTTCGTGAACACGCTGGTGTTGCGGTCGGACGTATCGGGTGATCCGTCGTTCGCGGAGCTGGTCGGGCGGGTCCGGGAGACCGATCTCAGGGCGTTTGCGGCGCAGGATGTGCCGTTCGAGCGTCTGGTGGAGGTGTTGAATCCGGTTCGCTCGATGGGCCGACACCCGCTGTTCCAGGTGGCGTTGGCGTTCCAGAACGCGCCGGTGTCGGATCTGGTGATGCCGGGTCTGGACGTAGAGGTCGCGTCGGCCGGGACGCAGGCGGCGAAGTTCGACCTGTCCTTCAATCTTGCCGAGGTGTTCAGCGAGGAAGGGAAGCCGGCTGGTATTCGGGGTGGGATCGAGTTCGCGACGGACCTGTTCGACCGGTCCACGATCGAGCGGATGGCGGGCTGGCTGGCGCGGTTCCTGGAGCAGGTCCTGGCGCACCCCGAGCAGCCGGTCAGCCGGGCACGCATCCTCGACGACGCCGAGCTGGAGCGGGTCCTCACGGACTGGAACGACACCGCTGCCGTGGTACCTGACCGCACGCTGCCCGCGTTGTTCGAGGAGCAGGTCGCACGTACTCCGGATGCCACCGCAGTGGTCTTCGAAGGCGTCGAGTTGTCGTATCGCTCGTTGAATGAGCGGGCAAATCGCCTGGCCCGGTTGTTGCTTGAGCGGGGTGCGGGGCCGGAGCGATTCGTCGCGGTCGCGCTGCCACGGTCGGCGGAACTCGTGGTGGCATTGCTTGCGGTGCTGAAGACGGGCGCCGCGTACGTGCCTGTCGACCCGGACTACCCCGCCGATCGGATCGCCTACATCCTCGAAGACGCCGCCCCGATGTGTGTGGTCACCAAGGAGATGCTGGCCGAGAGCGCGCAGGCCGTCGTCGATGAATACGATCTGTCGGTTGTCGTGGATCCGGGTTCGCCTGCGTATGTGATCTATACCTCGGGTTCGACGGGCCGGCCCAAGGGTGTGGTGGTGGAGCACCGGGGGATCGTGAACCGGTTGTTGTGGATGCAGGATCGGTTTGCTCTGGCGGCTGATGACCGGGTGCTGCAGAAGACGCCGTCGGGGTTCGACGTGTCGGTGTGGGAGTTCTTCTGGCCGCTGTTGACCGGCGCGGGGCTGGTCGTGGCCCGGCCCGGTGGGCATCGGGATCCGGAATACCTGGCGTCGCTGATCGCCCAGGAGCGGGTGACGACGGTGCACTTCGTGCCGTCCATGCTCCAGGTCTTCCTCCAGGAGCCTGCTGCGGCGCGGTGCGGTGGTGTGCTGCGGCGGGTGGTGTGCAGTGGTGAGGCACTGCCGCCGGAGGCGGTCGACCGTTTCCGGCAGGTGCTGGATGTCCCGTTGTTCAATCTTTACGGGCCGACCGAGGCGTCGGTCGACGTGTCATGGTGGAAATGCTCGGCGCCGGCGGGTACGACCGTGCCGATCGGGCGGCCGGTGTGGAACACGCAGCTGTACGTCCTCGACGCGGGTCTGTCTCCCGTACCCGTCGGCGTGGCGGGCGAGTTGTACATCGCCGGTGTCCAGCTGGCCCGGGGCTACCACCAGCGGCCCGGTCTGACGGCGGATCGTTTCGTCGCCGACCCCTACGGGGCACCCGGCACACGCATGTACCGGACCGGGGACCTCGTCCGCTGGAACAGCGACGGTGAGATCGAATACCTCGGCCGCACCGACGACCAGGTCAAGATCCGAGGCTTCCGCATCGAACTCGGCGAGATCGAAACCGTCCTCGCCACACACCCCGACGTCACCCAGGCCACCGTCATCGTCCGCGATGAACGCCTCGTCGGATACGTCGTTCTTGCCGACGGCGTGATGCTCGACCCGCAGGTTCTGCGTGCCCATGTGGCCGCTGCGGTCCCCGAGTACATGGTTCCCTCAGCGGTCCTCATCCTCGATGCGCTGCCGTTGACGCCGAACGGGAAGCTGGATCGCCGGGCCCTGCCTGCGGTCGAGTTCGCCGCTGATGGCGAGGGTCGTGCTCCGCGTACGCCGCAGGAGGAGGTCCTGTGCGCGGTGTTCGCGGAGATTCTGGGCGTTGAGCGGGTGTCCATTGATGACAACTTCTTCGAGTTGGGCGGGCATTCGCTGCTGGCGACGCGTCTGGTGAGCCGTGTGCGGTCGGTGCTGGGTGTGGAGTTGGGCATTCGTCTGTTGTTCGAGGCGCCGACGGTCGCGGGGTTGGTGGAGCGGCTTGCGGGTGCTGGTGTGGGGCGTGCGGTGTTGCGGGCGGTGGAGCGGCCGGAGCGGGTGCCGGTGTCGTTTGCCCAGCGTCGGTTGTGGTTCTTGAACCGTTTGGAGGGGCCGAACGCGACGTACAACATTCCGCTGGTGGTGCGGCTGCGGGGTGAGCTGGATGTTGACGCGTTGAATGCGGCGTTCGGCGATGTGGTGGGCCGGCATGAGAGTCTGCGGACGGTGTTCGTGGAGGTGGACGGTCAGCCGTATCAGCGGGTGCTGAGCGTGGAGGAGGCGGCGCCGGCGCTGGTGGTGGGGGAGAGCGACCGTGAGGGGGTCTGGGCTGACATCGCGGATGTCTCGGCGTACGCGTTCGATCTGAGCTGTGAGATTCCGGTGCGGGTGTGGGCCTTCCGAGTAGCCGTGGATGAGTGGGTGTTGGCCGCGGTCATGCATCACATCGCGGGTGATGGTTGGTCGTTGGGGCCGTTGGCGCGGGATCTGGCGTCGGCGTACGGGGCGCGGTGTGAGGGTGCGGTTCCGCAGTGGGAGCCGTTGCCGGTGCAGTACGCGGATTACACCTTGTGGCAGCGCGAACTGCTGGGCGACGAGGGTGACGCGGGACAGGTGGAGTTCTGGCGAGGTGAACTCGCCGGTGTTCCTGAGGAGTTGGAGCTCCCGTTCGACCGCCCGCGTCCACTCGTGACCTCCCACCAAGGTGATGTTGTCGAGGTGGCGCTTGAGGCGGAGCTGCACCGCCGTGTGGTGAGCCTTGCGCGTGAGTGTGGGGCGAGTGTGTTCATGGTGGTGCAGGCCGCGGTGTCGGGTCTGCTGTCCCGGCTGGGGGCGGGCACGGACATTCCGATCGGCTCTCCGGTGGCGGGTCGTTTGGACGAGGCGTTGGATGACCTGGTCGGGTTCTTCGTGAACACGCTGGTGTTGCGGTCGGATGTGTCGGGTGATCCGTCGTTCGCGGAGCTGGTCGGGCGGGTCCGGGAGACCGATCTCAGGGCGTTCGCGGCGCAGGATGTGCCGTTCGAGCGTCTGGTGGAGGTGTTGAATCCGGTTCGCTCGATGGGCCGACACCCTCTGTTCCAGGTGGCCTTGGCGTTCCAGAACACCCCCGTGTCGGACCTTGTGATGCCCGGTCTCGAAGCGGAGATCGCACCGGCCGGGGCACAGGTGGCGAAGTTCGACCTGTCCTTCAATCTCGCCGAGGTGTTCACCGAGGAAGGGAAGCCGGCTGGTATTCGGGGTGGGATCGAGTTCGCGACGGACCTGTTCGACCGGTCCACGATCGAGCGGATGGCGGGCTGGCTGGCGCGGTTCCTGGAGCAGGTCCTGGCGCACCCCGAGCAGCCGGTGAGCCGGGCACGCATCCTCGACGACGCCGAGCTGGGGCGGGTCCTCACGGACTGGAACGACACCGCTGCCGTGGTGCCTGACCGCACGTTGCCCGCGTTGTTCGAGGAGCAGGTGGAGCGGTCGTCGGAGGCGACTGCGGTGGTGTTCGAGGGTGTGGAGCTGTCGTATGGCGAGCTGAACGCGCGGGCGAACCGGCTCGCGCGGCTGCTGGTGGAACAGGGTGCGGGTCCGGAGCGGTTTGTGGCGGTGGCGTTGCCGCGGTCGCTGGAGCTGGTCGTCGCGCTGTTGGCGGTGCTCAAGTCGGGGGCCGCGTATGTGCCGGTCGATCCGGACTATCCCGCGGACCGGATCGCGTTCATGCTGAAGGACGCCTCCCCCATTCTGGTGCTGAGCACCCGTGGGACCAGGATCGAGACAGCGGCACCGGTCCTGCTGCTCGACGAGCCGGGGACCGCCGCGGCCCTGGCGGTCCACTCGGATACCGATGTGGCCGACGCGGACCGGATCGCCGTGCTCACCGCCCGGCACCCGGTGTACGTCATCTACACCTCGGGTTCCACCGGCGCCCCCAAGGGCGTCGTCGTCACCCACGTCGGCCTCACCAATCAGCTCTGCTGGCTCGCCGCGGAGACCGAGCTGACCTCGCAGGATGTGGTGCTCGCCCGCACCCCGGTCAGCTTCGACGCGGCCGGCGGTGAGCTGTGGGCGCCGTTGCTCTCGGGGGCGGCCGTGGCCATGGCGTCGGCCGAGGCGACCCGCGACCCCGAGCAGCTGCTCGCGTTCATCGGGCGCCAGGGCGTCACGGTGGCTCAGTTCGTGCCGTCCCTGCTGGCCGCGATGCCGCTGGACGAGCGGGGCCGGGGCATCCGCGCGCTCCTCTCGGGCGGTGAGGCACTCCCGGCGTCGCTGGCCAGGCAAGCCGCCGCGGCCTGGGACGCAAGCGTGATCAATCTGTATGGTCCGACCGAGGCCACCATCCAGGCGACGGCTGGACGGCTGGACGGCCTTGGCGACGACGCCGCGACCGTCCCGATCGGCCGTCCGGTGTGGAACACCCGGGTCTATGTCCTGGACGGATTCCTCCGTCCGGTGCCGGACGGCGTTGCCGGTGAGGTCTACATCGCGGGCGACCAGCTCGCCCGCGGCTACCTCAACCGCCCCGCCCTGACCGCCGAGCGCTTTGTCGCCGACCCCTTTGGACCGGTCGGCGGTCGGCTCTACCGGACCGGCGACGTGGCGCGCCGTACGGCGGCCGGGCAGCTGGAGTACGTCGGTCGTGTGGATGACCAGGTGAAGGTGCGTGGTTTCCGGATCGAGCTGGGTGAGATCGAGTCCGTTCTGACGGGTGATCCGCGGGTGGGCCAGGCCGCGGTCGTGGTGCGTGAGGACCGGCCCGGCGACAAGCGGCTCGTCGGATACGTCGTCTCCGCCGCCGACCCGCTGACACTACGAACGCACGTGGCGAAGGTGCTCCCCGAGTACATGGTCCCGTCGGTGATCGTGCCGTTGGATGCGTTGCCGTTGACGCCGAATGGGAAGTTGGATCGGCGGGCGTTGCCGGCTCCGGA
>NZ_JBVHMR010000104.1:0-9790 GCF_055558375.1 Streptomyces sp. NPDC025793 | reverse complement strand
CCGACTGCGACCAAAAGTAGTCACAGCTGTCATATCGGGTCATATCGAAAGCTGTGCGGCAGGGGGCCGACCGGGGTATATACGGCCCTGCTTGGTGCTCCGTCAGAATGTGAAGCGGCTCGAAGACCAGGCAGATTGAATGACCATTAGCCCTCCCGGATGATCTGCTGACGCCTCCTCACCCCTTGCCTGCTGCGTGTCGCTACGAAAGCCATGACCGATCCGTGGTACGGGGGTGGCAGCGCCAAAGCCCGACGACACCAACATCCCACCGGGCTGCGCGTCCTCAGCCGCCTCACCAGGACCGCGTCCCGCACGCACAACCAGACCGCCACCGCCCTCAACGACTTCGTCCCCGTCGCCGTCGCGATCGGAGTCCGCGTCCGACTGCGGGGAGTGGGTGGTTGCACTCGTCAACGGAGGGCCGCTTCTCCGGCGAGCCGTGTCGGTGGGCGTTCTTGGTTACAGTCCGCAGGAGCCGCGGTCGAGGTGGAAGTAGTGGGCGTTGGCCCAGCGGCACAGCCGGATACCGACGGTGACGCCGAGGATGGTGACCAGCGCGGGCAGGTATCCGCCGGCGAGTTGGACGAGCGGTATTGCCGGGCAGCCGCCGGAGATCGCCCAGCCGGTACCGAACAGGACTGCGCCGGGGATCACGCCGACGTGGATACGCCCCGGGGCGCGGGGGACCCGCAGCAGGGCGAATGCGCAGACGATGATCACGACGGCGCCGGCGAAGGACAGGAGCATGCGCAGGTCCTGGAAGGTGAACATGCGGTTCAGCTCGGCGTAGTCGCCGAAGCCGATGTTGGAGACGGTGTAGCCGAGAGTGAGGCCGGTGAGGATGTTGGCCACGAGAATCGCGCCCCGGGTACGCATCAGATCACCTTCCACAGCAGGAACGACACCGCGACGGCGGTGCCGAAGAACACGGCCGTCGCAACCAGGCTGACCGGGCGCAGACGGCCGCAGCCGCTGAGTCCGTGGCCGGAGCTACACCCGCCGGCCAGCCGGGTGCCGAAGCCGACCAGTACGCCTCCGACGAACAGCAGGACGACCATGGTGGTCGGATTGGCGGTGACCACGTTCCTGAATCCCGGGCCCATGTCGAGGCGGAGGCGGAACCGCCCGGAGGTGACCGCCGCGATCAGTCCACCGAAGAAGATCGATACCAGCAGGGCAGCCTGGGTGGCCAGCGGGGCCGGTCCCGTCCCCGAAGTGCCCTCACTCACCGTCGGTTCGGCGTCCGTTTCGACCAGTTGTGGTGTCGTGTAGGGAACCGGCGTCACAGTGGGTGCGGCGGGGCTGGTGCCGAAGTGCTCTGCTGTGGCTGCGGCGAGAGCGTCAGCGAGGGCATGCTCGTCGGTGAACTCCTCGTCCATCCGCTCGAGGCGGCGCTCCCTGCGCCAGTGCAACACGCGATCCCACGCGGACGACACCCCGAAAGACCGGTCCGTGGCGAGGGTGTAGTTGATGGTGATCAGAGCGAGCCCGGCAGCGCCGGCCCACCAGGGCCAGTAGCCGCTCATGCGGGGCCTCCCATCCATTCGGTGAATCGCGCCCACCAGCCGCGCTTTGAGCCGGGTCCATGCTCCGTGTGTCGAGATGGGTGGTCTGGAGGCTGGGGAAACGGTGGCGGTGGTGACGGTCGGTAATGCGAGACCGGTATCGTCGGAGATGCCGCCCGGAACTGAGCCATGGCCTCGGGTGTCGCGACCACTGGTTTTGACGGCTCTGGTGGCCAGGCAGATGCCGGATGCGACCAGGTTGCGCTCTGCGGCGGCCAGGGATTGTGTTGTGGTGGGGAGGCCTGCTGGGCTTCCTGCACCGGGCCGGCGGCGCCGGCCCGGTCCTGGCCGGTGGGCGGGTCTTCAAGGTGTCGCGCGCGGGCACCGTTGGGCAGCAGGCTGATCGGCACCCGCTCGCCGGTGAGTGACACCTGGTAGCGCGCACAGCCGAGCCACTGATCCTCGCTGTCGCAGTAGTAGTCGCGCCAACCTTGCAAGCTCGCCCTGAGCAAGGGGAAAAGGGGGCATCCTGCGGCGTGCGAGCAACTCACGTTGCTCCCTTCTGACCGGCGCACACCACCTGTTCCATGAGGGCGGTTGCCGTTCTCGGTCTCTCGCCCGCGCCGCGCCCGGGTCGACCATCTCAATGGGCGCGGTGATGGCCTGTCACGATACGGAGCAGTGCCTTCCTTTCTCGACCGGGCGAGATGGAACCATTGTTTCGGTGTCCCGAGCAACTTCAGGGGGATTCCGGACGTGACCGCTTGACATCGCTGAGTGAGGTACGCCATGCGATATCGGGGCGTTACGCACCCTCACGGCTGTTCTTTCTGTCGGCGGGAGTTAGTTGTTCGTGGAGATAGTGCGCGGATTGGGGTTGGTTATGGCGAAAATGTGAATTCGACCGTGACGAAACTGTTGATATTACTGGTCCGTTAATGAGGGCGCCGAGGAAGGGGAATCATGTGCCGACGAGCTGTCTGTCAGTCGTGCCGGAAGGTGACCTATGAGGGCTGCGGGAGACACGTGGAGCATGTGCTCGCCGGCGTGCCGACGGCTCAGCGGTGCAGGTGTGAGCCGGCGGAACGCAACCCCGTACCGGCAGGGGAGCCGATGACTCGAACGGAGCCGGAGCCGGGCCGGCTGGGTGGGGCGGTGCGACGCACACACAATCCTCGACGCGTGGACGGTTCGGCGGGCCGGTCGGAGGACGGCTGGCGGACGCGGCTCATCGCGTGGATGAAAAGCCCAGCGTGAAGTAATCCGCATGCACTGCAGCGTTAAGCCGGCGTCTGTGATGCCCCAAATATGGCTGCTTGTATGGGAACTTGGCCGCATGTTCGCACGCCGGGGCAATTTTCCGGACGGAATGGATGAGTGCGATTCGGGTACCGCAACAGCCCCCGGCTGCCGGTACTCGCGTAATTCGTGACCAAGTCATGAAGGAGAACATGGCGCTCCTTCATAGAGTTGTCGGTGTCGCAACGGTTCCCATTCCCCTGTGACACTCCTGACCTGCGGCGCGCTGTTCGAAGTGACCCCGCGCGGGGTCATGGCGCCCATCCTCCGGGGGGAGGCTCTGCAGGCGCCGACGTGCTGGGGCAGGTTCGGTTCCCCCCGTGCCGGGCCTGCCCCTCTTACAGCTCGGAGAGCCGGGTGGTGTTGGGTGCTCCAGGGGTGTGACGGCCCGGCACTCCGGTGCGCTGTACAAGTGTCTCCTGGGACCCAGGGGCCTCGTGGCACCTGCTCGCCCCCAAATTCTGAGCGGGTAGTCGCGCAATGAGGGGCAGGCGGGTGAACCCCCATCATCTGCCTGCCCCATGCGCACCCCGGCGCCCGGTCCGAGGGGGAGCGTGCATCGGCTCACCGGGCCCGGGGGAACAAGGAGCAACACGATGATCGGGGTGGGTGTGCGGGGTCTGCTGGCGGACCGCTATGAGCTGCAGGAGCTGCTGGGACGCGGCGCGATGGGCGAGGTGTGGCGGGCCTGCGACCACCTTCTCGGGCGGCCCGTGGCCGTCAAACTGCTGCATGCCCAGGAGGCGGAGGACGCCGAGCGGTTCCGCCTGGAGGCGCAGATCGCGGCCCGGCTCAACCACCCCAACGTCGTGGGCATGTACGACTTCGGCTCCCACCATGACCAGCCCCACCTGGTCATGGAACTCGTCGACGGCTGGAACCTGGCTCAGGAACGCTCCCTGCGCCGCGTCCTGCCCTGGGCCGAGGCGGCGGCCATCACGGCCCAGGCGGCCGCCGGCCTCTGCGCGGCACACCAACAGGGCGTGGTCCACCGGGACGTCAAACCCGCGAATGTGATGCTGAATACCGACCGCACGGTGAAGATCACCGACTTCGGCATCGCACGCTTCGCCGAGGAGGCCGCCAGCGGCCTGACCGCCACAGGCAAGATCATCGGCACCGCCGACTACCTGGCTCCCGAACGCGCGTTGGGCCGTCCCGCGCAGCCCGCGTCCGACGTCTACTCCCTCGGTTGTGTCCTGTACGAACTGCTCACCGGGCGGCCTCCGTTCACTGGAGCCACGTCACTGGCCGTGGTCCAGCAGCACGTCAGTGCCACACCACAACCGCCCGACCGCCTGCACCCCGGCATACCGCAGCCGCTCTCCGACTACGTGCTGCACATGCTCGCGAAGGACCCGGCCCACCGGCCCACCGCCGAGCAGGCAGCCGCCTGGCTGGCCGCGCAGAGCGGAACGCCGCGGCCGGCCGAGCCCGACGGCACCTCCCTCATGCCCGCCCCGGCAATTCCGTCGACTTCAGCCCCGCACGCCGGTGAATCCGGCGCGGGCACCCACTCCCGCTCCAGCAGTCGCCGCAAACTGGCCTCCAAAGCCGTTCTCGGCGGCGCCGGCCTCGCGCTGTTCGCCGGCGCCACCGCTCTCGGCGCCTCGCTCAATTCCGGCGCCACGACACCTACGTCTCCAGCCTCTCCCTCACCCACGCGCATCGCACCAACACCCGCCGGACGGACCCCTGCCACGACGCCGTCGCCTGCCCCTCCGTCCGCCATGACGTCACCCAGGCCGGAGCGCGGCGGCGACAAGAGCGGCGAGTGGTCAGGCAAGCACAATGACGGGACAGGAGGAAAAGGACGGCAACGGCACTTGGGTGACTGAGCCGCTGGGAGATGCCACGTACAGCCGTGAGGGCAGACAGAAGCGAGGACTGACGAAGGCCTTCAAGTAGGCCGTTGGATGGCGTCCCGTGCTCGGCTTCCGATTGCGGCTGGGCCGAGAAGCACGCCGAGCGCACCCGCGTGCACGCCACCGGTGGTGAGCGGGCCGAGATCACCGCCGTCTGGCTGCACCACGGCCTCTACACGGTCACCGTCATGCCGGCCGCCGGCGGCTACCTCGACCTCGCCACCGTGTACCGGAACATGGTCAAAGAACTCGTTGTCACCGGCACGTACAAAACCCTGTACGTGATGGTGAAGGGTGGCGGCTGAGTATTCGGCTCCCACCTCGTCGACGGTGCCCTCCAGGCCGTGGGCCTCACCACCGGGCCGTCCCCTCCCGGCTGTTCTGCCCGCAGATCGTCAGCGACACGGGCGCTCACTGCGGCACCGATCACACCAGCAGCCGGGCCGCAGCCCGGTGCAGCGCCCTTCCGTCCAGGGCCGCCTGATCCCCATGGTGCGCAGCACGGCTGTGTCAACGGCGGCGGCCTCGGGGGGCTTGCCGCGGTCAGGCGAGGGCGCCCCGGAGATAGCCCGGCAGGGCTTGGCGGATGGCGGGGTCTGCCGTCCAGCCATGGCCCGTGAGTTGACTGGGTGTGGTGATGGACTGGCTGCCGTTGTCGGTGCGGACGATGACACGGAACGTTTCACCCCTGGTGGGCCGCTCGGCAAGGTATGCGGCCAGGACGGTCCGACCCCACTCGGCGGGGTCCGCGCCGGTTGTCGCGCGGCCGTAGTCTTTGCAGATCCATACGCGGCTGAACGGCTCGTGCATCTGGATCTCCCACCTCAAGCAGCGGGGCATGTCTTCGCGGATCACGACCGCGATCATGCCCCCCGAGCGGACCTCACATACCGTTACCTACGGGTACTGGCTGGAATCGCGCCTTGTCCACGGCCGAGACGGCCGGTTTGGCTCTGCGCAGATGCGCTGCCACCCGCGCGGGGATAGAACAGGCTCACTGAGTGGACGTTAAGTCCGATCTTTCTCGGTTCGTGATCGCTCGATCGTGGTACTGATCGTCGTGCAGACCTCCTGCTGGGCATGTTCATGTTGAGATGCGGGGCATGGAGCGAGAGCCGTATCCGAGTGACTTAGCGGACGAGCAGTGGGCGTTGATCGAGCCGGTGATCACAGCCTGGAAGCAGGACAGAGTGGCGCGGTCGGGGACCGGGGATCCCGGGTCCTGCGACCTCCGGGAGGTCGTGAACGCGATCTTCTATCAGAATCGGACGGGCTGTCAGTGGCGCTAACTGCCCCACGACTTGCCGGCCTGGTCGGCGGTGTTCTCCTACTTCGGTCTGTGGCGCGAGGACGGGCTCGACCAGCGGATCCAGGAACTTCTGCGCTGCCGGGTGCGGGAGAGAGCGCGACGATTAGAGGACCCGTCCCTCGGGATCATCGGCACCCAGGCCGTTCGCGCGGCCGCGGGTGTTCCGAAGACCACGACGGGACTGGACGCCAACAAGAAGGTGTCGGGGCGCAAGCGAGGGCTGGCCGTCGACGTTCTGGGGCTGATCATCGGCGTCGTGGTGCCGGCCGCATCCGCCCACGACAACACCGCCGGCACCGCCCTGCTCGACCAGACCGCCGGACGCTGCGGGATGCGAATGCGTCGTCCGGGCAGCCGCACTCAGCGGCGATGTACGCGCCCCGGCGCAGGCCGGGGCGCGGACCGAAGTATTGATCGGATAACCAGGCTGCGAGTGGGGTAGGACGGACGTCGGGCGCGTTACGTAGTTGGCCCCATCTCACCAGGCCGGGGTTTCCCGCCGAGAACGAAGGACAACAGCATGGCCAGCGGCACCGTGAAGTGGTTCAACGCCGAGAAGGGCTTCGGCTTCATCGCCCAGGACGGCGGACCGGACGTCTTCGCGCACTACTCCAACATCCAGGGCAACGGATACCGGGAACTGGTTGAGGGAGAGACCGTCACCTTCGACGTCACCCAAGGCCAGAAGGGCCCCCAGGCCGAGAACATCGTCCGCGGCGGCTGACGCCCGACCCGAGTCCCGCATGATCCACCATGTAGAGTGGCATCGCCGACGCGGGGTGGAGCAGCTCGGTAGCTCGCTGGGCTCATAACCCAGAGGCCGCAGGTTCAAATCCTGTCCCCGCTACCAGAAGAAGGGGCCCGCAACCGCGGGTCCCTTCTGCGTTGCCCTCGTCGAATCACGCGAGCCGCGAGAGCACGTGCCGGCACATGAGCCGGGGAAGCGGCGGGCACCGACTTCAAACGCCCGGGAGGTGTCTCTCCCGGATGGTCGGGGACAGACACCTCCGGTGTGTGGCACACGCGGTATTGCGGGTCGGATGGGCGCGGTGAGCTGCCGGCTGACTGAGTGCCCGCTGCCGGGGATCAGCGCGGCCCGCACAGGACGGCATGGAAGACCAGATCGGCGCCCTGGGCCTGGTCCTCAACGCCCTCGTGCTGTTCACCGCGCGGTACATGGACGCCGCGGTGAACCAGCTTCGGGCGGACGGCTTCGACGTCCGCGACGAGGACGTGGCACGCCTCTCGCCGCTCGTGCGGCACCACATCAACATACTTGGCCGGTACTCATTCCAGCTTCCCGACCTGCCTGGCCGGATGTGGCCCCTGCGCCAACCCGGCGCGCATGAGGAGGAGCGGCCTCAGGGTTTGACCCGGGCGAGTGGTTCGTCTGATGGCGATCGGGCATCCTGGGCCTTAGGGGGGATGCAGTGCTGTCTCGTCAACTAGTCATACGGTTTTGCGCAGTTGCGCTAGCTCTTGCTGCCGCTGTCGTAGCTGTAGTCGTCGCGGGGGTGGAGAAGTGGGTTCTGACGGCGGTCCTCGCGGGTGCGAGCGCGGCCGTCACAGGACTCGTCACCCGCAACGTCGACAAGGTCATCACGCGTGGCGGCGAGGCGGTGCTGGCCCGGACACCGGAAGATCCCATCACCGTTCACGCTTCCCAGCCTCCTCGCATCCAAGGGTACATAGGCCCTCTGCCACCGACCACGGAGCGATGGCGCGACTCCGCCAACGTCGTGGAACTATACGATGCAGTCGTCCACCTGATCGTCGAGGCCGCCGGTGACCGGACAGCGATCATCAACAAACTAGACGTGCGCATGGAGTCGTGCGACGCTCCTCCGCACGTCAGTCACCTCGCTGGGCCTCCACTTGCCGCCCCGATGTCCCCCCGGCAACTGCGAGAGTTCCGCGTGAGCCTCAACGTGGGACTCCCTGCGAACGCCACCGAGCCGGCGCCCGCGCCGAGACCTGCCGATGGCGTACCGGACTTCCCCTACACGGTCACACCCCTCGATCCCGATCACTTCTTCATCCATGTGACCACCGAAGAGCCAGGCGACTTCCGGTGGCGCATCGGCGTGCACTGGATCTGCAATGGAAAGTCCGGGGTCGTAGTCACCGATCTGCACGGACAGCCCTTCCGCGTCGTGCGCCCCGAGCCCCGGTCGCGCTCGTAGCAGTGAGCCAGGAAACTTCAAGCCGCTGCTCAGCGCCTGCTGTCACCGGGCGCGAGCAGGCTGGTGCCTTCGGCGATCGCCTCCGCCGAGGGGTGGAAGGCCGCAGACGTATCGATCGCGGAGTTCGGCATCAGCCGCGCGTAGGCGTACCGGCTCCTGGACGTTGCCCGCGCCCTGGCCGCGATCCACGGAGCCGTCGCCGCCGGCACCGAGACGTCTCGCACGCGAGACAACCACCCCGGCCGCCGCGGCCGCGCTCGACTACGGCCTGTCCCAGCGCGCCCTGCCCGCTGTCTCCGGCCGCACGGACGCCGTCGCGGAGCTGACCCGCCGACTCGCCACGCTCGCCCACAGGGGCCTCCAGCCCCTCGATGAGCCGACGGTGCGCGCGGTCGTCCGACAGTCCGTCCGCGACGTCAGCACCGCCCCACCCCCAGCAACCGCCGATCCGACGCAGGATGCCGCGCCCGCCGAACTCCGCCGCGCCGTCGAGCAACTCGCCGCCAACACGTACGCGATCGGGGAGCTGATGCTCGAAGTCGCGCCGGCCTACCTGTCCGACGCCTACGCGACCGACGTCCTGGCGCTGCTGTGCGAGGAGATCGGCTTGCCCATCGAGCACGGCTTCGCCGCCCGCCGCTACGCGATGTCCGGCGACCGCCGCGCCCTGCACGGCACCGTCCTCAGACCGCCATCGCTCGCGGACACCTGGCTCCTGCTGTGAGCCACACACCCTGTTTTCCCAGGTGGGCGGGGTGTGCTGTGAGGCTGTCAGGTGTGAGGCCAAGGCCTGCGGCGAGGACCTGGTGCTGCTCCTGGTAGTGGTGCTGATCGGATGGCCGCAGGGCGACGTCGTGGATGCAGCGCAGCATTTGCATGGCCCGCGGAGCACTCTGACGGGGACCCGGGCAAGGTCAGGGCGCCCGTTCCTGGCATAGGCTCCTTGAGACCACCAAGATCGCGTCCGTGATTACGGACCGGTCCCATCCCAAGGAGGTTCCATGCCCATCGTCGTTGCCACCCTCCGGACCAAGCCCGGCCGCCGGGAGGACGTGCTCGCGGCATTCCGCCGGCACGCTGCCGCCGTGCATGCTGAGCCCGGCTGCTTGCTCTACGCCGCCCATGCCGGCGAGGACCGGGTCACCGTCGTGGAGAACTGGGCCGACCAGGCCGCTCTCGACGCCCACTCGGCCGGGCCGGTGCTGGCCGCGCTGGGCGGGGAGATCGCGGACGCGCTGGCCGGCCCCACGGACGTCGCGGTGCTGGAGCCGGTTCCCGCTGGTGAGCCGGAAAAAGGTCAGCTGCCGAACATCTGAGCCGGGCCTGCCCACCAGCACGGGCCCGTCGTCAGCGGCCGCCGCCAGGTCGCGGCCCTGAACATCAGTCGACTCGGAGAACCTGGTTGGGCAGTGCGCAGCAGGGTCAGGGCGTCGCGGTTGTCGGCGTGGGTGACGTGTGGATCGCGCCCAGGATCGACCCGCCGATGAGCTCGAAGTCGCGCCGGTCTACAGCGCCCGGACGCCCGCCCGGTCGGTGCCCTCGTTCGGACCTTCCCGCTGCCGACCGCCCGGTCAGGAACCAGCCGTAACGGCACCGAGTACCGTGGACGCCGGCGACCGGTGAGCG
>NZ_JBVHMR010000103.1:0-10072 GCF_055558375.1 Streptomyces sp. NPDC025793 | reverse complement strand
CGTCACCCGCAGCCGCCTCGGACGCCTCGTCCGCCAAGGCTTCCTCACCCAACCCGGACGAGGCCGCTACCAGAAACGGACTTAACGCCCACTGATTTCTCGGTGTTGTCGGAGTTCAGGGACCGGCTGGTCGAAGCGGACGCCGGGCGGAGGGTACTGGATGGCATCCTGGCCGCTGCCCGGGACAAGGGACTGCTCAAGGCGGCGGGCCGGGCCCGCACCGACTCCACGCATGTGCTGTCGGCGGCACGGGAGCTGTCCTGGCTGGAGATGGTGGCCGAGACGCTGCGCTCCGCGCTGAACGCGCTCGCGCAGGCAGCTCCAGACTGGCTGGTGGAGGTGGCCGAGACGGACTGGTTCAAGCATTACGCGACCCGGGTCGAGGACTCCCGGTTCCCCAAGACCCGTGCCAAGCGTGACGAGGTCGGCCGGAGGATCGGAGTGGACGGGACGCGTCTGCTTGAGGCCGTCTTCTCGTCCCGGGCACCCGCGGGAGTGCAAGAGATCGAGGAAGTTCAGATCCTGCGGCAGACATGGGTCCAGTCCTTCCACCTGGTCGAGGGCGAGGTGAGGCGTCGGGACCCAAAAGATCGGCCACCGAGCGCGATGCGCCTGGTCACGCCGTATGACATCGAGACACGCGGCAGCGTGAAACGCGACACCGTCTGGGACGGCTACAAAGTCCACCTCACCGAGACCTGCGAGGTGGACACTCCGAACCTGATCACGAACGTGGCCACCACCACCGCGACGGTCCCCGACGTGTCGATGACCCAGACCGTGCACGCGCAGCTCGCCGAAGCGGGCCGTCTTCCCGGTGAGCACCTGGTCGACGCCGGATATGTCGATGCGCACGAACTCGTCCACGCCCGCCGCGAGTACGGCATCACGCTCACCGGACCGGCCGCCAGGGACCCCAGCCCTCAGACCCTTGCAGGCGGTGGATTCTCCCGAGACGCCTTCACCATCGACTGGGAGAACAAACAGGCCGCCTGCCCCGGAGGTAAGACCACCAGGCGCTGGAACCCCTGTCGTTCCGAGGAAGGCGTCCCCGTGATCCGGATCCGCTTCAACAAGAGCGACTGCCAGCCCTGCCCCGTCCGTGAGCAGTGCACATCCTCCAGAGTCGGCCGGCGCCTCACCCTGCAGCCCCGCGCCGAACACGAGGCCCTTCGCCAGGCCCGCACCGAACAGGAAACCGCTGCCTGGAAAGAGCGCTACAAAACCCGTGCCGGAGTCGAAGGCACGATCGCACAGGGCGTGCTCCGCTGCGGCCTGCGTAGATCCCGCTACCAGGGCCTGGCGAAGACCAGCCTCCAGCATCAGCTCACCGGCGCCGCCATCAACCTCGCCCGCATCGACGCCCACCTCACCGACACACCACGAGCCCGCACCCGCACCAGCCACTTCGCAGCGCTTCGCCCCGCCGACCACAAGATCGACGGGGCGAAGCAGGAAGGCCCCGAATAAACCAACAGCGTCCGGTATCGGTACCGTTCCCGGGGCCGGGGAAAGGGGGGGCAGAGCAGGCCTGGGGTGGTACTCCACTGCCCGGGGGACTCAGTCGGTGGCGGCCAGGGCCTCCATCGGGCTGATCCGGGCTGCCCGGCGCGCAGGCAGCGCACCGGCCAATGCCGTCAGCGCCGTCATCAGCAGGACCACTCCGGTGAGCTGTGGCAGCGGGACCTCGACCTGGGCCGAGGTGCGCAGAGTGAGCACTGTCAACCACGCGAACGGCAAGGACAGCAGGAGTCCTAGGGCCGCGCCGAGTGCGCCATACAGACCTGCCTCGGCGGTCAGCATGGTGCGCAGTCCGCGACGGGACATGCCAAGTGCCCGTAGCAGCCCGGCTTCACGGACCCGCTCGACCACCGACAGGCTGGTGGTGGTGCCCACCCCCACGACCGCGATGATCACGGTGAGGGAGACTAGGGCCAGGGCGAGGGACACCACGGAGTCGAAGCGCGCGTTGGTGGCGTCACGCTGATCGGCGAGGGTGTCCACCGTCAGATGGGTGTTGTCTCCGACGATATCGCTCTGCAGGATTTTGAGGGCGGCCGTACGGCCTTGTTCGCCCGGCTTGGCCGCGTTGGCGACGAAGCCCGCGTACGCGGACGGCGCGCCGAGCCGCTGCAGATCACCAGGGTCGGCTATGAAGCTTGCGGTCAGTGGAACGGCTTCCATGACCGCGGCGATCCGGACGGTGACCTTGTGCGAGCCGTGGCTGAGAGTGATCGCCTCCCCAGTGTGTTTGCCGGTGGCCTGCACGAAGTTCTGCAGCACCGCCACCCGGCCGGGGCCGAGATCCGACAGCGATCCTTCGGTGGTGGCGAAGTCCCGCCAGATCGACAGGGCATGCAGATCGATACCGAGGGCCGACTGGGCGCCCTGTCGCTCGGCGACGACTGGCATGCTCCGGTAAGGCACGACGTTCCTCAGCTCGGGGCTTGCCTTCGCCCGGGACAGTGTCTGAGGCGGGACCGGCTTGCCGTCGTCGTCGGCGAGGCGGAAGTCGGCGGGCGCGACCGCGGCCAGCTGTCCCTTTGCCAGAGACCGCATGGACGCCGAGCCAATGAGCACCCCGGTGATCAGGGTGACGCCCAACGTGACGACGAGGCTTACGGAGGCGGCCCGCCGGGCGCCACCGCCCACTCCTCCGACTGCGAGCCGGCCGACCGGCCCCGTGGCCCGTAGCGGCGAGCCCAGCAGACGCAGCACGGGTCGGACGACCGCCGGGCCCCATGCCACAAGGACGAGGAAGGCCAGCGCCCCGGCGCCCACGATGACCAAGAGCAGAGGCTGCGGATCATAGTCCTTCTGCCCTGGAGTCGGCAGATGGGTGAGGACGACGGCGATCATGAGTGCGGAGCCCACGGCGCTCAGTGCGCCGAGCGCGGTCCGCGCCTTGCCGATGCTCTGGTGGCTGTCCGCGGTTCCTGCTGTGCGCAGTGCCTCGATGGGTGATACGCCGGCTGCGGACAGGGCAGGGGCGAGCACGGCGAGGACCGTGAGGGCACCGGCCCCGCAGATCACCGCGAACGCCGGGCCGAGGGCGAGGTCAGGGGAGGCTACGGCGGTGCCGAAAAGTCCCAGCACTGCCGGTGCCATCCGGCCGACGACCATTGCGAGGAGGACACCCGCCGTCGCGGCGACAAGGCCGGTCAGGGCTCCTTCGGCGGCCAGCGCACGGGCTAGCAGAGCCCGGTCGGCACCCACCGCCCGCAGCAACGCCAGCTGCCGTACACGCTGGACGAAGACGATGCGGAACGTGGACGTGGCCACCCATGCCGCGGCCAGCGCGGCAACCACCACGAACATCGTGACAACACCGAAGATGGTGTTCAAGCTTCGTACGGCCTCGGTCGCCTCCTGGGTGCGTACTACATCGCCGTCGATGATCTGCGGAGCGCTGTGCTGTCGTACGTGCGAGCCATCGGCGAGGGCGGCCTGCAATGCGGTGCGGACAGAGGGCTTGGCGGTGCCGGGGCTGAGGTGGATGTCCACCTGATCGAACGTGGCGCTGCCGGGGAGTCGGGCGGCGAGCTCGTCTGTGGTGTAGGCGTCGTTGCCGTTGTCCTGCTTGGCCTGCACCACGCCGGTGACGTGCAGCAGCACTGCGCGAGGGCCGACGGGGGAGCGCACTGTGGTGGTCGAGCCGATGGATAGTCCCAGCCGCTCCGCGGTGCGGTCCGTGACCGCTACCTCATGCGGAGCATGCGGGTAGGTTCCTTTGGTCAGACGCACGGTGGCGAGGGGGCCGGACCCGGGGTCGGCGCTCACGGTGAACTCGTTGCCTGCCGGCTTGGGAAGGCTGTAGGAGGCGCTGTGGCGCCCGGATGCCTCCGCGACGCCAGGCACCTGACGGATCATCTCCAGGTTTCGGGTGGTGAGAGGGTCCCCTCCCGTGACAACCAGATCCGCGGCAGTCGGGGTGCCACTGAACTTATCGAGCAGCGTCCGCTCGCTGATCTGGTACGCCAGCACGCTGCCGAACACCACGAACGACATGACGACGATGGCCAGCCCGGTCAACAGCAGGCGTGCAGGGTGCCGGGCAAGATCCAGAAGCTGAGTGCGCAGAATGGTCATCGGCCGACCGTCAGCTTCCGCAGTTCGTCGGCGACCAGCGCCACGCTCGGATGCCTGATGTCCCCTGCGATGCGGCCGTCGGCCAGCAGCACCACCCGATCCGCGTAGGCCGCGGCCCCGGGGTCATGGGTGACCATGGCGACGGTCTGGCCAAGCGTGCGGACCATGGAACGCAGCATGCTGAGCACTTGCGTTCCGGCGGTGGAGTCGAGATTGCCGGTCGGCTCGTCGGCGAAGACAATCTCGGGCCGGCCCAGGAGGGCACGAGCGATGGCTACCCGCTGCTGCTGGCCACCGGAGAGTTCGGCTGGCCGGTGCCCGAGCCGCTCATTCAGCCCGAGCGCGTCGACCAGATAATCGAAGAGCTGTTGATCACATTGTCGGCCAGCCAGGTCGAGCGGCAGGGTGATGTTCTGCACCGCGGTCAGCTGAGGCAGCAGGTTGAATGCCTGGAAGATGAAGCCGATCCGCTCCCGGCGGACCATCGTTAGCGTCCGCTCCGACTGTTGAACCAGATCCGTGCCACCAAGCAGCGCCTGCCCCGATGTGGCGTGGTCGAGGCCGGCGAGGCAGTGCATCAAAGTCGACTTCCCGGATCCCGACGGGCCCATGATCGCGGTGAATTCGGCTCGGGCGAACGTGACAGTCACATCGTCGAGCGCGCGGACCGCTGTGTCACCCGAGCCGTAGATCTTCACCAGATTCACCGCGGCGGCGGCGCTCGACGACGGATCCGGCTGGGGGACCGTGGCCTGGTTCAGTGTGCTGTGCATTCCCACTTCTCCTCCGGGCTGGCTGTGTGCGCTCCAGCAGCTTCGCGGTTGGTGAAGGGGCTCCACATCGGCCGCGAGGAAGGACCATGGTGGGGCGGCTCTGACTTTCGGCAGATGCGGGGCCGAGACGTCGGACTGCCTGTGCTTCCTGAGTGCTGCCAGGGCTTTTGCGCCCGGGGGGACACAGCGCGAGAGGTCTGTCCGATGGCCGATCCGTGTGCGCTGCTGCCGGCGCTACCGTGGGACGGATGATGACTGACAGGCACTGGGCGCAGAGGTTGCTCTTCGGCCGTCCGCCCGCTCTTCTCACTACGGCGGCTCTGGTAACGGTGGATGTCATGACCAGGGGCTTCCAGGGCTGGCTGACGGGTTCCGCACGGGTGGTGCTGGCCATCGGCGCACTGGCCGTTTGGCTGATGGCCCGCCGATGGAGGCCGGACCAGATGGTGCGACGGGCCTTGCTACTCGCCGTGTGTTCGCTGGCGCTGACTCTGGCCATGGTGCCGGCGGTCCATCCGCTGACGCCCCACACGTCCTTCGGTGTTGCCGAAGCGTTCGGGATGTGGCTGGTCATCATCGCGGTGATCCGGTGGGGCGGCGGCCGTCTTATGCCGGTGACCGTCGCGGCGCTTGGCCTGGCGATGCTGTGCCAGCCGCTGCGCACGATCTACACCAACTTCACCGGAGTGCACGCCGGTCTGAATGCGGCCTTTCTGGAGGCGATGTGTGCCGTGGTCGCGGTGATGACCGGCGTGCTGTTGCGCTTCCAGGCGGCCTCGCGTGAGCAGCAGATGCTCGTCGCCAGGGCGGAGCAGCGCGCGGACTTCGCCCGGGACCTGCACGATTTCGTCGCACACCACGTCACGGGAATGATTGTCCAGGCACAGGGGGCACAGGTGATCGCGGCGGACAACCCACAACGCGTCATCGCCGCCCTGGAGCAGATCGAGCGTGCCGGTGGGGAGACCATGGCAGCCATGCGGCGCATTATCGGGGTGTTGCGCCAGGACGACGACGCGGCACCACGAACTCCACTGACAGGTATCGCGGACCTGCCCGACCTGGTGGACGGGTACGCCACGGCCGGGGGACCGCCGGTGCGGCTACACGTCCAGGAAGTGCCGGAGGGACTCCCGGCGGAGGTCACCAGCACCACGTACCGCATCGTGATGGAGGCGCTGACCAACGTCCGCAAGCATGCGGGTTCCGCATCCGGAGTGGAGGTGTCGGTCAACGCTACGCCGGAATGGCTGCTGGTGAGGGTGGAGAACGATGAGCCCGCAGGCGGTAACACCCCGATGTTCTGGGAGCGTTCAGGCTTCGGGCTCGCGGGGCTCACCGAGCGGGTAGAGTCACTCGGCGGCCGGCTCACCACAGGGCCGGGGATCGAAGGCGGCTGGGTCGTGGATGCGGCGCTGCCCCTGCGGAACGGAGCGGCACGATGACGATCCGGGTAATGATCGCTGATGACCAAGCTATGGTGCGTGCCGGTTTCGGAATGATCATCGAGGGGCAGCCCGACATGGAGTGCGTGGGGGAGGCCTGTGACGGGGTGGAGGCCGTGGAACTGGCCCGCCGCGTACGACCCGACGTGGCATTGATGGACATCCGGATGCCCCGTATGGACGGTCTGGAAGCGCTGCGACTGCTGGCCGGCCCGGCCACTGTCGAACCCGTCAAGGTCATCGTGGTTACCACATTCGACCTCGACGAATACGTCCATACCGCATTGCGTAACGGGGCGTGTGGTTTCCTTCTGAAGGACTCCGGACCCACGTTGCTCGTGGAAGCCGTGCGGGCGGCCAATTCGGGCGAGGCGATGATCAGCCCTGCGATCACTGTTCGGCTGCTGGAGCACCTCACCCCGCCCGCCGCCGCTTCGGACACCGCCGATCTGTCTCCGCGGGAGCTCGACGTCGTACGGCTGGTGGCCCGCGGCATGACCAACGCGGAGATCGCGCAACGGCTGTTCATCGCCGTGGGGACCGTCAAGACACATCTGGGAAGCATCCAGCAGAAGATCGTGGCACGGAACCGCGTGGAGATCGCGGCATGGGCCTGGGAGCGCAACCTCGCCGGCTGAACAGCGGCAGCCGCCCAATTACGAGGCGACTACCGGCCGGACCGCTCTCCTCAGGAGAGGGAGGAGAGCGGTCCGGCGGTGGTGCCGACGTGGGCGGGTGGCCTGCCGGCATTATGTGCGGTATTGCGGCGCCGGGGGAGCGGACCCGAATGAGCCCCGCGTCATGGCCGCAATCATCCCAGATTCTCAGCGCACGTCAGGGGCTGGTCAGGGAGTTGGAGTTCGACAGTTTTCCGCACGTCGTCCGGGTCATGGACCGGGTGAGCTTGCGCGGCCGTGTCTTGTATCTTGACCTGTCGGCTGTACCGCGCACACAGAACATTCTTCCCGCCCCGCTGTAAAGGGCGAGGCATATTTTTCTCGTCTACTGCGACGAAAACCAATTCGGCCCGTCCAGCCAGGAAAGGCATTTCGGTGCGCATACGTTCCGTGTATATCTCGACGTCGATGTCGATCGAGGTATATCCGGTGTTCAGCAGCCGAGCGTACGAATGCAGCACATCGCCGACGATGATGGGTTTCAGGAATTTGACGCGATCGGTGCGGGCGGTGACGGCGGGCCCTCGCGCGACCCGGACCGTCAGCACCAGCGCCGCGTCGTCGATGCGTTTCATCTCCAGAGCTCCGGAGGTGAAACCGTACATGTTCGTGTCGCGGGCGGTGGTCATATGTGTGACCGACGCGCTCTCCTCGGATAGCAAATCGTTCAGAAGCCGTATCTCGACCGATCATGGAACGTGCGGGTCGAACAGGATTCCCGCCGGGGTGATCTTCCCGTTGTGCGCGCATGAACACAGGGCCTCTCGGTAGCTCGGGGATGCGAATCTACTGAACTTGAATGCGTGATGTCGGTCAGTCGTTGAGGGGCAGACCGGTTCCGGCGAGGCAGCCGTCGACGACGTCGGGTCGGTACTGGATCTGCTTCAGTTTGCGCTTGACGGCTCGGGTGACCTGGGAGAGGTCAGCGGCCGCGAGGTTGCCGACCTCCCGCTTGACCAGCGACAAGATGCCCTCCTGCGGGTTGAGGTCCGGGGCGTGGGTGGGCAGCTGGAACACGGTCAGCCAGTCAGAGTCGCGATCGATGAACTCCCGCATGCCACACGTGAGATGGAGACGGACGTTGGGGCCCTCCACCTTGATCGTGGACACCTCGACACTGGATCTTGAATTCAGGGAGAGGAGGCCCGAGTGGGGACCTACAAGTACTGGGCGGAGTTCCGGGCGGCCGCGGTGGCGCTGGCCCGTTCGTCGGGCCGGCCCGTGTCACGCATCGCCGCCGAGCTCGGCGTGAACCACGAGACGCTGCGGCAGTGGATCAAGACCGCGGAGAACGCCGAGCGGCCCGAGGCGGTTGCGGCGTCGGCGAAGGACGTGGAGATCGCGGCCTTGCGCAAGCAGGTCCGCGAGCTGGAGATGGAACGTGACATCCTGCGCCGGGCGGCCAAGTATTTTGCGGGCGAGACGAACTGGTGAGCCGCTTCGAGTTCGTTGCCGACCATCGTGACGCCTTCGGCGTGAAGCGGCTGTGCGCCGTGCTGAATCTGTCCCGGTCCGGGTTCTGCCGGTGGCTGAAGACCGCCCCGGCGGGGGCCGCGAAGGAGGCCGCCGACTCAGCGCTCACCCGGCGGATACGCAAGGTCCACACAGAGTCCGGGAAGACGTACGGTGCCAAGCGGATCACCGCCGAGCCCGGCGCCAACGGTGCGATGGTGAACCGCAAGCGCATCGAGCGGCTCATGCGCCAACACGGCATCCAGGGGCGGAGATTGCAGCGGCGACACCGCACCACGGTCCCGGATCCCGCCGCCCGGGCGGTGCCCGATCTGCTGCGGCAAAACTTCACCGCATCCGCCGCCACCGGGCATGGGTCGGTGACATCACCTATCTCCCCACCGCCGGCGGGAAGTTCCTGTATCTGGCCACCGTCATCGACGTGTCCTCCCGTCGCCAGCTGGGCTGGTCGATGGCCGATCACATGCGGGCCGAGCTCGTCACCGACGCGCCCAACGCGGCTGTCCGCACTCGCGGCGGACAGGTGGACGGCGTCATTTTCCACAGCGATCACGGGGCTCAGCACGGGTCGAAGGCGTTCGCCGACGCCTGCCACCAGGCCGGGATCCTCCGGTCCATGGGAGCGGTCGGCACCTCCGCGGACAACGCCGCCGCGGAGTCGTTCTTCGCCTCGCTCAAGCGGGAGATCCTGCCCGGCCGACGCGGCTGGCCGACCGCAAGAGCCGCCCGCCTCGCAGTCTTCCGCCGGCTCGGCTTCTACAACCACCAGCGCAGGCACTCCACAATCGGCTACCTCGCGCCGGTCGCCTTCGAACAGAGATCAACTACGCTGGCCATCACTGCATGACGACCGGTGTCCACGATCAAGGTGGAAGCCCCCCACGTGAGTACACCCAAGCGGCAGACCGGAGCGTCAGAACAGGATCGGCTCGACCCCGTCCCAGGCTTCGAACTGCACTTCCGGGATCATGCCGTTCTCCAGCATGATGTTGGTGTTGAAGAGCAGAGTCGGGCCGTTGCCAGCCGAAATGGACGGCCACGCTGGCAGGGCTGCGTGGCACGGGTTGCCTGTTGCCGCGAAGGAAGCGAACGACCCGACCATTGAGTCGGCGAGTTCCTGGGCCGCGGCCAGGTTTGCCCCAGGCATGAGGCGGCTTGCCTTGACCGTGCCGAACGTGAACATGAGGTCAGAGCCATGCACGGGTCCGTGCGGGCTCGCAGCCGCGTAGTCGAAACGGTACTGCCAGGCCTGACCGCCGGCGCGTGTGATCGCCTCGGCAAGCCAGAGCGAAGGCATGACGTTGAACGAGGCACTGAGCAGGTCCATTTCCCAGCTACGGCCGGCGGCGCTCGTGTGCTGGTAGATCTGCTGGAGTTCAGCCCATTTCGCTGCGCCGATGAGGCTCTCGGTGTGTGTTTCCAGCCCTGGCGCGAAGAGTGGGTTCTGCACCGCCAACTCGTTTGCCTCGTCCAGGCAAGTACCAATCAGCACGTCGACGGCTCCCGACACACCAGTCAGTGGGTGGATCGGCAGAACGATTCCGTCGCCTACTTGATGGAAGCACTCGCCGCCGAGAGCCGGTTCCTGCCACACTGCGGCTGCCGCGGTGGTGAG
>NZ_JBVHMR010000102.1:0-10132 GCF_055558375.1 Streptomyces sp. NPDC025793 | reverse complement strand
GCTCCACTGAGAACCTGGCAGACAAGCCGCTCCTGTCGGAGGACGGGGGTTTTCTCTCCCCAACCAGGCACACGCGAACGCGGTCAGCTACGCGGTCGCCACAGAACCGGTGCCGTCCGACAGCCAGCCAGCTTCGGGGGCTGGTCGACGGGCGTACGACACGAGTGAGGTCGCCGTGGGGGGCGCGCCGACGAGCGGGGGGTCGACGCCATCAGGACAGCGCTGGAGGCGCAGCGGGAGCGGTCCGCCGGGACGCTGGGCCGGCTGCCTCGGCAGATGGACTGGCTGCTGGAGGACACGTACGGGCCGGGCACGGTGAAGGTGCCGCCGGTGGCTACGTTCAATCGGCTGGTCCATGCGGTCGCCGACGACCAGGGGCTGCTGGGCACTGCGGTGCAGCAGTGCTGGCGGGTGAGCCGGCCTGAGCCGCCGTTCACGCCGACCGAAAATGCTGGTCGCCGAGCTGGCCCGGTTCCTTGGGCAACACCAGCGTCCGGACGCCACTTCGAGATCGGCGGCTGCTCGGCCTGGTCCACGATGGTGCCCGACGGCATCTCGCCGGCCCGTTCCCGCACCACCGCATCGGCCTGGGCCGCGACCTCCCGAGCCGACCGCAGGCGCAGCAGCCGACCCTCGGCTTCCTGAAGCTCTTGCCGGGCCGCCGCGACGACGTGCTCGGCGGCCCGCACCGCCAACTCGGCCTCCACCGTCCAGCCGGCACCGAGCGGTCCGCGTCCGCAACGTCGGCCCACGGCCGGGAAGGCGACGCCACGGCCGTCGGATCCTGGCCTACGCGGGCGATGGCGTGGGACAGCCAGTGCCGCGCGTCGGCGGTGAGGTGTCGGTCGAGGCCGACAGGGATGCGTGGGTCCACGGCCCATGCCTCTTTCTTGATGCGCGTACGACGCAAGGCCGTAGCGTGAGTGGGGGTGTGAGAGATGTGGACGGCCGACCGCGGCGTCAGAACGGCTCGGCGGCCTTGAGGAACTCCAGGCAACGGCGGGCGACGTCGGGGGCATTGAGGGACGCTCCCTGGATCTCCCCCGAGACCGGCCCCTGGTAGCCGGCGGCCTTGAGGGCGGCCAGGACGGGTCCAGCTGAACGTGTACGCGCCCTCTCCACGCACGATGCGGGCGAGCACCAGGGTGGCCGTCGGCGGGTCGTCGAACATCGTCAGGGCGCGGTCCAGCCGTGACACGACCCGGCCGGGCAGCTCGCCCCGTGCGAAGGCGACGCTGTCGAGACCACGCAGGAGGACCTGCACTCCCCCAATCGCAGCGGGGGCGCGGTGGTGCTGGATGTCGCTTCGCCCGGGAGCACCCGGTGGGGCACATCCCGGGTGTCTCGTCCACCCCCACCAGGAACTGGTCGAGCGGATCAGCAAGCTGTCGCAAGACGCGAAGACGTCGTGTACCGCGGCGCAGCAGGTCAACACCTACACGCGGCTGACCGTCACCGACCCGGCCACCGGCACCCCTCGGACCGGTCCTGCATCCCGACAACCTCACCCACGGGCAAGATCGCCTCCCTGTCCAGCCGGACGGAACTCCGCGCCGCCATCGACGGCAACGGCCTGCTCACAGCCGGCTACACCACACCCCTTGATGGGGCTCGCCACGCGGAACGACCCAGCATGTTCGCCGACTCCCTCGGCCGCGTCCAGTGCTACACCGACAAGCAATGCGCCGCCACGACCGCGTCCAGGTCTGCGCGCTCGCGCAGCATCTCGGTGAACGCCCGCGCGCCTGCGGCGATCGTCTCGGTGCCGGCCACCACGCGATGTGCGCCGCGCCCGGATCCGGATGGGCGCGTGGGCGGAACGGAGAACTTCTCCGGGTTTTTGAGATCCCTCTGGCCGGCCACCGGTCTTCACGTCCGTAAGGATCACCAGCACTCCAGGAAGCACCCTGACTCGATGAAGCGATCTTGGCACCTCGTCCTGGCGGCGGCTCTCGTCGCGGGAGCCGCCACACCGGTGGTCGCGGTGGGCAGCGCAGTCGCCGCAGACGGCGACATCACCGCGGCCGTCCTGGCGAACCGTGATGTCGTCCTGACCGGCGACGCGGTCGTGCGCGTCCCGCAGGGAACCCACACGTACACCGGCGTGATAAGCGGTGAAGGAGCCCTTCGCGTGTCCGGCATCGGCACGCTGGTCCTCGCCAAGGACAGCACCTTCACCCTGCCGCACTCCCGGCAGCACCAGAGGGTTCAGATCCCGGGCGGCAACCACCCGTACGTCGTGGTCGGCAGTCCCGACGAGCCCGCGGTCACCGTGGACGCAGGGGCAACCCTCCAGTACGGCACCGGCGGTTCGACCGGCCTGATCGGGTCCTTCCCGTACAACACGCCCGGTTACCAGCAGAACCAGGACAACATCCGGGTGGACGGCACACTGCGCCTCTCGCTGACCCGTCTGTTCAACCTGGGCATCATCAGTGGCTCCGGCCTGGTCACCCAGCCCCGGAACATGTGGGGAACACTCCAGATCTGCGGTACCAACCCGTTCTCCGGCATCCTCGACAACGGCACGGGCGTCAACTTCGCGAGCACCACCTGTGCCGCCGACCTGCCCAACGCCCGCTCCGTCGTCAACCGCGGTTCATGGATCATCGACACCCCGCTCAATCACACTGTCGTACAGCGGCAGAACTTCTACAGCCGCGAGTACGGCAACGACGTGAACGTGCACTCCCGCCCGGGCAGCAAGGTGATCCTCACCGGCGTCTACAGCTGGGGTGACAGCGGCGACGGGGCGGCGCCGTCGCTGAGCGACCCCGGACTGAACTGGCGGCCCGTGGCCCACAAGCTCAACAAGCGCGGCACCAACATCGAGGGCGCCGACGTCCAGTGGGGCGACGGGACCACACACCAGATCTTCATGCCCGGCACGGCGCAGACGGTCTACATCAACCTGCACGCCAGACGGCAGCGCTCCCGGCTCACCTTCGACTACAACGGACCGGTAACCCTGGGTGCGCCCATCGGCGGCGGCCTATATCACGACACCCTCAGCGCTCCCGGCGCCGGGGACGTCGTCATCGCCGGCACCAGCGGCAACGACGTGACCTTCGCAGCAGCGCAGTACTACGACGGATCCACCACCATCGACAGGAATGCGACCCTCCGTCTCGGCTCCGGGACCGCGGGCGGCGACGGAAGCCTCCACACCGGCGGAGCCCTCGACGAAGTGATCGACAACGGCTCACTCGTGCTCCGCAACACCAGGACACCCACCGCCCTCCCGGCGGTGACCGGCGCCGGATCGGTGACGCAGAGCGGAGCCGCGGCCACCACCGTCACCAGCGCCGCCTACACCGGCGCCACCGCCGTGGCCAAAGGCAGCCTGATCGTCTCCGGGACCTCTTTGCGGACATCCAGCGCGATCTCTCTGACCGGTTCCTCGGCCGTCCTGGACCTCAGCAAGGCACTCGACACGACCCTGCGCAAGCTTCAGGTCGTCACCGGCGCGAAGATCCTTCTTTCCCCGAACTCCCCCGAGCTGACCGTCGGTTCGACGACCGCGACAGTCTCCGGTACCGGTCTCGCCATCGGCGGAGCGCGCTTCTCCGTCAGCCGGGCCGGCGCCCACACCGTACTCACCGCTCTCGCCTCCTCCGCCGCGACAGGACCGACACCCTCCCCGGCCCGGACCGGCCGAGCGGGCACGCCCCCGGGCCCCTCCACCGGCACCATGGCGGACACCGGCAGCCACCTCGGTGCTCTGTGGACCGTCGCAGGACTGGCGGGCGTCGTTCTCGTCGGCGTCGCCGCGGTCTTCGTCTTCGTACGCAGCCGCTCGCATCTGCGTACGTCCCCGCGTCACTCCCGCTGATCCCCGGCCGCCACGGATTCCACCGGCCCGCCCATGGCTGTCAGCGCTCACCCCATACGATGGCATCGCTGCCGCGGTGTCTGCGATACCGACGGCGGTTGCCCGAGGACCCCCGCAACCTGGCTCGTTCGGCGCGAGCGGGGGCTTCGTACCCGCGGCAAGTCGAAGGGAGACCCGATGCCAAAGCACGCCGCGCCCGCGGCCGACGTGATCGTCGCGGCTCGGGCGGGCGAACGCCACGCCCTGGAAGAGCTCAGCTCCCGGACGCTTCCCCTGGTCTACAGCGTCGCGGCGCGTGCGCACCCGTACCGCGACGACGTCGACGACATCGTCCAGGAGACGATGATGCGCATCCTGCGCGGCATCGGGGGACTGGAGCGCCCGGAGGCGTTCCGATCCTGGGTGATCACCATCACCGTGAACGAGGTCCGCGACCACATCCGCAGGCGCGGCAGGAGGGAGGCGACGGGAGCGGCGTTCGACGCGGCCGAGCATCGGCCCGACCCGGCCGCCGACTTCGCCGAGGGGGTCATCCTCAACCTACGGCTGTCCGGACAGCGCGAGGAGACCCTGCGCGCGACCCGTTGGCTCGACGAGGACGACCGGGAACTGCTGTCACTGTGGTGGCTGGAGACGGCCGGCCGGCTCGCCCGGGCCGAGCTCGCTTCCGCTCTGGACATGACCGGCCATCAAGCTGCAGTACGGGTACAACGCATGAAGGAGCGCCTGCACACCTCCCGCGTCGTCGTCCGAGCCCTCGCGGCCAGGCCCGCATGCGGAGAACTGACCCGGCTGACCCTGGACTGGAACGGCGCCCCCAGCGGCCTGTGGCGCAAACGCCTCGGCCGCCATGTGCGGCAATGCCCGCGGTGCGTGCGCCACGAGGAAGGCATGCTGGCCCCGGAAGGACTGCTGGCGCCCCTGGCCCTCCTGCCCGTGCCGGCGGTACTGCTGGCCTGGCGCCCGTGGCTGTCCACGGGAACGCACACCGCGGCGGGCGACCATGCCGGCACCACGGCCACTTCGGGCGGCGGAGGTTCCGCGACGACAGGGACCGCAGGGACGAGTCTCACCGCGAAGGCCGTGGTGGCGGCGAGTGCGCTGCTCGCCGTGGGCGGTGGCGTGCTCGTGTACGCGGCCCCCTGGTCCAGCCCGTCGGCGCGTCCGGCCACTGCCCCGACGGCTTCCGGCCCGGCACCCGCTCCCTCGCCCACCGCATCCGCACCACCGTCGCGGCCGGCACCGGTACTGGGCTCGGCCGTCTCGCCTCCCTCGCCCCGGCCGCGGTACGGGTCCGTGGTCGACACCGTGGACAGCGCGCCGCCGCCGGACCGGCCGCCCGCGGCATTGCCCCACCGCCCGCAGACCGCGGTGACGATGACGGGGCTCAAGAGGCACCTGGACGGCTACCAACTCGTCCACCGCGGGGACACGGTGGTATTGCGCGGGAAGGGCTACTTCACCGTCCACTGGGACGTGATGTACGGGCTGCGCCCCGGGCTGCTGACCATGCCCTCGTGGACCGGACTGCGAGGAAGGCTGTTCCACGTGGCCTCGGGCGGCGGCCACCGCATGGACGATCGCCAGCCGGGCACGACCGCCGGTGGCACCTGGATGGGCAACAGGCAGCAGGGACTCATCACCCTCCCGCCGGGGGCCCAACAGATGTGGCAGAACGAGTACTACTACCTCGACGGCAGCATCACACTCCACCTCAACGAAACCCAGGCCGACTACAACCTCGACGTCCTGCCCTCCTCCTGGCAGCAGACAGCGGACGACATCGCCACTCCCCCGGCCCCGCACTCCGCCGACCGCGAACGGTACGGACTCGTGCGCGACACCGGCCGCGACGACGCCCCCGTACCGCAGTACACCACCCGCTCCTCGCCGACCGACGCGGGCACCGTGCCCCAGCGCTCCGTCGTGTGACGAAACCTCCCGGCAAGGACGACTCAGGCACCCCTCCACCCTGCCCGATCATCACCTCGAATTCTCAATAACTTGTCGCTCCCCCGATCTCGATGGGAGCTGTGGCCGCGCACCTGGTCCGGATGCGCGCACACGGATACCGCCGGACGAGCGTCGCGCCTGGAGTACGAAGGCGAAGTTGTCGGGCCGGCACAGCCGGCTGGAGCAGTTTGATCCGATCCGTCCTGCCAGCCGACCCGTGCTCGCGGCCTTCGAGGAGGGGCTCACCTGCCCTTGGGCGCTGTATCACGCGCGGCGGAGCCTGCCCGTCGCGAAGGCCGACCCGACCCGCGGCGGCCGGGCGCTGCGTTCGGTGAAGCCGGTCGACGTGGGCGGCGCGTCCGCGTTGGGCCGGAGGCTGCGGAACATCTCGGAGCGGTACGGCGTCTCCGACGGCCTGAGAAGCTGAGGATCCGCCGGAGACACGGAGGTGATCATGTGTGACGCGCGGAGGGACGTACGGGAATCGCGTTCGCACGGAGGTGACCTGCTGTGAGTGCGAGCGAGGGAGAAGCCCGCACGGTAGGTGGAGAACTGGCCGGCCAAACGGTCGTGGTGGGGGGCAGCGCGGGAATCGGTTTGGAGACGGCACGGCAGGCGCGTGCGTCCGGCGGGCGAGGTGGTGCTCGCGGCGCGGAACGCCGTTCGTCTCAAGCGGGCGGCGGACGAGTTGAGTGCCGTGTGTACGGCCGAGTTCGACGCCCTGGACACCGATCGTCTGGAGCGCTTTCTGCACGAGCTGCCGGGGCCGGTCGACCATGTGCTGGTCACAGCGGGCAGCCCGTCGTAGACGCCCCTCGACGAGCTCGACCTGGCCGACGCCGGACGTGACTTCGGTGGGCGAATCTCGATGATGTCGGCGGCGGCGCGGGCGAGCCGGAGCAGGTCAGGGCCGGAGGAACACTGCTGTTCATCGGTGGAACCGGCGGCCGACGGCCCGCCGCCCGGACGGCCGTGGCGCGCTCACCGCGGCACTGCCGGCGCTGACCGCCAACCTGGCGCTGGAGCCGGCCCCGGTCCGGGTCAACCTCATCGTGGCCGGTTTCCTGGACACACCGCTGTCGGCCTCCCTCCTCGGTCACCAACTCGCAGCAGGCCGGGAACAGTTGCGGAAGACGCTGCCGATCGGCCGGGTGGTCGGCCCTGCGGATGTCGCCGCCCTGGCACTGCACATCATGGCCAACGGAGCCCTCACCGGCGCCACCTACGACATCGACGGCAGCCAGCAGCTCGTCGCGCACCGCTGGTCTGATCAGCAGCCCGGGGCCCAGTCGCGGTGTGGGCTGCCCAGCGCCTTGCGCGTTCGTCGTCCGGGCACGCCCACATGGCGAACTCGGCTGCGTTGGTGCCACTCAGCCCGGTCCGGGACACACGCTCGTGGCCCCGCGTGGGCAGATCGCCTGCTGGTTGTCCCAGTCGATGGTGAAGGCCGCCTTGCCGAGGCCGTAACCCGCCTTGGCCTGGCTGCTGTGGCCGGCGGCGACGGGCCGAGCAGAGTGATGCCGCGCACCCGTTGTGCCCGCTGGATCCGTGCCGGGGAGATGTGGCCGGAATCGACGACATGCTCGGCGGGCAGTAGATGCCGCTCGGCGAGCGCGTCGTGGATGGTGTCGGTCAGCTCGGTGCCTGCACGGCGGAGATGGTGGTGGCGGCATGGATCACCAGCTCGGGGCGTTCTTCGTCGCAGGTTTTGGTGAAATGTGTGGTCGCCGACATGCTCGGACGGCAGATTCCACAGGTCAAGACGATGCTGCTGGATGCGGCAACACACATCACCGCGTTCGTCGACGTTCCGCCGGCGCACACTGCGAGAAGATCTGGTCGACCAACCCGCTGGAACGGCAGGTCTTCGACCGACGCTGCGTCTCAGCAGGTACTCCGTGGCCGACCGCCCCCCGCCGAACCGGTTGAAGACGGCCCCGGCCTCCACAGCAGCCGGAGCCGAATCGGTCTGGTGGCTCGGCTCGTCATGTCCAGGCGTGCCACCGGCCGAGCCAGTCGCCGTTACGCCCCGGCCGCCTCGATGAACTCGCGCACGGCGCTGCGCGAGTCTCCCGAGCGCACCGGTGCCTCGTCGACCAGCACCAGGTCGGCTCCCCAACCACGGTACTCCGCCACATCCTTGGGGCCCGTCACTCCCGATTCCGCGACCCTGACCGCGCCTTCCGGGATGGCCGCCACAAGGTCGGCGAACACCTCGCGATCCACGTCCAGCGTCGTCAGGTCCCGAGCGTTGATGCCGAGGAGCTCTGCACCCGCGGCGACGGCGCGCCACACTTCGTCGGCCGTGTGCGCCTCCACGAGCGGCGTGAGGCCCAACTCTTTGCACAGCCCCATCAGGTCAGCGAGCCGGCCGCCGTCCAGCGACACGACCATGAGAAGCGCAAGATCGGCGCCGTGCGCGCGGGCCTCCCACAGCTGATATCGGTTGACGATGAAATCCTTGCGCAGGACGGGCACATCGACGCGGGCACGCACGGCGTCCAGATCGGCGAGAGAGCCGCCGAAACGCCTGCGCTCGGTCAGCACGCTGATGGCAGCGGCACCGCCGACCCGACTGGGAAGGGAGCGTCACGCCACGGAGAACTTGGCGACGTACTCGTCGAAGGGCTCGATGCCGACTTCCGCACGGAGTTCGTCCATGCGCTCGGGCTCTTCACAGGGCCACGGAACCGGTGACCCGTCCTTCACACCGGCGATCTGAGTGCCGTAAACCTGCTTGCGGCCCTCATTGACCAGCGTGCGGTCGCGCAGAAAGGCCAGCTCGCGTGGGCTGGCCGAGCCTGCCGACACCGCCTGGTGCATCAACTGGAGGGCACGACGCTGAACGTCGAGCTGCCGGTCGGCGTGCTGAGCGATCAGCCATGCCGCGCGTGCGGCCTCCTCGCCGACCAGTTCCGCCGTCGGCCAGCCATATTCCTCCATGATCTCGTCAAGCCGGTCACCGTGCCGTGCGGTCAGCCGTCGCCACGCCAGCTGCTCGGCGGGGTCATCACTGTTCGCGCGGACAGCAGACTGGTGATCGGCCGCAGCCATGTCCGTGAGTTCCACTGCCAGCGCGGCAACATCGTGCGCCACTCTCAACTCCCAGGTCAGATCCATGCTTTGTGTCCGCCCGCAAGCCTAAAGGCGCAAAACGGATGTAAAGATCATTCCGGAGAACGGTGACAGGCGCCTCGCTGCACCGGGATAATGGATCTACCCCCGGAGCCAGAGCTGGATTGCTGCGACGGTCACGGTGCCCTGGAAGACATAGGCGCGCTCGTCGAATCTCGTGGCCACGGCCCGGAAGTTCTTGAGAGCGTTGATCGTCCGCTCGACTTCGTTTCTGCGCTTGTAGACCGTCTTGTCGAAGCCGGTGGGCCGTCCGCCCTTGCTCCCGCGACGTTGGCGGTTGGCCCGCTGGTTCTTCGGCTCGGGGATGGTGTGCTTGATCCGCCGTCTGCGCAGGTAGCGGCGGTTACGCCGGGAGGAATGGGCCTAATAGGCAAGCAAGTTGGCCGTTGGGCCGATCCAGGCAGGGGCTGGGGAGACGTCTGGGATATACGCAGCGCCCGGAGCGCTTCGACAAGAGGGACGGTGTTCCAGCCCCTGCCGTATCGCTTCGGGTCGCCGTACCGTGCCGTGGTTCGAGCCCCTCGTCGGGGCGGTGCTGCCGGGGCGTGCGTCTTTTCCCGGCGCCCGCGGTGGTTCCTTGCGTGCTCCGGCGGCGTGCTGGTGGGCCCGGCAGGTGGCGGAGTCCACGCTCACCATGGACCAGTCGATGCGGCCCTGGGCATCCTCGTCGGCCAGGACGGCCGCGAAGATCTTGTCCCACGTGCCGTCCGCCGACCAGCGCCTGTGCCTCTCATACACGGTCCTCCACTTACCGAACCGCGCAGGCAGATCCCGCCACGGCACCCCAGTCCGGTTCCGGTACAGGATCCCGTTGATGATCCTGCGGTGACTGACCCAACGCCCACCGCACCGCCCAGACTTGGGCAGATGCGGCTTCAGCCGGACCCATTGAGCGGTGTGCATCGTGAAGCCGCAGGTCACGGGTCTGGTGTGAAGGGCGAGTTGGGTACTCGTGCCGGTCGGCAGCCGATGACCATGGCGTAGATCATCGGGCAGGTCCGGCTCCGGCCGGAGGCCGGGTTGAGCTGCGCCCACGACCGGCCCCCGCGTACGATCCGTCAGCAGGTCGCTGCCCTGGCGGGGCCTCAGTCGCTATGGGCGACCGGTTCGGGATCGTCGTCGAGCGCATCGAGCACGGCGTCGCCGTTCGCCCTCGCCCACTCGGTCAGTGTGTGGATCGGATCGATCAGGGTCGCCCCGAGCGGGGTGAGC
>NZ_JBVHMR010000101.1:0-10664 GCF_055558375.1 Streptomyces sp. NPDC025793 | reverse complement strand
GACCAGAGTTCGTCAGGAACCAACCGCTGCGACAAACCAACACCCATGGCAAGACATCATGCCGCACCCATCCCGCACCACGTGAGACAAGCTCTGAATGGGCAGTCAATGCCCTTCTGTAAACGGCGCGTTACGTTCGTGCGAAATCAAGCCAGGGAGGCCCGGAATGGTCATCTTCCACGCACGATGTGTCCTGCAAAGTGCCAGCTCAGACGTAGGGAGACCCCGTGAATCCGGTCTGGTTCACTTTCCTGAACGGCTCGGACATCGAACAGCTCGGGCTGACCGACATCGAGATACTCGACGCCGTCGAGGACGGGCTGCGCGCCCAGGGCCTCGGAGAAACGGTCATCGAACCGCGCGTCCACCTCATGCCCGATCCGGCATTCAACGGCCAATTCAATGTCCTGCGCGGCTACATCGCGCCGCTCGCGCTGGCCGGGGTCAAGATCGTGGGCGACTATGTCGACAACTGCAAGCAGGGTCTGCCCTCCGAGATGGCGCTGCTCAACCTCTTCAACCCCCGCAGCGGCATGCCTGGGGCCGTGCTCGACGCCACCGCGATCACCGAGACGCGCACCGGGCCCTCACCGCATTCGGGGGCACGTCACCTGGCCCGTCCGGACGCCAAGGTGCTCGGCCACATCGATGCCCGCGCCACCTCGTACCGGAACGTCCGGCTGCTCGACCGGATCTTCGACCTCGACGAGACACGCGTCCACTCGCGCCGCCCCGAGAGCCGCGAGGCTTTCGCCGAGCGTCTGCAGCGAGAGCTCTGCAAGCCCGTGATCGTCACCGAGGACTGGATGAGCTGCGTGGAGGGCGCGGACATCGTGGTGGAGGCGTCCCGCCTGGAACGCCCGGAGCCGCTGCTGAAGACCGAGTGGATCGCCTCCGGCTCGCTGGTCGTGCCCTACGGGGTGCACAGCGCCGTCGAGTTCGACCTCACGGACATCATGGACAAGATCGTGATGGACGACTGGGGCCAGGCACACGCCGGCCCGTTCGGCGCGCTGCGCCGGCACGTGGACTCCGGCAAGCTCAACAAGGGCAACCTGCACGGGCAGTTGGGCGAGATCGCCGTCGGCAAGAAGCCCGGCCGCGAGAGCGCGGAGGAGACCAACCTGTTCTGGCACCGCGGCCTCTCCCTCTCCGGCATCGCGCTGGGCGCGGCCATGCTGAGGAAGGCCGAGGAGCGCGGGTCTCGGTCAGAAGCTGCGGTTCTCATGACGGGGATCGCCGTCGACGGGAAAACGTTGTCCTACGACGATGTCGTCGCCGTCGCGTGCCACGGCGCCCAAGTCGCCTTGGCGGGAGAGGTGTTGCCCAGCCTGGAGCGCGAACGGGCCGTCGTGGACGACGTGGTCGACCGCCGGGTGCCGACGTACGGTCTGACGACAGGTCTGGGCACCCGCTCGTCATACGCGCTGCCACGCGCCGAACTGGCGCTGTTCAGCGTGCGTACGGTCCGAGGGCGCGCCAACGCGGTCGGCGAACCGCTGGCGATCCCCGTCGTACGCGCCGCCGTCCTCGCCCGCGTCAACGGCATCGCGGGCGGCGGCAGCGGGGTGCGGCCGGAGATCCCGCGGCTGCTCGTCGACATGCTCAATTCGCGGGTGCATCCGGTGATCCCCGAGGTGGGCTCGATCGGCGCCTCCGATCTGTGCCAGATGGCCCATGTCGGTCTGGTGGTCATCGGCGAGGGCACCGCGGAGTTCGGCGGCGAGGTGCTCGACGGCGCCACGGCACTGCGCCGGGCCGGTCTCACCCCGGCCGCACTGGGCCCGAAGGACGGGCATGTGCTGTGCGGCGCAAGCCCGTTGGCCGCCGGGCAGGGTGCGCTCGCCCTGCACGAGGCTCCCTTGCGCACCGTCGTCTCGCTCACCCCCGCGGCACGCGCGACGGCCCTCACCCCGCCATGCCCCAGCAGCCGGGCCTCGGAGGCCAGCGCCAGCCGCTGCTGCCGCTCATTCAGATGGGGAAACAACACCCCGCTTCTCAGGGCGAGTTGGTCACGAACCTCGCTCAGTATGCGCATACCACACCAACGACAGAAACACCGCGAATCAACGTGTTGATTCTCTACGATCCCTTAGCTTGACGTTTATCGTCCGTGGTCGAACACGGCCTCGAACTTGCCGACGTCTTCGTCTGAGTGTCTGACATGAGAGCGGCCTTCGCCTGATCCTGTGCTCCGTCACAGAGGCACTTGACCAGTACGAAGGCCGTAGCAATGAGTCTGCTGCAGCGGGATGTCCCGCGGGATGCGTTTGCTGAACTGTCATGCTTCCGGACGGAGTTCTACGCCTGTCTGACCCAGCGGCCCGACGCCTTGTTCGAGCTGAGTGACGCCTTGCTGTGTTCGGACGGCCCGGTGAAGACGCTGGTCGAACTGTCCCTGGCACCTGAACATCGGCGCGGGCATGGCGCGTTGTACGGCGGGTTGAACCGTGGGCGTCTTGACGTGTCTCGGTTGCGTAGGGCGCTGGCAGGGTTACCGCTTCCCCGGACGACGGAGGGGCGGCTGGTCCTGGCGGTCGATGTGAGCAACTGGCTGCGGCCGGATGCGAATACCAGCCCGGACCGGTTGTTCTGTCACACATACGGTCGGGGCAGGGGCTCGGCCCAGATGATTCCCGGGTGGCCCTACTCTTTCGTCGCTGCCCTGGAGCAGGGTCGGACGTCGTGGACCGCCGTGCTGGACGTGGTCCGGCTGTGTCCGTGGGACGACATCATCGCCGTCACCGCCGCCCAGGTGCGGGAAGTTTTCCAGCGGTTGTATGTGGCAGGCCAGTGGCGGATTGGCGACCCGCCCGTTCTGGTTGTTGTCGATGCTGGCTATGACGTGACTCGCCTGGCTTTCCTGCTCGCGGACCTGCCCGTTGAGCTGCTGGGCCGGATGCGTTCGGACCGCGTCCTGTACTTCCCTCCCGAGCCGGAGCCGGCGGGCAAACGCGGCCGCAAGCCCAAGCGCGGGGCGGAGTTCGCGTTCGAGGATGCAGCCACTCAGCCAGTCCCGTCCGTGACCACGGTGACTGAGACCACCCACTACGGGAAGGCCGTCGCTACAGCCTGGGACCGCCTGCACCCGCTGCTGGTTCGGCGCTCGGGGCTGGGCCGACTACCCCGAAGGAGAGCTGCCGGTCATCGAAGGCACTGTCATCCGTCTTCAGGTCGACCGTCTCCGTGGAGAGCGCAGCCCCAGGCCGGTCTGGCTGTGGTGGTCGGTCACCACAGCTACTGCTGGAGATGTGGACCGGCTCTGGCAGGCGTTCCTACGCAGATTCGATCTTGAGCACACCTTCAGGATGTTCAAGCAGACCTTGGGGTGGACCACTCCCAAACTCCGCGAGCCGACCGCCGCCGATCGCTGGACCTGGCTCGTCGTTGCCGCACACACCCAACTCCGTCTTGCCCGGCCTCTCGCAGAAGACCTCCGCAAACCCTGGGAGCGGCCAGCACGTCAAGAGCGCCTCACACCCGCACGTGTCCGTAGAGGATTTCGCCGCCTCCACAGGAAAGCCCCTCAGCCGGCCAGCGCACCGAAACTCACCACTGCAGGCCCCGGTCGGCCAACCGGCATGAAGAACAAGCACCGTGCACGCGAGCACCCCGTCGGAAAACAGGACAGACCGAACCTCGCGACAGCTATCAAAAGCAGCAAAGCTGCATAAACGTCAAGCTTAGCCAGGGCCCAACAGGACGCAGTCTGGAACCGCACCCGCGCCCACTACCGGCTCCATGCGGAGTTGTCGGGGAAATATATCCGCCTATCTAAAGAGCTAACCCTACACCTTTGACCAGTGAAAACTAGCCAATATTTTTCCTTCGTGGGGTTATTCATAGAGCTCTCATTTCCCTCCCTCATAGTCAGCTGCACAGCGGCTGTAAACCTGCCACAGCATCGACGAGAATGAGGTGCAGCGTAAATGACCGACGCCCACATGGACCGAGAGGCGGACCGGCGCAGCTTCATGCGCAGGGTCTTCGTCGCAAGCGGCGCCGCGGCGTTCACCGCGATGGACGGCGAGGGCGGGATCGCGTTCGCCGACGATGCCTCCGTTGCCTCTCCCTCCGCCGGTGGCAGCTCTACCCCGTCCCCCAGCGCCGGCTCCACGCGTGCGCCGGGCGGCGGCGGTGGCACCCTCGGCGGTCAGAACAACGCCGAGGACTTCTATGGTCTGACCGCCGACGGCAAGCAGATCGACGACCTCTTCACGATCCACTCCAGGAGCGTCGACACCGCGCCGGTCGTCGTGGCCGCGCAGGCCTTCCTGGCCGGACTCACCGACACTCAGAAGAAGGCCACGCAGTTCAGCGTCCGCTCCACCGAGTGGCGGCAGTGGAGCAACCTCGATCCGGGCAGCTTCAAGCGGCGGGGCATATCCCTGGCCGACCTGACGGATCACCAGAACACGCTGGCCACAGCCCTGTTGAAGGCGGCGCTGAGCGCGGACGGCCTCCAGACCACCGAGAAGATCCGCCGTATCAACAACGCGGCCGGTGAACTGCTCGGCAAGACAGACAACTTCAACGACGTCCTCTTCTACTGGACCGTGATGGGCACCCCGTCGACCACCGAGCCGTGGGGCTTCCAGCTCGACGGCCATCACCTGGTCGTCAACTACTTCGTACTGGGAGGGCAGGTCGTGATGAGCCCCTGCTTCTGGGGCTCGGAGCCCACCTCCCTCGAGATCGACGGCGAGACCGTCTCGGTCTGCCAGGAAGAGGTGCAGGCGAGCCTGACGTTCATCCAGTCGCTCAGCGCGGACCAGCAGAAGACCGCGATCGTCTCGGAGACGAAGGCGAACGAGGACATGAAGGCGGGCGCCTTTGCCGACAACGCGATACTGGCGTACGCCGGCATCCGCGCCACCGAGCTGACCGCGGTCCAGAAGCGGAAGCTCCTCTCGGTCGCCGAAGCCTTCGTGGACCGCGCGAAGGCGGACGCCGCGAAGGTGCGGATGGCCGAGATCCGCGCCCACTTGGACGACACCTACGCCGCCTGGATCGGCGGCACCGGCGACGACGACCCCTTCTACATGCGGGTGCACAGTCCCGTCCTCTGGATCGAGGTCGACTGCCAGGCGCCGGGCCCGCTCGGCGGCGCGTACGGCAAGACACGGGCGGACGGCCCGACCCAAAAGCACGTCCACTCCGTCATCCGCACGCCCAACGGCAACGACTACGGCCGGGAACTGCTGCGCCAGCACTACCTCTCCTCCCCGCACCACCAGTGAGCCGAACGGGCCCGTCAATGAGCCGTGACGGGCCTGTGAAATGGACACGACAGCGCTGGTACGCGGCGCGGAGCATGACCTGCGGATCGCCTTGGCCAGGCCGCTGTGGTGATCCGCGATGACCAGGCGCACCCCGCTCAGGCCGCGCCCGCGCAAGGAGCGCAGGAACTCGGACCAGAATGCCTCGGTCTCGCTGTCGCCGGCAGCGGTCCCGATCAGCCGTACAGGGCCTGCTCGGCCCAGATCGTCTTGCCGCGCGCGCCGTAACGAGTGCCCCAGCTTTGTGTCAGTTGGGCCACCAGATACAGGCCGCGCCCGCCCTCGTCCGTTTCCTCAGCTCTCCTGACGTGCGGGGAGGTGCTGCTGCCGTCGGAGACCTCGCAGATCAGGTTGCGGTCGCGGATGAGCCGCAGGGTTATGGGCTCGCTGCCGTAGCGGATCGCGTTAGTCACCAGCTCGCTGACCACCATCTCGGTGACGAATGCCACCTCCTCAAGTCCCCATTGCTCAAGCTGCTGGGTCGCCAGCTTGCGCGCCTGCGCGACCAGTTCCGGGTCCCCCGCGAAACTCCAGGTCGCGTGGTGGTCCTCGGGCAGTCCTTGTGGCCGGGCTACCAGAAGGGCCATGTCGTCCCGGCCGTGCTCCGGAAGGAGACGGCCGACCAAAATGTTGCACACCTCTTCTGCGGTGGAAGAGGGTGGTGTCTCTGACAGTGTGTCGCGCAGCAGGTCCAGCCCCGTGCCGAGGTCCCGCTCCCGAGACTGCACCAGGCCGTCGGTGTACAGGACCAGCAAGTCTCCGTCCGCGAGTTCGACCTCGGACGACTCGAAGACGGCGCCGCCCAGGCCCAGGGGCGGACCCTCGGGCAGGTCGGCGAAGGACACCTTCCCGTCCGCGGACAGCACCGCCGGGGGCGGGTGCCCGGCGCGCGCCATGACACAGCGCCGGGAGACCGGATCGTAGACCGCGTACAGACAGGTGGCTCCTGCCGCGGCACAGCGCTGGAGGTCCTCGGCGCCTCGTTCGTCGAGAAACCGGTTCATCTGGTCGTCGAGATGGATGAGCAGTTCATCCGGGGCCAAGTCGAGGTCCGCCAGAGTGCGCACTGCGGTCCGCAGGCGGCCCATCGTGACTGCGGAGTGCAGGTCGTGGCCCATGACATCGCCCACCACCAGCGCCACGCGTGCTCCCGACAGCGGGATCACGTCGAACCAGTCGCCGCCCAGACTTGTGTGCCCGCTGGCAGGCAGGTACCGCCAGGCGGCTTCCACCGCCGTGGGAGACGGCAGGCGCTGCGGCAGCAGGCTGCGCTGAAGGGCGAGTGCTGTCGCCCGTTCCTGACCGTAGCGGCGCGCGTTGTCCACGCAGACCGCCGCTCTCGCCACGAAATCCGTGGCCAGCAGGACATCGTCGACCTCGAACCGGCGGGGGTTTTGGAACCGCACGAATACCGCTGTGCCCAGCGCGGCGCCACGGGCGAACATGGGGACCAGCAGCCAGGAGTGGACCCCCAGCTCCCTCGCCAGCGCGGCTTGTTCTGGTACGAGCGCGGCATCCAGTTCGTCGCCGCTCAGCAGCACCGACTCCCCGCGTGTGAGCGCCTCGGTGAACGGCGAGCCGGGCACCGTTGAGAACCTGTCGATCTCCCCCTCCGCTACCGCCTCCGGTAGTACCCCTTCCCGGAGCACGCTGCGGTGCGCGGCCCGGCGCAGCACCATCGCCTCCGGCGGCTGACCGGGCACCGGCTCCTCGCCACCGAACACGCGGTCCAGCAGGTTCACGTAGGCGCAGTCGGCGAACTGCGGTACGGCGATGTCAGCGAGCTCGCGCGCTGTGCGGGTCAGATCCAAGGTGCGGCCGATGCGTGTGCTCGCATCGTTGACGAGGGCCAACCGCTCCCGGGAACGGGCCTCTTGGGTGACGTCGAACACCGCGTGAGCCAGCGCTATCACCGCGCCGGTGCGGTCCTTGAGCGGGAGGATGGACTCTGCCCAGACGAATTCCCGGGGTGGGCCACCCGCCACGATGCGGCCGGCTACCTCCGTGTGAATGAGCGCTTGTCCGCTGTCGAGAACCTGCCGCTGCCGGGCTTCGAAGGCGTCCATGTCCAGGAAGCCCGGAGGCGCCATTTCACGCATCGTGCGCCCGGCGAAATCGCTGCCCCGGAACACTCCGGAACGGCGGTTCGTCTCGTTGTGCGCCACGAACCGCAGCCTGGTGTCAAAGACATCGATAGAGAACGGAGACTCGGTAAATAGCCCTCTAAGCAGTGCCTGGCCGAACTCGTAGGTTCGGATGGTCTCGGCGCTGGCGGCCTGGAACAGCCACGAAGGCTCCCCCGCCGCCGAGGTCATCGGGCGGGCCCACACCTCGGCATCGATACGCTTCCCGCTACTGTGCCGCAGAGCCACCGGCCCGAGCCGCCGGGTTTCTGCTTCCGCGCAGCGCTGCAGGAAGGCGGCGTCTGTTCGGCTGTGCAGGAGGTCCGTGGCCGGACGCCCCAGGATGTCCTTCGCGTGGTAGCCGAGCAGTTCCACGGCTCCGGTGCTCCACCCCGCCACCCTGCCGCTCGCGTCCACCAGGACATCGGCCTCTGCCCCGAGCTCGGGCAATTCGTTGGAGTCCCAATGGAAGCTGAGGTCGCGCATCCCGTCGCTCCTGCGCTTGGGCAAATGGTGCCCGGCAGCCAGAAATGGTGCCAGATGTGAAATTAGCACAATGTCCGTTCTTTGGTGAGACTTCGCTTGGCCGGCCTCGTCCACTGCGTCGGGCTGCTCCGCGTCAGGGGATGAGTCGGTTGTGTCATGAAGCGAACATCTCCAGTGCGTCCTGGTCCAGGCCCCACCGCCAGGCGGTCGCGGTGCCTTCGAGTACGTTCAGGATCTGCGTGGCTTCGACGAATCGGCGGGTGCAGACAAGGGCGAAGGCGAGCAGGTTCGGATCGGTCAGAGCTGCTGTGTGGATGACCGCCCCGGGCCTGTGCCAGTGCTCGGGCACCTGCTTGAGTACGTGCCGTGAGTCCACCCGCGCCGACTACTGATGGATGCGCGGAGCCTCGATCTCACCCTGGGGCAGCGTATGGTCTTGTCTATGTGTGCGGCGAGTTCCACCCCGGTCACCGGGAGCGTAAGTAAGAGGGTGCGCTTCGCAGCCCGTCGAATTCCAGGATCTGTCCTTTTGAGTCGCACTCGAAGGGACGGATATCGCAGCGCTTGGAGATCCGCTTCCACGGATCGCGCGATTTGATCTCCCGCCGTACGGGCGCCAGTGCGGGTGTAGGGCGTTGCTGCAGACGCAAGACGGCCAGAAACACTACCCATGGTGTCGGGTCGGTTGGTGCGAGCTCTGCTGCCCGGCGGCAGCTGTTCATCTCGCCCCGGCATCGGCGAATGAGCCGTCCTCGTGGGCATGGGCCAGGTCCGACCAGGCATGGAGTGACGGCGTTGTGCTCCCGGGGGCGTTGCCTGTGTCACGTTCTGAGGGTGGCCCGTTCCGCTGTTTCGGCGAGTACGCCGATCCGGTGGGCGCGGCGGTCCCGGCTGATCCAGAAGTTTTTCCATGAGAGCAATGGCGATATTGGACTGTCCACGGGAGGCGGGAGTGCTCGGGTGCCGGCAGACCTGCCCGAGGGCTGCGGCGTCCAGTTCCGAACGCAGGCGGGGTGATCTTCTTCGGCATTGCCCGAGCAGGGTCATGAGAAATGGGGATTTTCCTTGCAGTCGGTCCGCGGCGAGGGTAGAGGCCAGGGTTGGCTGGGCGTGTTGCCGACTTCTCGTCGGTCACGTGGCGTCACCAGCGTTATGCCTCATCGTTCGACAGCGAAGGGTGCGCGGTAGGACGTCATACGGGGACTGGTCGTGTCAGGCAGGTGGCCCGGCGGGATGTCCTGTCCGCGGTCGGAGCCGGTGAGGGGATGACTGATGCTCGCGATGTCGATGCCCTGGCCGACGAGTGGCTTGGCCGGTTGATACATCTGCGGCGGTTGTATGCACTCACGGTGGGGCTCCTCGGGAGTGGGGGGAGAGCCATCACTCCACTCAGCGCTGTGCGGCATCGAGCCTGGTGGGCGAGGCGTCAGAGGCGTACATCATTTGGCCGCAAACGATATGACTGACGGGGTACGCACGCAACCGAATCGGCATGATGTCTTGGCCGGATACGCCCCCTCGCGGAGGCGAGTCGAGACAGGTGACGTAAGTTTAGCGGCAAACAAACGTTCAGTCGGCGGCTGCCGGAGCGCCGCGCGCAACTAGTACTCCAGCCGTAGTTTGGTATCCGGGCTGGTCAGCGGCCTGGTGGCGTGGAGTGTAGCGGTGCGCCAGGTGGGCGGGACGAACTTCCCCACCGCGTTGCGGCGAAGAGGCAGCCGCGCCGTTCGTAGTGACTCTGGCGGGCGCGTGCCTGGTGGCGTCGTCTCCATCGTGACTGAGCTGCCCCGAGTTTCGTGGAGTCCGGCGATCTTGTTTCAGGGGGACTGCGGGGTATGGGCCCTGAGCAGGCCGGAGACCGGCGGGGAGACACTGCGGGCCGCGCTCAACGCGCTGGCCTCGGCGGATTCCGAGTGGCTGGCGAGCTGGGTGCCGCCGGAGTGGTTCGACCGCTACGAGCACCGGGCCGAGGACTACCGTCTACCCAAGGGCAAGCAGCCCCGCGAGCAACACGCCGAACTCGTCGGCACCGACGGGACGCGTCTGTTTGAGGAGGTCTACGCACCGTCGGCACCCGGCGGGCTGCGAGACATCGAAGTGAGGTTCCCCCGAGATGCGGAGTGTGCTGACAGAGGGTCAGATGGTTCTCATGAGAGGAACATCGACCATGGCCGCCCCCAGAAAATACCCGCTGGAGTTGCGTGAGCGTGCGGTACGGATGTACCGGACCTCCGACCCGAAGCCGCAGATCAAGAAGCTGGCTGTTGATCTCGGCGTGCATCCCGAGGCCCTGCGCGGCTGGATCCGGCAGGCCGAGGCGGATGCCGGCGAGCGCGATGACCGGCTCACCACCGACGAGCGGGCCGAGCTGGTGGCCCTACGCAAGGAGAACGCCCAGCTCAAGCGGGCCAACGACGTCCTGCGGACGGCCTCGGCTTTTTTCGCGGCGCAACTCGACCCGACCCGGCCCAGGTGACGGCGCTCCTCGACGAGCATCCCCGCCTGGGAGTCGAGTGCGTCCTGCGGGAACTGCACATCGCCTCCTCCACCTACTACCGCTGGCGCCGCGCAGAGAAGGAACCGTGCGAACGGCGGCGCCGCGACGTCGAACTGACCGGGCGGATCAAGGAGATCCACGCGCAGTCCGGCGGCAATTACGGCTCGCCGCGCGTACACGCCGTCCTCAGTGGGCGTTAAGTCCGTTTCTGGTAGCGGCCTCGTCCGGGTTGGGTGAGGAAGCCTTGGCGGACGAGGCGTCCGAGGCGGCTGCGGGTGA
>NZ_JBVHMR010000100.1:0-11292 GCF_055558375.1 Streptomyces sp. NPDC025793 | reverse complement strand
CGGGTTCTGGCGGGGGGGGGGCGGCCCGCCGGGCCCCGGCCCGCGCGGGGGTGAACCGGTAGCTGCGGGGGCCCCCCCCCCGCTGGGGGCGCCGCCCCCTGTGAGCGGGGTGGTGCTACTGGTTGTTCGCGGTCATGGTGCACTTCACGGTCGTGCTGTCGGCGGAGCACGTCGCGCGCATGTTCGTGTTCAGCCAGTACGGGTCACGGTCCAGGAGTCGCTGGTTCGCGTTGAAGGCTGCGAAGCCGGCCATCGAACCGCTGTTGTCGTTCCCGGAGATCGCGGACCGTCCGCAGACCTCTTTCCACGTCGGCACGAGGCCGTCGATGTTGAACAGGTGCACGGTGCCGTCCTGCTTGCTCGCAAGGGTCTGCACACAGGCGTCCCCGCTGCTGACCGGGTTCAAGCCACCCGCGAGCGAGGGCATCCCGCCGCTGTTGTAGGTGGCGTTGAACGCGAACTCGTCGCAGTTCAGCTCCTTGTCCGTCGTGCCGTTGAGGGCGCTGGTGTCGCCGTTGGCCGCCGCCCATCCGGTGGGGCAGATCACCGTCCGGTTGCCGCTGATGTCACCGTCGGGCAGGAAGTACAGCGGCTTGCTGTCTGCCTTGCTGCCGGGGTGGTTGGCCAGCTTGTGCTGGATCAGCCAGGCGTGCGACGAGGCCTGCGGGTACTTCGCCGCGTTGAAGGTGTAGGTCGGCACGTAGTTGTGGAAGACGCAGCCGATCGTCGGCACCTTGTTGATGATCTTGGTGTTGTCGCATCGGATCTGGTCGGAAGCTCCGCCGTTCTCCAGGTCGCCGCCCGCGACGTCCATGAAGACCGCGGGGGTCGTCTGCACCGTCTGGCCCGGGATCTTCGGGTTGCCCTGCAGTGCGACCGCGACACCGAGCTTCATCACTTGCGGATTCGTGGTGTTCGGCCCGGTCAGGGTTGGCCCCCAGAGGTAGGAGGCGTCCGCGGCCACGCTGTGGTGGTCGCCGGGCACCCATGCGGCCACGCCCGTCCAGCCGCTGACGTTCTGGACGCCGCAGTTGCCGGAGGGCTCGCAGTCGATCGTCGGAGCGTCCAGGGTGAACGCGGGGATGGTTGCCGGAACGTCCACGTCGGTGACGTTGATCCGCTCGGTGATGTTCCCCGACTTCGGGTCGAGTTGACGCTCGTTGACCACCAGCGCCTTCGCGGTGCCCACGGGGGAGCCGTTGAGGGACGCCTCCCAGGCCATGGTGAACGACGAGCACTCCTCGAAGCGCGTGGTCCACAGCCCCGTCCGCGGGTTGGCCGGGTCGCAGCCACTGACCAGGGACGACTGTGCGGCGGCCGTCGCCTGCGCGCCGGCGTGGCGGTGGAGGGTGAAGTTACGGCCGTTGTAGGGCTCGGCCTTGCCGCAAACCTTCACTCCGCCCGAGGAGGTGGTGCAGCGGGTCCCGAACGTCCCGGGGGCGGCGGAGCGGCCACGGCTCGGGCCGGCCGTGGTCTTCCACGGAGAGGGCGGCGCCATCGTATCCGTGTACGGCTGGGCCGACTGATCCGGGTTCTGCGCCGAGGCATTGGGGTTGGGCAGGGTCAGATCGACGGGCATCGAGACGCGGAATCGGGCCCAGGGCGACCACGCCGTCTCGTACAGGCCGCTGTCCTTGGCGTAGGCGGAGGTGTGGAAGACGTAGTCGACGTTCGGTTTCAGCCTTCCGGGGCCCACGGTCACGGACGCGGTGGAGCCGGACTTGACGAAGTCGGACACCAGGACCCCGTACTGGTTGTCGCTGATCTTCACCTGGGTCTTGGCGTTCCCCGAGGAGTCGACGGTCCAGACCTCGAAGGTGAGGTTGGCCGTGCTGCCGTCGGCGTCGGTCACGGTGTTGCTCAGCTTGACCCTGGGAGTGGTGACCTGCCAGACACCGGAGCTGTCCTTCGCGCCCGGCCCGGCCGAGGGGTTCTTGCCCGACACCGGCCGGGACGCCGCGGCGACGGCTTTCATCGCGGGCCCGGCGGCCGGTCGGGTCGACGGTGCGGCGTTCGGATTCAGGTTGCGGTCGAAGCCGCCGCCGCCGTCGGCCGCGGTCGCCACCCCGGATCCCAGGAGCAGTAGCGCCGCGGTGCCGACGGTTATCCGGCGAAGGATGAACTTTCTTCTGGACGTACCAGGCAAGACGTTTCCCTTCTGGCTCTGCCCTCCGGGTCTCTCGGAGCAGAGCAGGATCCTTCTTAAGTTCTTCCCAGACACGGGTGTTGGTCCTCTCGCGCCGCTCGCACCCACCGGCAGCGACTCGTAGGTGACTGCGACATGCGTTCGACGCCGCCGCACATTCCTATGCCGACCTGCACATGACAAGCCACCAGATAAATCGCGACGAAACAAACAAGGGCCCCAACTCGACTGTGACCATCCCCATGGTTTGGCCATGGTTGTGCATCAGCCCGTGAAGGATCCATGGGGATCGACTGGGAGGCACCGCGGTTACGCAGCGCCGGTGACGCGATCAGCGGGTCGACGAGCTGCTCACCATGGCCGTAGGCCGGCCCTCCCGCTACATCCGGCCGCGGGGGGTGGGAGCCGACGAGGGCGGCCGGCGGCTCGCGGCGCAGGAGAGAGCGGGCCGTTACTGACTTCGGCGTATCAGGGTCCGTCGCGTCTATCGAGAGCGAGGCCCGTCCCGGCGAGGAATCCGCCGAGGATGCCATGCCGGTACTGCAGCGCCTTGAGCCGACCGCGGAGCAGAGTCTCCAACTCGCTCAGGGTGCGGGCAGCCAGATCGGCCGCACCGGCCACGCAACCGGCCATGCCCGCGGTCCCGCCCTCTCCCCTACCTTTCCTACACACCACCAGAGCTGGCCCCCGCCCCAGACATCGCAGCTCCCGAGCCGCGACAGCGAGCCCTGCGCAGCGCTCCGAGGCGTTTCCTGCGCGGTCGGTAGCCAGACCGGCACAACCCGCCAGCCAGTCAGGCGGGTGCCGCGTGATGCCGCCGCCCTGCATGAGTGGATCCGAAGTCGGGGATGATCAGTGGCATGCGGACGGTCCTGCACGGAGCCCTGGTGACGCTTCGCCCGGCGACGGTGGCCGATATCCCGGCTCTGGCCGCGATCCGGACCACGCCTGAGGTGTACACGCGCTGGCGGGGCGGCGACGACCTGACGGCCGCGGTGGCCGAGGACCTCGAAGATCCCGGGGCCCGGACCTTCGCGGTCGAGCACGGCGGCAGAGTGGTCGGCGCTATCCAGTGGGGCGCCGAGGACGAGCCGGACTACCGACATGCCAACATCGACATCTATCTCGACCCGGCGGAGCACGGGCGCGGTCTTGGCACTGACGCCGTCCGCGTCCTGGCACGCCATCTGATCGATGATCACGGATACCGCCGACTGGTGATCGACCCGGCCGCCGACAATGCCGCCGCCATCCGGTGCTACCGCAAGGTCGGCTTCCGCCCGGTGGGCATCATGCGGCAGTACGAGCGCGGCCCGGACGGCAGCTGGCACGACGGGCTGCTGATGGACCTGTTGGCGGAGGAGCTGGAGTAACTGGCTCTAACAAAAGCGGTTTCACCAAGGTCCATTTCGCGGTGGATGGGCGCGGTCTGCCCCTGACTGTCGTGGTTCACGCCGGGCAATGTCAACGACTCCACCGTGTTCGACACGGCTGCGCCTTCACTGGGTGCGCCGTCGCGCGCTTGTTCATCACGCGGCCCTCACGCCGCCACGGGGGTCTCGCACTGGCCTGCCCATCCGAGGCAGGGCCAGCAACGGGTCGATCGCTGCCCACGATTTATCGGTCAGTTCATGGCGTCGCACCACGAACAGGCAAGCGTCGCCAACACTTTGCGGGCCCGGCTCAGGGCCAACTGCGCCGCTTGGCGTCGAGACCGTTCTGTGTGATGAGGCAGCCGACGAGGTCATGCGCCGATGCCGTGGGCGAGCAGGCTTTCGGCGGTGTCCGCGATCGTGTCCTCGATCGGACGCGCCTTCCAGCCGAGGAGCTTCTCCGCCTTCGCACCGGTCGCGTCGAGGTCGCGGCCCAGCTGGTGCTTGAGCAGGCGCAGTTCGGGGTTGACGGTGGCCAGGGCCCGGGTGAGCCAGACGGGCAGTTCGCGGGTCGGGGCCTTGGCGGCGCGTTCGCCCAGGCGGTCGTGCAGGATGCGGGCGATGTCGACGACGCGCAGGCTGTGGCCCGCGACGGCGAGGAAGCGTTCGCCGGCGGCCGCGGGGTCGGTCATGGCGCGCATGTGCAGGTCGGCGACGTCGCGGACGTCGACGTAGCCCATGCCGAAGGGCGGGCAGGCGGGGACGCGTCCCTCCAGCATCCTGCGGACCAGGCGCAGGGAGGGCGGGTCGTCGGGGCCGAGGAGGGGGCCGAAGACGCCCACGGGATGTACGGCGGTCAGTTCCATACCGCCGCCTTCCTCCCGGATGAACCGCCAGGCGGCACGCTCGGCGAGGGTCTTGGAACGCTGGTAGGGCGGGATATCGGCGTCGATGTCGGTCCAGTCCTCCTCGGTGAACGGGGTGGAGCGTGGGGGATGTCCGATGCCGACGGCGCCGAAGGCGCTGGTCAGCACGGTACGGCGGACGCCTGCGTCACGGGCGGCGCGCAGGACGCGCAGGACCCCTTCGCGGGCCGGGACGACCAGGTCGACGTCGCTTGCGGGGGTGTGACGCAGGGTGGGTGAAGCGACGTGGAGGACGTGCTCACAGTCGGCTACGGCGCCGTCCCAGCCGTCGGAGTGCTGGAGGTCGGCGCGTACGACGGTGAGCCGGTCGTCGTCGAAGACGGCGGCCTCGTGCAGCCGGGAGCGCAAGGCCGGTTCGCGCCGTAGGTCGCGGACGGTGGTGCGGACCGTGTGGCCGGTGTCGAGCAGGGCGAGGATGCACCAGCTTCCGATGAATCCGGTCCCTCCGGTGACCAGTACGGGTGTCATGGGTGTCTCCTCAGCTGGTGGCGTGGGTGGGAAGGGGGGTGGGTGGGGGTGTCACGGGCAGTCGTCGGGCGGCGATGCTGCTGGCGAGGAGGGTGTGGCTGATCATGATCGGGTAGATGACGGCGCGTTCGAGCAGGCCGATGTCCCACATCCAGCCGGTGAGGGCGTCGGCCATGAAGAGCGGGAAGGCGATCAGGCCCGCGGTGCCCAGGGCGATGCTCAGGGTCGAGCGGCGTCGGCTGAGGCCGATGCGTGCGCCGTTGGCTCCGACGGCGATCGCCATGACGTTGCCGGCGAGCATGACGGTCTGCGCGCCGAGCGTGTGGAGGGCGATCAGGCCGTTGTCGACGTTGGCGTTGGAGCCTTGGAAGATGCCGACGAGGCCGACTCCGGCGCCGGCCAAGACGGCGAGTATCACGATGATGGTCGGGCGGACGCCCTTGCGCGGGTCGAACACGAGGAACGCGCCGACGGCCAGGAGGATGCCGTAGACCACCCAGCCGGTGTTCATGACGGCGCCGAGGGGTGAGTTGGCGACTTGCCCGAACGCGGTCTGGGGCGGGCCGGTCAGGCCGAGGTGACTGACCCAGTGGTGGAAGGGCGAATACGGCGGGTCCTGCCATGCGGCGGCGGTGACGAACTCGGCCAGCCAGGACACGAGCGGGCCGAGCAGGATGAGGAGGCCCCCGGCGCGGGCGGCCGGGCCGGAGCGGACGATGGGGTTCATGACAGGGCCATTCCGGGGATGCGCCGGCGGATGGCCTCCAGCTCGGCTTCGTCGGAGACGCCCTGCCAGTCGTAGCGCGGGGTGTACGGGGCTTCCAGGGCGCGCACCTCGTCGTCGGTGAGGTCGATGTCGAGGGAGGCCACGGCCTGGTCGATCTGGCGGATGAAGCCGGCGCCGACCAGGGGCGCGGTGACCACCGGCTGGCGGCGCAGCCAGGCGAGCGCGATCTGGGAGCGGCTCGCGCCGTGCGCGTCCGCCACCTGGCCGACCGCGTCGATGATCGCCTTGTTGGACGCTTCCTGCGCGGGTGAGTAGAGCAGATCGGCGTAGGCCGCGTCGGTTTCGGAGCGTTGGGTGGAGCGGGCGTCATCCCAGGCCCGGGCCAGGCGGCCGCGGGCCAGGGGGGACCAGATGAGGGTGCCGACGCCTTCGTCCAGGCACAGCGGAATCATCTCCCGTTCCTCTTCGCGGGCGAGGAGGTTGTAGTGGTTCTGCATCGACACGAACCGCGCCCAGCCGTGCTGCTTCTGCAGGTGGAGGGCCTTGGCGAATTCCCAGGCGTGCATGGAGGAGGCGCCGAGGTAGCGGACCTTGCCCCCCTGCACGAGGTCGCTGAGGGCCTGGAGTGTCTCCTCCCAGGGGGTGGAGTGGTCGTTGCGATGGATCTGGTAGAGGTCGATGTAGTCCGTGCCGAGGCGGCGCAGGGAGTGGTCGACCTCGGTCATGATCGCCTTGCGTGACAGTCCGCGTCCGTTCGGGCCCGGGCGCATCGGGTGACGCAGTTTCGTGGCGATGACCACGGCGTCGCGGTCGGCGTAGTCCTTCAGTGCGCGGCCGAGGATCTCCTCGCTGGAGCCGTTGGAGTACAAGTTCGCGGTGTCGAAGAAGTTGATGCCCGCCTCCAGGGCGTGCTTGATGAGCGGGCGGGCCTCCTCCTCGCCCTTCGACCAGACGGGGTGCCCGCGGTCGGGTTCGCCGTAGGTCATGGCGCCGATGGCGATCGGTGACACGTCCAGGCCGGTGGTGCCGAGCTTGATGTAGTGCATGGTGCCCCTCTAAAGTAAGTGGAGAGCTCTCCGAATAACGTAGTGGAGAGTTCTCCACTTAGCAAGGGGAGATCTCGTGGTCCGATCCGACGCCCGTGAGAACAGGGCGCGCATCCTCGCTGCCGCCCGCGAGGCGCTGGGCGAGGACGGCGGCACGTCGATGAACCAGATCGCCCAGCGCGCCGGCGTCGGCCCGGGCACGCTGTACCGCAACTTCCCCACCCGCGAGGCGCTGGTCCTGGCCGTGTATCAGGACGAGGTCTCCCGCATCACCGGCACCGTGCCCGACCTGCTCGCCCGGATGCCGCCCCTGGAGGCGCTGCGCGCCTGGACGGTCGACCTGGTCGAGGCCATGCGCAGGAAGCACGGCCTGGGCGAGGCTCTCAGCCCCAGCGCGCACCAGGCGATGAGCGAACAGAGCTACGGCCCGGTCATCACCGCCATCACCGAGCTCCTCGACGCCGGCAAGGAGGACGGGAGCATCCGCGCGGACGCGGACCCCGGTGACTTCCTCCAGCTCACCGGCGCGCTCTGGCGTGCCGCCGCCGTCCCCGAGGACCGCGCTCCCCGCATGCTCGCGCTCATCCTCGACGGGCTGCGCGCACAGCCGCAGCGCTGAGGACCGGTCGGAGATCGGTCGAAGACCGGCCGGAGACCGGGTGACGACCGCGTGCTGACGGTGGCAGGCGGTCGTGTCCGGCAGAGGTACTCAGCGGGCCTGTGCGAGGAGTTCCCGCGACAGGTCCCGCAGGCGCCCGGCGTTGTCCGGGTCGGCGGCGTAGCGGGCGACGCCGTGCAAGGTGCCGGTGCGGCGGTCGACGGCGTCGCGGCCATCCAGGCCGTCGAGGAGCGGTGAGGCGGCGAGCAGGACGGAGGTCGCCGCTCCCTGCCTGCCGCACCGAGATGACCAACCGCCACACCATCTGGCACCAGAGCACCGGCACCACCCTCCTGGCCGCGACCATCTGACGGCGGCCACCCCCACCACCCGACCACCCCCCCAGCGCACCTCAACTCGCCTGCTCCATCAGCAACTTGACAGGGCCCGTGCCAGGCTCTGCTCACGAGAGTGAAGAGAGCCACCGTGCATATGTGACGCGGCACAGGGTGGGGCGCTCACGGCGCCGGCAGGGCCCGGATGGGGAACCATCAGGTGGCAGCGATCAGCCCAGCGACGCGGCTGCCGCGCGCAGGTCCTCCAGGGCTGCCAGGGTATGAGGCGCGAGCTCTTCTGCGTCATCGCGACCGCTTTCGGACCACTTGGCGTAGCCCTGCTTGAACGCGAGGACTCCCAGCTCACCCGCGAGATGCGCAGTCGGGTCGGAGACACCGCGGGCGATGAGCGCGGCTGTCATGGCGGCTGCGAGACCGACGCTCTTGAGGGCGTCGCGCTCCTGAAGTTCGGTGCTGGCTGCGACGGCGGCTTTGATGCGGGGGCCGAGTTCGCGGTTCGCCGGCCCCATGGCGCTCGAGGCGCGCTCAAGACCGGCCGCCACCGCCTGAAGCGGGCTGGCGTCGGCAGGTGCTTCGGTGATGCCGTCGGCGAGCAGCCTGCTGAGCGTCTCCTGGCCGGCGACCAGCAGCTCGCGCTTGTCGGAGAAGTACCGGAAGAAGGTGCTCTTGGTGACGCCGGCGCGCTCGGCGATCTGCGTCACCGTGGTGGCGTCGTACCCCTGCTCGGTGAACAGGTCGACGGCAGCGACGACGAGTCGCTGGGGCGCTCCTGGTTGCCATCTGGCCATGAGACCAGCATAAGTGATGGCACTCTGGTCCCGTCACCGGTGTAGGGTCGGTGATGGGACAAGAGTCCCGTCACTTTCGGGGAGGGCTCATGCACGTCTTCATCACGGGCGGTACCGGCACCATCGGCTCCGCCGTCGTCGCCGAACTGCTCGGCAACGGCCACACCGTTCTCGCGCTGGCTCGCTCGGACGGCTCGGCGCAGGCCCTGGAGAGCGCGGGTGCCAAGGTGCTGCGAGGAGATCTGGCGGACCTCGACGTCCTGCGGTCCGGCGCCGCGCAGTGCGACGGAGTGATCAGTCTGGCGTTCGGACGCGACTACAGCAGTCCGGATGCGCTTGCGCAGGCCATCGCCGAGGAGAGCGCCGCTCTCGCCGCGCTGGGGCAGGAACTCATCGGGAGCGACCGCCCGATCGTCACGGTCTCGGGCACGCCCTGGGTGCCGGGACGCGCCTCCACCGAGACCGATCCGCTGCCGACCGACGGACCGGTGGGCGGTCGAGGCCGTTCGGTCACAGCACTGCTGGATCTCGCCTCGCACGGTCTGCGCAGCATGGCTGTCCGCATGCCGCGCACGGTCCACAACGAGGGGCGGGGCGGATTCGCCGGACTGTTGGTCGATGCAGCGCGCCGTACTGGGGTGTCCGGTTACCCGGGCGACGGCACCCAGCGTTGGCCGGCGGTGCACGCGCTCGACGCAGCGGTCCTGTTCCGTCTGGTCCTTGAGTCCGCACCGGCGGGGACGTCCTGGCACGCCGTGGCTGACGAGGGCGACACGGTGCGGGACATCGCGACAGTCATCGGCCGGCGCCTGGGCCTGCCGGTCGAAAAAGTTCCGCAGGAAAGCTTCGGCCCGTTCGGCCCGATCTTCGCCATGGACCAGCCGGCGTCCAGCGCCCGCACCCGCGACGCCCTCGGGTGGCAGCCGACGCGCTCCGGCCTCCTTGAGGACCTGGAAAACATTCAGCCCTGACAGGCTTCGACGGAAGGCGGCGCGAGCAACGCATGCTCGCTGTCCTGGCTCGTGGACGGTGCAGTCGGAGAGCGTGCGGGCGATGAGGGCCGGGAACGTGTGGTCGAGCGGGCGTGCGCCGGCTCGGCGGGAAGGCACCGCGGCTGATTGTCGTCGGCGGTGCCGGGTCGCCGCGCACGCCGACGGCAAGCAGGTGTGGGACGCCGAGGGGGTTGCCCGAGTTCTTGCTCCCGATCATGCACGCGCACGGTGGCGGGCTGGACTTCTACCGGTCCGCCGACGACGTCCGCTGGACCAATCTCAGCCCCGCCGCGCAGATCGCCCGGCATGTATGCACACCGAGCGTCCCGGCCGAGCCGCGGCCGGTCGACCAACCGGACGGCTCAGGCTGCGCACCGAAGGACCGGCGGCCGCGTGGTGGCGCGCGCCGTCGTACCACTGCCGGTCCAGTGCCCGCGGCCTTGCCCGCGCCGGGTCGGTGCGCACCCGGGAGACCGCCTCAGACGGCTACCGCCGCTTACGGCTCAATCTCCAGCTGAACCTCGTTACCGCCTCCTTGCAGGCCGGATGCGAGGCATTCCGTGGGTAGTTCGCGGGGCAGCCCGGTGATGGTCCGCTGTACGGGATGCCCATGACCACGTCCCTCGCTGACCCGGCCCCGCTGGATCACGACCAGGACTCCTGCGACGCGGAGGGTCGTGGCGCTGTCGTAGACGATCAGAGACGTGCCGCCGTCGGCGTACCGGACGGATTCCGTCCCACTTCCGCCAGACACGGCGACACAGGAAGCAGCCGGTACGTCCGAGTTGAAGGAGCCGGTGGCGGGGACGGTATGCCCGTGGGCACCGCAGGTGTACGTGATGTCCGCGTGAACATGGGTCGGCCGGGCCAGGAGCGTGAGCGGCGGGTCATACCGGCTCTCACTATGCCCGATGCATCCGACGCTCCCCTCCTCTCCCGTCGTGGCCTGACCGGCCGGCGCCCACACCAACGACGATCCCGTCAGCATCACAGACCCCAGGGCCACTGCGACGCCACGCCTACCGAACATGTTTCCTCCAGTACGTCCTGCTCTCATCAACGGCCTCTGGCTTACCCAGGGGCGCATCCCATGACCTGGCGTCTCGAAGCGCATGACCCGCGCGCGCCCGAGCCGTGCGCGGTCAGAGGCGCCTGCACTCCCGTCGGACTCCGTACGGCCGGCTGCGGTCGCATGAACGCTGGAACACGGCGGGTAGCAAGCGCCGGACGAGTCTCAGTCGAGCAGGAAATGAGCAGGAGGAGATCTTCAGTGAGCCGTACCAGCCCCGCAGCCGCCACCGTCGCGCGAGGGCGTATCTTCGCCATGATGGACGCGGACGGTGACGGGGTCATCTCGGCGCACGCTCCAGGGTGGACCGGGCGGTCCAGGCCACGGGACGCTCGGAGGGCGACCCGCTCGTCGTCGCCGCCCGCGGGGAAGCCCACAAGGCGTGGGGCGCGATGGACGCGAACGGCGACGGGAAGCTGACCTTCGAGGAGTACGACGCATGGGTCGGCGCCGACAAGTTCGACAGCATCTGCCGGTTCGCTCTGGGCTCACTGTTCGACCTCGCCGACGCCGACGGGGACGGCGCCCTGGACAGCGCTGAATTCACGGTCCTGCGCACTGCGCTGAACAACGCGCCCGGAAACGCTGCCGCCGCCTTCGACGCACTGGATGCCGACGGCGACGGCTGGGTGGGGCGCGTGACGAATACCTGGCGTCGATCCGCGGCTACGTCGTCGGCGACGCCTCACCGACGGGCGAGGCCGTGTACCTAGGGAGTGTGCCGAGTTGAGATCAAGGGTTTGGCTGTTTTGCTGTCCCGGCCTGGCCGGGGCGGTAGACAGGCGAGATGACCCGGGGTGATC
>NZ_JBVHMR010000099.1:0-11711 GCF_055558375.1 Streptomyces sp. NPDC025793 | reverse complement strand
GTCGTCCCGGTCGCGGACGCTTCGTACGTCCCCTGGGTCGTCACCGCACGCAGCCGGGACGCCCTACGCGCCCAGGCCGCCCAACTCCTCGACCACGTCACCGAGCACCCCGAAGTCGCCCTCGCCGACACCGCGTTGGCGCTGGCGACCACCCGGACACCGTTCCCCCGGCGCGCCGTCCTCGTCGGCGCCGACCGCGACGGGCTCACCGCCCAACTGGCGGCGCTGGCCCAGGGCGTGCCGCTGCCCGGCACGGTCACCGGCACCGCACGCGGCACCGGCCGCACGGCGTTCCTCTTCACCGGACAGGGCGCCCAGCACCCGGGCATGGGCCGCGAACTGCACGCCGCCCACCCGGTGTTCGCGCACACCTTCGACGCCGTCTGCGAGCGCGTTCCCGGACTGCGCGAGACGGTCCTGGGCGACGACGCCGAGCTGCTGAACCGCACCGAGCACGCCCAGCCCGCGCTGTTCGCCTTCGAAGTCGCCCTGTACCGGCTGCTGGAGTCGTGGGGCGTACGCCCGGACTTCGTCGCCGGGCACTCCATCGGCGAGATCGCCGCCGCCCACGTCGCCGGGGTCTTCTCCCTCGACGACGCCTGCGCCCTGGTCGCCGCCCGCGGCCGCCTCATGCAGGCACTCCCGTCCGGCGGTGCGATGGCGTCGATCCGGGCCGGCGAGGAGGAGGTGCTGCCGCTCCTCGCCGGACACGAGCACGAAGTCGGCATCGCCGCCCTGAACGGCCCCGCCGCGACCGTCGTCTCCGGTACGCAGGAGGCCGTCGCCCGGATCTGCGAGCACTTCTCGGCGGCCGGCCGGCGCACCACCCGGCTGCGGGTCAGCCACGCCTTCCACTCCCCGCTGATGGACCCGGTGCTCGACGACTTCCGGGCCGTCGCCGCCGGCATCTCCTACAACGAGCCGAACCTGCCCGTCGTCTCCGCCCTGACCGGCCGGACGGCGGACACCGGCCGGCTCACCGACCCCGAGTACTGGGTACGGCACGTGCGTGAGCCGGTCCGCTTCCACGACTGCGTGACCCAGCTGTACGGCCTCGGCGCCCGCCGCTTCCTGGAGGTCGGCCCGGACGGCCCGCTCACCACGCTCGCCGAGTCGGCCCTGACCGAGACCGAGTCCGCCGCCGCGGACGAGCCGGTGCTCGTGGCCGCCGTCCTGCGGGACAAGCCCGAGACCGACTGCCTGCTCCGGGCCGTCGGCACCCTGTTCGCACACGGCACCGACCTCGACTGGGCGGCGCTCCTGCCCGGCGCCCGCACCACGCACCTGCCCACCTACGCCTTCCAGCGGCAGCGGTTCTGGCTGCCGACCGTGGCACCCGCCGGGGATCCCGGCGCGGCCGGACTGCGCGCGGCGCAGCACCCGTTCCTCGCGGCCGAGATCGCCCGCGCCGGCTCGGACGACCTGCTGTTCACCGGACGGCTGTCCCTGCGCAGCCACCCCTGGCTCGCCGACCACACCGTCCTCGGCCAGGTCATCCTCCCCGCCACCGGGTACCTCGACCTCGCCGTGCACGTGGGCGACCGCACCGGCTGCGGCCACCTGAGCGAACTCACCCTGCTCCGCCCGCTCGTCGTGCCCGCCGAGGACGCCGTGGACCTCCACGTCACCGTCGACGTGGCCGCCGACGACGGACGGCGTGCCTTCGCCGTGTGGTCGCGGCCCGGGACGGGCGACGGGGACTGGCAGCGGCACGCCCAGGGCACCCTCGCCCCGCAACCCCCGTCCGTACCGGCCGACGACCTGACCGCGTGGCCCCCGCCGAACGCCTCCGTCGTCTCCGAGCAGGACCCCTACGAGGCCTTCGCCGCCGCCGGCTTCACGTACGGGCCGAGCTTCCAGGGCCTCGGCACCGTGTGGGAGCGAGGCGAGGAGATGTACGCCGAGGTCGCGCTGCCGGAGCCGTACCGGCAGGACGCCGCACGGCACGTGCTGCACCCGGCGCTGCTCGACGCGGCCGTCCAGACACTCCTGGTGGCACGGCCCGGCAGGCGCGACGACGAGGCCGCGGCGCCCATGCTGCCGTTCGCCTGGACCGGACTGACCGTGCACGCCACCGGCGCGACCGCGCTCCGGGTGCGCCTGACCCCGGCCGACCACGACCACGGCTACCGGGTCCTGGTCACCGACACCGGCGGGCGGGCCGTCGCCACCGCCGACGCCATCACCCTGCGCACGGTGGCCGCCGCCCCGGCCGCCGGACCGGACCGGCCCGAACTGCTCCGCCTGGACTGGCAGGAGAGCCGCCCGGCCCCCGAGCCGCCCGCCGCGCGCACGGTGCGCTGGATCGTCCTCGGCGAGGGCGACGACCGGGTGGCCGCCGCCCTCGACGCGGCCGGCGTACACCTGGAGACCTACGCCGACCTCGAAGCCCTCGGCAAGGCCGTCGACACCGGCATGACCATGCCCGAGGTGGTCATCGTCGCCGCCGAGCCGCGCCACCCCGACGGCCACGGCATGCCCGAGGCGGTCCGCGGCCACCTGTCCCGCGCCCACGAGCTGATGTGCGGCTGGCTCGCCGACGAGCGGTACGCCGACGCCCGGCTGGTGTTCGTCACCCGCTCCGCGGTGACCGCCGGCCAGGACGCCGACGCCCTCGGCGTGGTCCTGCCGGACGTGACCGGTGCCGCCCTGTGGGGCCTGGTACGCGCCGCACAGGCCGAACACCCCGGCCGGTTCCAGCTGGTGGACCTGTCCGGCGACACCGAGGGCGACGACGCGGCGGCGTCGGCCGCCGCCATCGCCTCCGGGCGCCCGCACAGCGCCGTCCGCGCCGCACGGATCCTGCATCCCGACGCCGCACCCGCCGCCACGGGCGCCACGCCGGACCTCGCGGCGGGAACGGTGCTCGTCACCGGCGCCACCGGCACCCTCGGCCAGGCGGTCGCCCGCCATCTGGTCACCCGGCACGGCGTGCGCTCCCTGCTGCTCGCCGGGCGGCGCGGCCCCGCCGCCGACGGCGCGGACACCCTCGTCGCCGAGCTGACGGAACTGGGCGCCCGAGTCCGGCTGGAGGCCTGTGACGTCGCCGAACGGGCCAACGTGGAGCGGCTGTTGACCCGGCTGCCCGCCGACGCCCCGCTGACCGGAGTGATCCACGCGGCCGGTGTCACCGACGACGCCGTCCTGACCGCGCTCGACGGCGCCCGCTTCGACACGGTGCTGCGCCCGAAGGCGGACGGAGCCTGGCACCTGCACCACGCCACGACGGCCCACAACCCGGCGGCGTTCGTGCTGTTCTCCTCGGCGGCGGGCACCTTCGGCGCTCCCGGCCAGGCCAACTACGCGGCGGCGAACGCCTTCCTCGACGGCCTCGCCGCCCTCAGGCGCTCACTCGGCCTGCCCGCGGCCTCCGTCGCCTGGGGGCTGTGGGGCGACTCCAGCGGCATGACCGCCCGCCTGTCACAGGCGGACCGCGGCCGACTGGCCCGCGGCGGCCTGCGCCCCCTGCCCACCGAGGACGCCCTGGCCCTCCTCGACGACGCCCTCACCACCACCGATCCCGCGGTGATCGCCGTCGCCACCGGCGCGGGCCGCGCCGGGGTCCGGTCGATGCTGCGGCCGGCCGCAGCGACGGCACGGCGCCGGCCCGCGGCCGGCCCGTCCGCCCCGTCGCTCCTGGCCGGACGCACCCCCGACGAGGGCCGCGCCCTGCTGCTCGGCCTGGTGCGCGACCTCGCCGCCACCGTGCTCGGACACGCGAGCGTGGACGAGGTGGAGCCCGACCGGCTCTTCACCGAGCAGGGCTTCGACTCCCTCACCGTGGTCGAACTCCGCAACCACCTCGCCACCGCCACCGGCATGAAACTGGCGCCGACCCTGCTGTTCGACCACGCCACCCCCGAAGCCCTGGCCGCCCATCTGCACGCCAGGCTCGGCGAGCGGGCCGCCCAGGCCCAGGACACCGGCCGGCCGGGGCCGACCCCGGGCACGCCCGACATCCGCGCCGAGGACACCCTCGGCGGACTGTTCAAGCAGGCCTGCCTCGACGGCCGCGTCGACGACGGCTTCACCCTGCTCCAGGCGGCGGCCGGACTGCGCCCCACCTTCACCGCAGCGGACGAACTGCCCGCCCTGCCCGGGGCGATCCGGCTCTCCGCCGGTGACACCGCCGCACCGCTGGTCTGCTTCAGCTCCTACGTCGCCCTCGCCGGAGTCCACCAGTACGCCCGGTTCGCCTCCGCCTTCCGCGGCCGGCGCGACGTCTGGGCCCTGCCCACCCAGGGCTTCGGCACCGGAGAGCCGCTGCCGGCCACCCACGACGCCATCGCCGACCTGCACGCCGACGCCGTGCACCGCACCGTGGGAGACACCCCTCCGGTCCTGCTCGGCTCGTCCTCCGGCGGTGTCCTCGCCCTGTCCGCCGCCCGGCGGATGCAGGAGCGCGGCGCCGCACCGGCCGCCGTCGTCCTGCTCGACACCTACATGCCGCGCGCCGACTCCCCGTTCCTGCGCTTCTCCCAGCAGATGCTGGCCGGCATGTTCGAACGGGAGTCCCTGTTCGCGCACATGGACTCCGACCGGCTCACCGCGATGAGCTGGTACGTCGCGATGATCGGGGAATGGGAGCCGGGCCCCCTGGAGTGCCCCGTGCTGCTGGTGCGCTCCAGCGAGCCCCCCGTACCCGCGGAACCCGGTGAGGAGATGCGGCCCGAGGAGTGGCAGACCTCCTGGCGCCGGGCCCACACCGTCCTCGACGTCCCCGGCAACCACTTCACGATGATGGAGGACCACGCCCGCTCCACCGCCGAGGCCACCGACGCCTGGCTCACCGGCCGAGGCGCCTGACCGGCACCCCGGTCCCGCGCCCGGGGCGCTGCCCCTCCTGGCGGTGGGCAGGGCCCTCACGCCGGCGACGGCTCCGCCGAGGGAACCGCCACCCCACCACGGACACGATGGAAGGATCCGCCATGACGGCACCGCTGACCCTCGCGCACTCGCCCTGCCCCAACGACACGTTCGTCTTCCACGCCTTTACCGAGGGACTGCTCCCCGACGCCCCCGAGGCACGGCTCACCCTGGCCGACATCGACGTCACCAACGGCCTCGCCCAGAAAGGCGAGTTGGACGTCCTGAAGGTCTCCTACGGCGTCCTGCCGCACATCCTGGACGACTACGCGCTGCTGCCCTGCGGCGGCGCGCTCGGCCGCGGCTGCGGCCCCCTCCTCCTGGTCGCCGAACCCACCGAACCGGCCGCCCTCGCCGGCGCCCGCGTCGCGGTGCCCAGCACCACGTCCACGGCCTACCTGCTGTTCCGGCTGTGGGCGGCCGACGCGATACCGGGCGGCGTCGGCGAGGTCGTCGTCCTGCCCTTCCACGAGATCATGCCCGCCGTCCGGGACGGCGCCGTCGACGCCGGACTCGTCATCCACGAAGCCCGGTTCACCTACGGCCGCTACGGCCTGCACTGCGCGGCCGACATGGGCGAGGAGTGGGAGAAGCACACCGCACTGCCCATCCCGCTCGGCGCCATCGTCGCCCGCCGCTCCCTGGGCGAACCCCTGCTGCGCCGCCTCACCCACGCCGTACGCGCCTCCGTCCGCGCGGCCTGGAGCGACCCCGACGCCTCCCGCGCCTACGTCCTTCGGCACGCCCAGGAGATGGAGCCGGACGTCGTCGACCAGCACATCGGCCTGTACGTCAACGAGTTCACCGCCGACCTCGGAACCGAGGGCCTGGACGCCGTACGCACCCTCCTCGACCGCTCGGCCGAACTCGGCCTGCTGCCAAGTGCCGCCGACGGCGCACTGGACACGATCCTCCACCTCTGAGCGACGGCCCCGCCGCCGACCCCGGCGACAGCCGGACCCCGGCCGCCCCGGCAACGCTAGAAGTTCTCTTAGAGCCCCCCGCCCACGGCCCGAAAGAGGCGGCGCGCTTCCCATAATCGGCCCAGGGGACCGGCCCGGCACCGGGAGCGCCGCGGCCGGTCCCCGCGAGGCCACCGGGCGACCCGCCCGCCCCTCACCCGGCCCCGGCACCCCGTGGTGCCGGGGCCAACCCGATGCCCCACGCCCCACGGCGAGCCAGCGCGCCCGCCGCCGAAGGGAGACCGATTCCGTGAGCGAGGACAGGCTGCGCGAATTCCTGACCCGTGTCTCCACCGACCTCCAGCGCACCCGCGCCCGGCTGCGCCAGGTCGAGGGCAGGGCCACGGAACCGATCGCCGTCGTGTCCATGAGCTGCCGCTACCCCGGCGGGGTCACCACCCCCGAGGACCTGTGGCACCTCGTCGACACGGGCACCGACGGCATCTCCGCCTTCCCGGACAACCGAGGCTGGGACCTCGACGCCCTCTACGACCCCGACCCCGCCCACGCCGGCACCTCCTACACCCGGGAAGGCGGCTTCCTCCACGACGCCGCCGACTTCGACCCCGCCTTCTTCGGCATGTCACCGCGCGAGGCCCTCGCCACCGACCCCCAGCAGCGCCTCCTCCTCGAAACCGTCTGGGAATCCCTGGAGCGCGCCGGCCTGCGCCCGGCCGACCTGCGCGGCAGCGCCACCGGCGTGTTCGCCGGAGTCATGTACAACGACTACGCCACCCGGTTCCCCGAGCCGCCCCCCGGCGTCGAGGGCTACCTCGGCAACGGCAGCGCCGCGAGCATCGCCTCGGGCCGCGTCTCCTACACCTTCGGCTTCGAGGGCCCCGCCGTCACGGTGGACACCGCCTGCTCCTCCTCCCTCGTCGCCCTCCACCTCGCGGTGCAGTCCCTGCGCCAGGGCGAGTGCGACCTCGCCCTCGCCGGTGGAGTCGCCTTCATGTCGACCCCGGTCACCTTCCTGGAGTTCAGCCGACAGCGCGGACTCGCGCCCGACGGCCGCTGCAAGTCCTTCGCCGACGCCACCGACGGCACCGGCTGGGGCGAGGGCGCGGGCGTCCTCCTCCTCGAACGCCTCTCCGACGCCCGCCGCAACGGCCATCCGGTGCTCGCGGTCGTCCGCGGCTCCGCCGTCAACCAGGACGGCGCGAGCAGCGGCCTCACCGCCCCCAACGGCCCCTCCCAGCAGCGCGTCATCCGCCAGGCACTGGCCTCCGCCGGACTCGCCCCGGCCGACGTCGACGCCGTCGAGGCGCACGGCACCGGCACCACCCTCGGCGACCCCATCGAGGCCCAGGCGCTCCTGGCGACCTACGGCCAGGACCGCGCGGCGGACCGCCCGCTCTGGCTCGGCTCACTGAAATCCAACATCGGCCACACCCAGGCCGCCGCCGGCGTCGGCGGAATCATCAAGATGGTCATGGCCCTGCGCCATGCCCGACTGCCCCGCACCCTGCACGTCGACACCCCCACGACCAAGGTCGACTGGACCGAGGGCAACGTACGCCTCCTCACCGAACCGGTCGCCTGGCCGCCCACCGGCCGGCCCCGCCGCGCCGCCGTCTCCGCGTTCGGCGTCTCCGGCACCAATGCCCACGTCATCCTGGAAGAGACCCCGCCGACCGAGGCCGAGACGACCGGCGCGGCAGAACCGGAAGACACCGCCCCGACCGCCGGACCCACACCGCCGCCGGTCATCTGCTGGACCCTCTCCGCCCGCACCGCCGACGCCCTGAGGGCCCAGGCCACGGCCCTGCTCGACCACCTCGCCACGCACCCGGACACCGACGACCTCGCCGTCGCCCGCACACTGACCCTCGGTCGCTCCCTGTTCGAACACCGCGCCGTCGTCCTCGGCACCGACCGCGACACCCTGACCGCAGGCCTCAACACCCTTGCCGACAACGGCACATCGCCCGACGTCATCACCGCGACCGCCCGACGCGGCGGCAAGACGGCGTTCCTGTTCTCCGGTCAGGGTGCGCAGCGGTTGGGGATGGGCCGTGAGTTGTACGAGAGCTTCCCGGTGTTCGCGGGGGCTTTCGACGCCGTGTGTGCTTACGTGGGTGCGGAGTTGCGTGATGTGGTCTTCGGGGAGGATGCGGGGCGGCTGGATCGTACGGAGTGGGCGCAGCCTGCGTTGTTCGCGGTCGAGGTGGCGTTGTTCCGGCTGGTGGAGTCGTTCGGGGTGCGTCCGGATGTCTTGATCGGGCATTCGATCGGTGAGATCGCTGCCGCGCATGTGGCGGGCGTGATGTCCCTGGAGGACGCCTGCGCCCTGGTCGTGGCCCGTGGCCGGCTGATGCAGGAGTTGCCCGCCGGCGGTGTGATGGTGGCGGTGGAAGCCGCCGAGGACGAGGTGCTGCCTCTGCTGGAGGGCCGTGCGGACGAGGTGTCGATCGCCGCGGTCAACGGCCCCCGCGCGGTCGTGATCGCCGGTGTCGAGACCGCTGTCGAGCCCGTCGTTCGAGAGCTCAGGAAGCAGGGTCGGCGTACGTCGCGTCTACGGGTCTCGCACGCCTTCCACTCGCCGCTGATGGAGCCGACGCTGGACGCGTTCCGTCGCGTCGCGGAAGGCATCGGATACGGCACCGCGTCGATCCCGGTCGTGTCGAACGTGACCGGACAGCTCGCCGGGGACGGGGAGTTGGCGTCGGCCGACTACTGGGTACGGCATGTCCGTGAGGCGGTCCGTTTCGCCGATGGCGTGAGTGCCCTCGCCGCCGAGGGTGTGACACGTTTCCTGGAGATCGGCCCCGACGGCACCCTCACCGCGCTCGCGCGCACCGCTCTCGGAGACGGCGGCGAAGACGCTCTGTTCGTTCCGACGCTCCGCAAGGACCGGGACGAACCTCGGACGGCGCTGGCGGCGCTGGCCGCGCTGCACGCGTCCGGCAGGCACGTCGACTGGAACGTACTCCTGCCCGACACGTACGGGTGGGCGCAGCTGCCCACGTACCCCTTCCAGCGGCAGCGCTACTGGCTCGATCCCGTCGCGGACCGTGCCGGACGCCGAGGAGAACACTCACTGCTCTCGGCCGGAATCGGCCTCGCCGACTCCACCACCGTGGTGGCCACGGGACGTCTCTCCCCGCGTACCCAGCCCTGGCTCGGCGACCTCGCCACCGGAGGCGGCTCCCTCGTGGCCGCCTCCGTCCTCACCGACCTGGCTCTCCACACCGGACGCACCCTCGGCGCCCACCACCTCGCCGAACTGCGCGTCGACACGCCGCTGCCGCTCCCCACGACCGGGGAGATCGAGATCCAGACGGTCACCGAGGCGGTCCCCGGCGAGCAGCGCTGGACCTTCGCCCTGTACGCACGGCCGTACGACCCCGACGCCGGCCCGTCCGACGACGCCCGGCCCTGGACCCGCCACGCCCACGGGACGCTGGTCGGCGGCCTCGAAGATCCGGCCGGTACGGAAGACGCCGACGCCGCCGGCCTGGCCTGGCCTCCGCCGGGGGCCGTGCCGGTCGACCCGGACGAGGTGTACGCGAACCTGGACCTGCCCGGCTCACAGGTGCTGACAGCAGTCTGGCGCCGGGGAGAGGAGGTCTTCGCCGAGGCCGCCCTGCCGGAGACGGCGGAGGCCGAGGCCGACAGGTTCGCCGTGCACCCCGTCCTCCTGGACTGCGCCCTGCTCGTGCTCACGGCAGCCGGCCGGCCCGTGCCGCATCTCGTGAGCTGGTCCGGGCTCACCCTGCACGCGCGTGCCGCCGCGAGCGTGCGTCTGCACATCGATGCGCGCTCGACGACGGAATGCGAACTCCGGCTGCTCGACGGCACAGGCGCCCCCGTGCTGACCGCCTCGACGGTCACCGCCCTGCCCTTCGACATGGACCGGCTCCCCGGTTCCGTCCAGGGCCGCGGCAGTGACCTCTACACCGTCACCTGGACCGCTGCCGAGGCCGGCAGCGAGCGGGAGCCGCTCGGGACCTTGGTCCAGTGGAGTCCGGACGAGCTCCAGGCCGCCCTGTCGGCCACCTCGGACACCCCGCACGCCGACCTGGTCGTCGTTCCCTGGCACACGGCCCACACCGAAAGCGACGCCGGACTCGTACCCGACGTGCACGCCGCGGCGCAGCGAGCACTCTCCCTCGTTCAGCAATGGCTCACCGACGCTCGCGCCGACGAGTCACGTCTGCTGCTGCTCACGCGTGGCGCGGTCGCCGCGCGCCCCGGCGAGAACGTCACCGACCTGCCCGCCGCGACCGTGCGCGGACTGCTGAAGTCGGCCGCGTCGGAGAATCCCGGACGGATCCTGCTCCTCGACAGCGACGCGACTCCCACCGAGGACCAGCTCAGCGCTGCGACACGACACGAGAGCGTCGAACTCGCCCTCCGTGACGGGAAGTTGCTCGCACCGAGACTCGCCCTGGCCACGGCCGTCGGGCAAGGAACCGCCGCACCCGACTTTCCCGGCTTCCCCGCCTTCCCCGAGGACCGGACCGTACTCGTGACGGGCGGTACCGGCACCGTGGGCTCCGCCACCGCCCGGCACCTGGCGACCCGGCACGGCGTACGGCACCTGCTGCTCGTCACCCGGCGCGGCCCGCAGACACCGGGCGCGGCCGAACTGGTCGACGAACTCGCCGCCCTCGGTGCCCGAGCCACCGTCGTGAGCTGCGACGCGGCCGACCGGGACGCTCTCGCCGACGTACTCCGCGACATCTCACCCGAGCACCCGCTGGGCGCCGTGGTCCATGCCGCCGGCACGCTGGACGACGGCGTCGTGACCTCCCTCACCCCCGAGCGACTCGCCTCGGTGCTGCGAACCAAGATCGACGCGGCGGTCCACCTCCACGAACTCACCCGGCACCTCGATCTGTCGGCGTTCGTGCTGTACTCCTCGGCCGCCGCCACCTTCGCCGGGCCCGGGCAGGGCAACTACGTCGCCGCGAACGCCTTCCTCGACGCCTTCGCCACCCGGCTGCGCGCGGACGGGCGCCCGGCGGTGTCCGTCGCCTGGGGCCTGTGGGCGGCCGACAGCGCCATGACCAGCGCTCTCGCCGACGCTGCGCAGGGCCGCGCCACCCGCAACGGCATCGGCGCGCTGCCCACCGACGACGCCCTTGCCCTCTTCGACCGCGCCCTGGCCCACACCGACGGCCCACCGCTCCCGCTCCGCCTGGACCGCGCCGCACTGCGCAGGGCCGCCGACCGGCTGCCCCCGCTGCTGCGTTCCCTCACGGGTCGCCGTGCTCTGCGCGAGGCCGCGTCAACGGCACGCCCCGCCGCCTCTCCGCTGGGTCTCCTCGCCCTGCCCGAGTCCGGCCGCCGGGAGGCGGTGAACAGCCTCGTGCGGACCACTCTGGCCGGTGTGCTCGGGCACGCTTCCGACACCCGGATCCGCCCCGACACGCCGTTCACCCAGCTGGGCCTCGATTCCCTGACCGCGCTGGAACTGCGCAACTCCCTCAGCCACGCGACCGGCGTACGCCTGCCCGCGACCCTGGTCTTCGACCACCCCACGCTCGAAGCGGTCACCGAACTCCTCCTGACCGAACTCACGCCGACCACAGGCCCGTTCACCCACACGGACGTCACCGCCGTCGGCCTCTCCGATCCCGCCGCGCTCGCCGACGATCCCATCGCGATCATCGGCATGGGCTGCCGCTTCCCGGGCGGCGTCGAGACCCCCGAACAGTTCTGGGAACTCCTCGTGCAGGGCGAGGACGCCATCGGCGCCTTCCCCACCGACCGTGGCTGGGACAACCTCACCCCCTTCGACGACCTGCACGGCACCGGCACATCGACGTACACCCGACAGGGCGGCTTCCTGTCGGGTGTGGGTGGTTTTGATGCGGAGTTCTTCGGGGTGTCGCCGCGTGAGGCGTTGGCGATGGATCCGCAGCAGCGGTTGTTGTT
>NZ_JBVHMR010000098.1:0-11991 GCF_055558375.1 Streptomyces sp. NPDC025793 | reverse complement strand
GACCCGAGAACAGGAACGCGGTACGCCCTTCTCCCACGGTTCCGGTGACGGCACGGGGGTTGGGCTCACCCGCCGCCAACGCGGCCAGGGCGGCGAGGAGTTCGGCGTGGTCGCGGCCCTGGATGACGGCTCGGGTCTCGAAGGCGGTGCGGGTGATGGCCAGGGAGGCGGCCAGGTCGTAGGGGTCCGTGTCCGGCCGTGCGGTCAGGTGGGCGGCCAGGCGGCCGGCCTGGGCGCGCAGGGTGGCCTCGTCGCGGGCGGACAGCAGCCAGGGCAGGACCGGCAGGGCGGTGCGGGGGGCCGACTGCGCGGGGGCCTCGTCCGCGGTGGGCTCGGGGGCCTGCTCGATGACGACGTGGGCGTTGGTGCCGGAGACGCCGAAGGCCGAGACGCCGACGCGGTGCGGGTGGTCGACGTGGGGCCAGTCGACGGGCTCGCTGAGCAGTCGGACGTGGCCGGCGCTCCAGTCGACGTGTCGCGAGGGGCGTTCGGCGTGCAGGGTGGGCGGCAGGACGCCGTGGCGCAGGGCGAGTACGGACTTGATGACGCCGACGACGCCCGCGGCGGCCTGGGTGTGACCGATGTTGGACTTCGCCGAGCCGAGCCACAGCGGGCGGTCGGCGGGGCGGCCCTGGCCGTAGGTCGCGAGGAGCGCCTGGGCCTCGATGGGGTCGCCGAGCGAGGTGCCGGTGCCGTGGGCCTCGACGGCGTCGATCTCGGCGGCGGGCAGGCCGGCGTTGGCGAGGGCGGCGAGGATGACGCGCTGCTGGGCGAGGCCGTTGGGGGCGGTGAGGCCGTTGGAGGCGCCGTCCTGGTTGACCGCGCTGCCGCGCAGCACCGCGAGGACCTGGTGGCCGTTGCGGCGGGCGTCGGAGAGCCGTTCGACGACGATGGTTCCGGCGCCCTCGGCCCAGCCGGTGCCGTCGGCGTCGTCGGAGAAGGCCTTGCAGCGGCCGTCGCCGGCCAGGCCGCCCTGCTGGTCGAACTCGATGAAGGCGCCGGGACCGGACATGACGGTGACGCCGCCGACGACGGCGAGTGAGCACTCGCCGGAGCGCAGCGACTGGGCGGCCAGGTGCAGGGCGACGAGGGAGGAGGAACAGGCGGTGTCGACCGTGACGGCGGGGCCCTCCAGGCCCAGGGTGTAGGCGACCCGGCCGGAGAGGACCGACATGGAGTTGCCGGTGAGCAGATGGCCCCGGACGTCGTCGGGGACCTCGCGCAGCCCGGAGGTGTAGCCCTGGTCGCTGCATCCGACGAACACTCCGGAGCGGCTGCCCCGCAGTCCGGCGGGGTCGATGCCGGCGCGCTCGAAGGCTTCCCAGACCACTTCGAGCAGCAGGCGCTGCTGCGGGTCCATGGCGAGGGCTTCGCGCGGGGAGATGCCGAAGAAGGCGGGGTCGAACCGGTCCGCGTCGTGCACGAAGCCGCCGCGGCGGCGGCCGTCGGCGCCGTCGGTCCCGGCGGCCGTGGGCCAGCCGCGGTCGGTGGGCCAGTCCGTCACCGCGTCGGTCCCGGAGACGAGCAGCTCCCAGAAGTCGTCGGGTGTGCGGACACCGCCGGGCAGGCGGCAGCTCATGCCGACGATGGCGACGGGCTCCTGTTCGCGGGCCTCCAACTGCCGCAGTTGGCGGCGGGTGTTGTGGAGATCGACGGTGACCCGCTTGAGGTAGTCCCGAAGCTGGGCTTCATTCGTCATGGACTGCCCCCATGCTGTTCGGTTCGGTTCGGTGATGGAACGTGCCTTCGCGCACGGTGGAGGGGCCCTGCGGCTGTCCGGCCGCTGGGTGTGTTCCTCGTGCGGTGGGGACAGCATGACCCGGCTCGGGAGCCTTTCTCGGCCCCGAGCCGGGTTGTCTGGGGAAACCCTTGGAAATCATGAACGGCCCGCGATTCACGCAGGCCGGAGCCGCGGCCGGGGACCGGGGTGGGTGGACCGGCGCGGGTGTGCCGGGCCCCGAACGGCCGTCCGCAGGCGCGGTGTTCGGGGCCCGGTTCGCTCAGGTGTACGGCGGTGGGGCGCCCCTGGCGAGCACGTTGTGCAGGACGCCGAAGGCGTCCCGGAGTGCGGCGAGGGCGTCGGGGATGCGCCAGGCGGCGCGGTCGCGGGGGCCGACGGTGTTGGAGATGGTGCGCAGTTCCAGCAGCGGGACGCCATGGACGGCGGCGGCCTCGGCGACGCCGAAGCCCTCCATCGCCTCGGCGGCGGCTGCGTGGCGTTGCCGCAGGTCCTGGGCGCGTTCCGCCGTGCCGGTGACGGTGGAGACGGTCAGGACGGGGGCGTGGACGGCGCCGAGGACCCGGGCGACGGCGGCCGAGAGGTGGGGTGCGCAGGCGTGCTCGGAGGCTCCGAAGCCCAGGCTGTCCACGGAGAGGAAGCCGTCGGGGGTCTGGCAGCCGAGGTCGGCGGCGATGACGCGGTCGGCGACGACGACGGATCCGACGTCGGCGATGGGCGCGAAGCCTCCGGCGATGCCCGCGGCGATGACCAGGTGGTACGGGTTTCCGTGGACGGTCGCCACGGTGAGTGCCGCGTCGGTCGCGGCGGCCGCGGCGGCGGGGCCCACTCCCCCGGCCACCAGATCGGTGCTGAGCGGTTGGCGAGGGGCGGTGCACGGGCCCGCCGCGGTGCGCGGGACCGATGTGGCGCGCGGGGCAGGCGCGGCGGAGGTGTCGGTGGCGCAGCCGATGCGGAGCATCTCGCGGCCCGGCAGGTCGCCGCAGCCGACCGCCGCGGTGGGGCCGAGGCCCCGTGCGACGGCGTCGCGCTCGGCCTCGACCGCGGTGACCACGAGGAGGCGGACGGGGTTCACCAGGTTCATGGGGTTCATGAGGACAGCTGGACGTGCCCGTGGTCGCCTATGACGAGGCGGTGGGTGGCCGGCAGTCCGGGGGCGAGGGTGACTTTGACGTTGCGGCCGACGAGGGAGGCGGCCACGCGCCGGATGTGGTCGAAGGACGACTCGCGCAGCACGATCGAGTACTCGATCTCGCTGTGGGTGATGCGGCAGTTCTCGGCGACCGACGTGGACGGGCCGACGTACGAGTCGCTGACGACACTGCCGGCGCCGATGATCACGGGGCCGACGATGCGGGAGCGGCGGACCTCGGCGCCCGGCTCGATGCGGACGCGTCCGATGATCTCGCTCTCGTCGTCGACATAGCCGTCGACGCGGGGCTGGAGGCGTTCGAGGAGGATGCGGTTGACCTCCAGCATGTCGGTGACGTTGCCGGTGTCCTTCCAGTAGCCGGTGATGACGGTGGAGCGGATCGCCATGCCCTGGTCGATCATCCACTGCAGGGCGTCGGTGATCTCCAGCTCGCCGCGGGCGGAGGGCCGGATGGCCCGCACCGCTTCGTGGACGGCCGTCGTGAAGAGGTACACGCCGGCGATGGCCAGGTCGCTGCGCGGCGTGCGGGGCTTCTCCTCCAGTTCGAGGATGTTGCCCTTGTCGTCGGTGACCGCCACGCCGAAGGCCGTGGGGTTGTCCACCCGGGTGAGCAGCACCTGGGCGTCGCGCGGGTCCTTGCGGAACTCCTCGACGACGTCGGTGATGCCGTCGAGCACGAAGTTGTCGCCGAGGTACATGACGAAGTCGTCGTCGCCCAGGAAGGGCTGGGCGATGAGCACGGCGTGGGCGAGTCCCAGGGGTTCGCTCTGCGGGATGTAGGTGACGTTCAACCCGAAGTCGGAGCCGTCGCCGACGGCGGCCTCTATCTCCGGGGCGGTGCTGCCGACGATGACGCCGACGTCGGTGATGCCCGCGGCGGCGATGGATTCGAGGCCGTAGAAGAGGATCGGTTTGTTGGCGACCGGGACCAGTTGCTTGCTAGACGTGTGGGTGATCGGTCGCAGTCGCGTACCTGATCCCCCCGCGAGCACGAGAGCCTTCACTGTTCCATCCAGGTGACGGGTGGGGGTGGTGGGTGGGAGGGGCGGCCGTCCGGGCCCGGACGGTGGGTCCGGGCCCGGAGCGGGCCTGTCGTTCAGGCCTCGTCGAGGTCGCCCGCCAGGAAGGCGCGCAGTTCGTCGTCGGAGACCTCGTCGGCGGCCGCTCCCGGTGCCGGCGGTGTGGGCGCGAGGGCGGTGTCGGCCGTCGTGTCCGCGGCGTCCAGCCGGGCCAGCAGACCGCTGAGCCGGCTGCGCAGCCGGTCCTGGACGGCGCTGTCCAGTCCGGTTGCGGTGAACTGGGCTTCCAGGGCGTCGAGTTGATCGAGGACCGGGGAGGTGGGCGGCTGTGCCTCGGGGGCGATGCGCGTCAGGAGATGCGCGGCGAGCCGCTGCGGTGTGGGGTAGTCGAACATGAGCGTCGCGGGCAGTCGCACCCCGGCGAGGGCACCGATGCGGTTGCGCAGTTCGACGGCGGTCAGCGAGTTGAATCCGCTGTCCAGGAACCCTCCTTCGGGGTCGAGGGAATCGGGGCTGTCGTGCCCGATGACCAGGGCCGCCTCGGTGAGTACGGCGTCCAGGGCGGCGGCACGGCGGGCGTCGGGGGCGAGTCCGGCGAGGCGGGCGCGCAGCTCGCCCTCGGCGGGCGCCGAGGGCGCGGTGGCCGTGGCGGTCGCGGGGCGCCGGGTGCGGGCCGGGACGAGGTCGCTGACCAGGTCGGGCACCGATCCGTCGGAGGCGCGCAGTGCCGCCGGGTCGAGATCGGCGGGCGCGTGGAACGGCTCCGGGGAGCGCAGCGCCGCGTCGAGCAGGGCGAGCGCGTCGTCGGTGGCCATGGGCCTCAGGCCACTGCGGGCGATGCGGCGCCGGTCGGCCTCGTCGAGCTTGCCGGTCATGCCGCTGCGTTCGGCCCACAGGCCCCAGGCGAGGGACTGGACGCGGCGTCCGCCGGCGGCGCGGCGGGCGGCGAAGGCGTCGAGGAAGGCGTTGGCGGCCGAGTAGTTGGCCTGGCCGACGCCGCCGAGGGTGCCGGCGATCGAGGAGAACAGCACGAGCGCGGCGTCGGTGTCGCGGGTGAGCTCCTCCAGCAGGACGGTGGCGTCGGCCTTGGCGCGCAGCACCGTGTCGACGCGCTCGGGGGTGAGTGACTGCACGATGCCGTCGTCGAGGACGCCCGCGGTGTGGACGACCGCGGACAGCGGGCGGTCGGCGGGGACGTCGGCGAGCAGGGCACTGAGGGCGTCGCGGTCGCTGACGTCGCAGGCCGCGACGGTGATGTGGGCTCCGTGGCCGCTGAGCTCCGCGCAGAGTTCGGCCATGCCCTCGGCTGCCGCGCCGCGCCGTCCGGCCAGCACCAGGGAGCGCGCGCCGTGGGCGGTGACGAGGTGTCGGGCGATCTCCCTGCCGAGGACGCCGCCGGCGCCGGTGACGAGCACGGTGCCGTTCGCGGGAATGCCGTCCGTCGGGCCGGCGGGCGTGGCCGCCCGGGTGAGCCGGGGGGTGAGCGCGCTGCCCCCGCGCAGGGCGATCTCGCTCTGCGCCGACGCCAGCGCGGCCGGCAGCTGTGCCAGGGAGGCCGCGCTGCCGTCGTGGTCGACCAGGGCGAAGCGGCCCGGGTTCTCGGCGCGCGCCGCGCGGACCAGACCCCAGACCGCGGCCTGCGCCGGATCGGTGCGGGGCGCGTCCTCGGGCCCGGTGGTGACGGCGTGCCGGGTCAGCACCACCAGCCGGGAGCCGGCCAGGCCGGACACGGCCAGCCAGTCGGTGAGGAGGCGCAGCGTGTGGTGGGTGGCGTGCCGTGTGGCCGCGGTGAGGTCGCCGTCCGCGTCGGTGTCGGGCACGGCGGCCAGGACCGTCGCCGGGACGGCGGTGCCGGCCGTGGCCGCGTACAGCGCGGCGGGATCCGCGTGGTGCTCGGGGGTGCCGAGCGCGGGCACGGCGGGCGGGAGCGCGCCGCCGACGAGATGCGGTGTGCCGGCGGGCGGCGTGCCGAGGGCGAGGGGCGTCCAGCGGATCCGGTGCAGCGCGCCGCGTCCCGGTGCGGCCGGAAGTGCGCTGGTGTCCACGGGCCGCAGGGCGAGCGCGTCGATGTCGGCGACGGGACGTCCCGTGCCGTCGAGCAGGCTCACCCGGTAGGTGTGCTCGCCGACCGGGGTCAGGCGTGCGCGCAGCGCGGTGGCACCGGCGGCGTGCGGTGTGACGTCGGAGAAGGTGAACGGCAGGAGGTTGCCGGTGCCTTCGGCGGCGGCGAGTGCCACGGTGTGCAGGGCGGCGTCCAGAAGGGCCGGGTGCACCCGGAACCGGTCGGTGCCCTGAAGGTGTTCGCCGTCCTCGGGGGCGATCTCCGCGTACACGGTGTCGCCGTCGCGCCAGGCCGCGCGCAGTCCGCGGAAGGCCGAACCGTAGGCGAAGCCGGCGGCGGCGATGCTCTCGTACAGGCCGCTCACGTCGACCTCGGTGGCGGCCGGCGGCGGCCAGGCGCCCGGGAAGGGCGCCGGAGCGGCGGCCGCCGGTGCGTCGCCGAGGGTGCCGTCGGCGTGTCGGGTCCAGGCGCCGCCGGTGGCGGGCCGGGAGTGCACCGCGAGGGCGCGGTCGCCGTTGCCGTCGGGTGCGGCGACGGTGACCTGGAGCTGTACGCCGCCGTGCTCGGGCAGCACGAGCGGCGCCTGCAGCGTCAGGTCGCCGATCCGGGCGGCTCCGACGTGGGCGCAGGCCTCCATGGCGAGGTCGAGGAACGCGGTGCCGGGGAAGAGGATCCGTCCGTCGAGTGCGTGGTCGGCGAGCCAGGGCCGGTCCTGCACGCGGACGGTGCCCGTGAGGACGACTCCGGCGCTGTCGGCGAGCGGGACGGCCGCGGTGAGCAGCTGGTGGTGTACGGCGTCCAGGTCCGTGCGGTCGGCGGCGGAACCGGTCGTCTCCAGCCAGTAGCTGCGCCGCTGGAAGGGGTAGGTGGGCAGGTCGGTGCGGCGGGCGCCGGTGGGGGCGAACCAGGTGGCCCAGTCCACCTGGTGGCCGTGCGTGTGCAGCCGGGCGAGGGCGGAGGTCAGGGACGCCTCTTCCGCCGTGTCGCGCCGCAGGGTCGGTACGAGGGTGGCGTCGCCGTCGACGCAGTCACCGGCGAGTGCGGTGAGGACGCCGCCCGGGCCGATCTCGACGTAGGTGGTGACGCCTTGTTCCTCCAGGGTGCGGATGCCGTCGCGGAAGCGGACGGGCTCGCGGACCTGGCGTACCCAGTAGGCGCCGTCGAGGGGCTCGTCGGTACTGACGGGGCGCCCGGTGACCGTGGACACCAGCGGTAGCGCCGGGGCGGCGTGGCCGAGGTCCGCGGTGCGCGCGGCGAACGTGTCGAGCATGCCGTCCATGTGGTGCGAGTGGAAGGCGTGGCTGACGTTGAGACGGTGTGTCTTGCGGCCCTGTCCGGCCAGTTCGGCCGCGACCGCGGTGACGGCGTCCTCGTCGCCGGACAGGACCGTGGCGAGCGGGCCGTTGAAGGCCGCGACGGCCACCCGGCCCTCGTGGGCGGCGAGCAGCGGCACCACGTCGTCCGCGCCGGCCTGGACGGAGATCATGACGCCGCCCGTGGGCAGGTCCCCCATGAGCCCGCCGCGCACGGCCACGAGCCGGCAGGCGTCCTCCAGCGTGAGGACCCCCGCGACATGGGCCGCGGCGATCTCGCCGACGGAGTGGCCGAGCAGTGCGTCGGGCCGTACGCCCAGGCTCTCCAGCAGCCGGTACAGGGCGACCTGGCCGGCGAAGAGTCCGGCCTGGGTGTAGGCCGTGCGGTCCAGGCAGGCGGCCTCGCTGCTGCCCTGCTCGGCGAACAGCACGTCGCGCAGGGGCAGTTCGAGGTGGGCGTCGAGGTGGGCGCAGGCCTCGTCGAGCGCGTCGGCGTAGGCGTCGTACCGCTCGTACAGGGCCCGGCCGACGGCGGCCTGCTGGCTGCCCTGGCCGGAGAACAGGAAGGCCACCTTGCCGCCGCGGGCCCGGCCGGTGGTCAGCAGCGGGTGCTCGCGGCCCTCGGCGAGGGCGGTGAGCGCGCCGATGAGGGAGGCGGTGTCGTCGGTGACGACAGCCGCGCGGTCGAAGTGCCGGGCGCGGGTGGTGGCCAGGGAGAACGCCAGGTCGGCCGGGGCGGTGTCCGGGCGGGCGGCGATGGCGTCGAGCAGCCGCCGGGCCTGGGCGCGCAGTGCGCCGTCGCCACGGGCCGACAGCAACCACGGCAGGGTGCGAACGGTGTCGTCGGCCGGCCGGGGCTCCGCCGGGGCGGGGCGGTCCGGCTCCTGGAGGATCACGTGCGCGTTGGTTCCGGAGACGCCGAAGGACGAGACGCCCGCGCGCCGCGGTGTGTCACCGGGTGCCCAGTCGCGCTCTTCGTGCAGCAGGCGCACGGCGCCGGACGACCAGTCGATGTGCGGGGACGGGTGGTCGGCGTGCAGGGTGCGCGGCAGCACGTCGTGACGCATCGCCATCACCATCTTGATGATGCCGGCGACACCGGAAGCGGCCTGCGTGTGGCCGATGTTGGACTTCAGGGCCCCGAGCCACAGCGGTCGTTCGGCGGGCCGGTCCTGGCCGTAGACGGCCAGCAGTGCCTGCGCCTCGATGGGGTCGCCGAGCGTGGTGCCGGTGCCGTGCGCCTCCACCGCGTCGACGTCCGCCGGGGCGAGCCCGGCGGAGGCCAGCGCCTGGCGGATCACGCGCTGCTGGGCGGGTCCGCTGGGCGCGGTGAGCCCGTTGGAGGCACCGTCCTGGTTGACGGCGGTGCCCGCGACGGTGGCGAGCACCGGGTGGCCGTGGCGGCGCGCGTCGGACAGCCGCTCCAGCAGGAGCAGGCCGACGCCTTCGGCCCAGCCCGCGCCGTCGGCCTCGGCGGCGAACGGCTTGCAGCGGCCGTCCGGCGACAGGGCCCGCTGCCTGCTGAACTCGACGAAGGTGTCCGGGGTGGAGATCACGGTGACACCGCCGGCCAGGGCGAGTTCGCACTCCCCGGACCGCAGGGCCTGGACCGCGAGGTGCAGGGCGACCAGGGAGGAGGAGCAGGCGGTGTCGACCGTGACGGCCGGTCCCTCCAGGCCGAAGGTGTAGGCGATGCGTCCCGAGGCGACGCTGCTGGCGCTGCCGGTGGCGAGGTAGCCCTCCAGTTCCTCGGGCGCCGTACGGGCCCTGCTGCCGTAGTCGTTGTAGTTGGATCCGACGAACACGCCGGCGCGGGCGCCGCGGATCCGGTCCGGATCGATCCCGGCGCGTTCGAACGCCTCCCAGGACGTCTCCAGCAGCAGCCGGTGCTGCGGGTCGATGGCCACGGCCTCGCGGGGCGCGATCCCGAAGAACGCGGGGTCGAACCGGTCGGCGTCGTGCAGGAAGCCGCCGTGCCGGGCGTACGAGTGACCGATGCGGTCGGGGTCGGGGTCGTAGAGGTTCTCGACGTCCCAGCCGCGGTCGGCCGGGAACGGCGTGATGGCGTCGGTGCCGTCGGCGACGAGCCGCCACAGCTCCTCCGGCGAGGTGACGCCGCCGGGGAAGCGGCAGCTCATGCCGACGATGACGATCGGGTCGTCGTCGACGGCCGCCGTGGGCAGTTCGAGCGCCGGTTCGGCGGTGGCGTCCGTCCCGAACAGCTCCCCGTCCAGGTAGGCGGCGAGGGCGCTGGCGGAGGGGTGGTCGAAGGCGAGGGTGACCGGCAGGCGCAGCCCGGTGGCCTCCGCGAACCGGTTGCGCAGTTCGACGGCGGTCAGCGAGTCGAATCCGACGTCCCGGAAGGCACGCCCGTCGGGTACGGCGTCCGGATCCGCGTGGCCGAGCACGGTCGAGGCCTGCGCACGGACCTCGGCGACCAGCGCGGCGCGGCGCTCCGCCGGGGCCAGACCCGCCAGTCGCTCGACGAGCGGCGGCCCGTCGGCGGACTCGGGCTTCTTCTGCGCCTGCTCCGTGGCCAGGGCCGCTCGGGCCTCCGGGAACTCGCGCAGCGCGGCGAAGGCGCGCGCGGTGATCAGCTTCCAGTCGACATCGGCGACGATCAGGAACTCCTCGTCCTGTTCGAGCGCCTTGTGCAGCGAGGCGACGGCCAGTTCGGGATCCATCGGGGGTACGCCGTCCCGGCGCAGCCGCTCGGCGACCTCCTCCCCGACCATGCCGCCGCCCGCCCAGGTGCCCCAGCCGATGGAGGTGGCGGGCAGCCCCTGCGCCCTGCGACGGGCTGCCAGGGCGTCCAGGAAGGCGTTGGCCGCGGCGTAACTGCCCTGCCCGGGACCGCCGAGGGTACCGGCCATGGACGAGAACAGGACGAACGCGTCGAGGTCGAGGTGCCGGGTGGCCGCGTCGAGGGCGAGTGCGGCGTCGGCCTTGGGGCGCACGACGCCGTGGGCACGCTGCGGGGTGAGCGCGTCGATCAGCCCGTCGTCGATGATGCCGGCCGTGTGCACCACCGCGGTGAGGGTGCCCCCGCCGGGCAGGTCGTCGACGAGCCGCCGCACCGCGTCGGCGTCGGCGACGTCGCAGGCGACGACGGTCGCGGACGCGCCCAACTCGGCGAGTTCGGCGGCCAGTTCGTCGGCTCCCGGTGCGTCGGGGCCGCGCCGGGAGGCGAGCACCAGGTGCTCGGCGCCGCTGCGGGCGAGCCAGCGGGAGACATGCCGGGCGAGCCCGCCCGTGCCACCGGTCACCAGGACGGTGCCGGACGGCTGCCAACTGCCGTCGGGCCGCGGCCCGTCGCCGGCGCGCACCAGGCGGCGCGCGAAGAGTCCGGAGGCACGCACCGCCAGGTGGTCCTCTTCGAGCGTCCCGGACAGCGCGCCGGTCAGGCGGCGCGCGGCACGGTCGTCGAGCCTGCCGGGCAGGTCGACGAGTCCGCCCCAGCGCTGCGGGTACTCCAGGGCCGCGATACGGCCGAGGCCCCATGTCATCGCCTGGAGCGGGCTGTTCAGGCGGTCGCTGCGGTGCACGGAGACCGCGCCGCGCGTGGCGCACCACACCGGGCCGTCGAGGCGGAGGTCTCCGAGTGCCTGGAGCAGGGCCGTGGTCAGGACCAGGCCGGTGGGCAGCACGCCCTCGTCCGACCAGGGGGACTCGTCCAGCGCGAGCAGCGACAGCACGCCACCGATCTCGGCGCCGCCGATCCGGTCGCGGAGCAGTTCGGCCATGTGGTCGCGTTCGGCGGCGGGTTCGCCGACGACGAGGAGGCGGGCCTCGGCGGACCGCTCTCCGATCGCGGCGAACACCTCCTGGACCAGGGGGTCGTCCTCGTGTCCGGCCGGCGCGACGAGCAGCCAGGTGCCCGCGAGTTCGTGGGCCTGGGCGGGCTGTTCGTTGAGTGGCCGCCAGGCGACCCGGTAGCGCCAGCCGTCGAGCGTCGAGTGGTTGAGCCGGTCGCGCCGCCACGACGACAGCGCGGGCACCACCTCGGCGAGTGAACGCACGTCCGCCAGACCGAGGCTCTCGGCCAGCGAATCGAGGTCCTGGCTCTCGACGCTGGCCCAGAACCCGTCCTCCAGGGGGCCCACGCCACCGGGCAGCCCGCCATCGACAGCGGCCTGCCGGGTGACCGGCTCCAGCCAGTAGCGGCTGCGCTGGAAGGCGTACGTCGGCAGCTCCACCCGGCGCGGGGACAGCCCCTCGAACACCGGCGCCCAGTCCACGGCGACACCACGCGTCCACGCCTCACCCAGAGAGAGGTAGAACCGCTCCAGACCCCCCTCACCACGACGCAAGGACCCGACGACCACGGCATCCGAACCGGCCGCCTCGACCGTCTCGGCGACCGGCACCGACAGCACCGGATGCGGACTCATCTCCAGGAACGCACCGTGCCCCGCATCCACCAGACGCCGTACCGCCGGCTCCAGCCGAACCGTCTGACGCAGATTGCGGTACCAGTACCCCGCATCCGTCTGCGCCGACTCGACCCACTCCCCCGTCACCGTCGAAAAGAACGGCACCCTCGGCACCGACGCCACCACCGGCGCCAACACCTCCGCCAACTCCCCCTCGATCGCCTCCACATGGGCTGAGTGCGACGCGTAATCCACATCGATCCGCCGCACCCGAACACCCGACTCCTCGGCAAAGGCCACGAGTTCGTCCAGCGCATCCGCGTCACCGGACAC
>NZ_JBVHMR010000097.1:0-12674 GCF_055558375.1 Streptomyces sp. NPDC025793 | reverse complement strand
GAGAACCCCGTACCATCCGCCGCATCCGCGAACGCCTTGCACCGCCCATCCGCCGCCAACCCCTGCTGACGACTGAAATCCACGAACAGACCGGGTGAGGCCATGACGGTGACGCCGCCGGTGAGGGCCATGTCGCATTCGCCGTTGCGCAGGGACTGCACGGCGAGGTGCAGGGCGACGAGGGAGGCGGAGCAGGCGGTGTCGACGGTGACCGCCGGGCCCTCCAGGCCGAAGGTGTAGGACAGGCGGCCGGAGACGACGCTGGCGGCGTTGCCGGTCAGCATGTAGCCCTCGAAGTCCTCGCCGGAGGCGGCGAGCATGCCGGTGTAGTCCTGGCCGTTGGTGCCGGCGAACACACCGGTCCGGCTGCCGCGCAGCGACCGCGGATCGATGCCCGCCCGCTCGAACGTCTCCCAGGCCATCTCCAGCAGGAGCCGCTGCTGCGGGTCCATCGCGACGGCCTCGCGGGGCGAGATGTTGAAGAACGCCGGGTCGAACCCGCCCGCGTCGCTGAGGAATCCGCCGGTCCGGGTGGAGACGGTGCCGGTCTTCCCGGGCTCGCCGTGGTGGAGGGCGTCGAGGTCCCAGCCGCGGTCCTCGGGGAAGGGCACGAGGCCCTCCTCGCCGTCCAGGAGCATCCGCCACAGTTGTTCGGGGGTGTTGATGTCGCCGGGGAACCGGCAGCCCATGGCGACCACGGCGATCGGGTCGTCGGCGGCGGCGCGGCGCGGTGCCTCGCCCGGCGCGGCGTGCGCGGCGGACGCGGCGGACTCCGTGTCGTCGGCGACCTGGGCGAGCAGGAAGTCGGCGAGGGCCCGGCAGTTGGGGTGGTCGAAGACGAGGGTACTGGGCAGGCGCAGGCCGGTGACGCGGTTCATGCCGTTGCGCAGTTCGACGGCGCTGAGCGAGTCGATGCCCAGGTCGGTGAAGGGCCGTTCCGGTTCGACGGCGTCGCCCGAGGGGTGTCCGAGGACGCTCGCGACGTGTCCGCGCACGATCTCCAGGACGGCGTCGGCCCGTTCGTAGTCGGGCAGCGCGGCCAGGTGGGTGTGGAGCGAGGACGTGTCGGCGGTCGCCGTCGTCGCGTCCTGCCGGACAGTGTCCAACGCACGGCGAGCGGCGGGCAGTTCGTCCAGGAGGTGGCTGGGGCGGGGGGCCGTGAAGGACAGTGCGTAGGTGTCCCAGCGCAGATCGGTGACGACGACGTGGGTGTCGCCGAGGTCGAGGGCGCGGCCGAGGGCGGCGCAGGCGGCGGCGGTGTCCATGGGGTGGACGCCGTAGCGGCGCATGCGGTCGCCCGCCGCGTCGCCCACCATGCCGCCGTCGGCCCACAGGCCCCAGGAGATCGCGGTGGCGGGGAGCCCGGCCGCGCGCCGCTCGGCGGCGAGGGCGTCGAGATAGGCGTTGCCGGGGGCGTAGTTGCCGAGTCCGGCGCCGCCGAGGACGCCCGCGGTGGAGGAGAACAGGACGAAGGCGGACAGGTCGAGGTCGCGGGTGAGGTCGTGCAGGGCTCGGGCGGCGGTGGCCTTGCCGCGCAGGACGGGGTCCATGCGGTCGGCGTCGAGCGAGTCGATCACGCCGTCGTCGAGGGCGCCGGCCGCGTGGAACACGGCGTCCAGGGGCTGGTCCGCGGGGATCTGGGCGAGCAGCGCGGCGAGCGCGGGGCGGTCGGACACGTCGCAGGCGGCGAGCGTGACGTCGACTCCGCGGGCGGTGAGTTCGTCGCGCAGGTCGGTGGCGCCGGGCGCGTCGGCGCCGCGGCGGCCGGCCAGCACCAGGCGGGTGGCTCCGCGGTCGGCGAGCCAGCGGGCGACGTGCCCGCCGAGGGCGCCCGTGCCGCCGGTGACCAGGACGGTGCCGCGGGGCTGCCAGCTCTCGGCTGGGGTGTCCGCGCCCGGGGCGTGGACCAGCCTGCGGCCGTGGGCGCCCGTGGCGCGCAGCGCGATCTGGTCCTCCTGGCCGGGGGCGGCGAGGACGGCGGCCAGGCGGGTGGCGGAGCGGGCGTCGAGGTCGGCGGGCAGGTCGATCAGGCCGCCCCAGCGCTCGGCGTGCTCCATGGCGGCGACCCGGCCGAGGCCCCAGACGAGGGCCTGGGCGGCGTCCGGCGCGGGGTCGGCCCCGCCGACGGCGACGGCGCCGCGCGTCGCGCACCACAGGGGTGCCTCGATGTCCTGGTCGCCGAGCGCCTGTACGAGGGCGAGCGTCGCGGCGAGTCCGACCGGGACGGCCGGGTGGGCGGGGTGGTCGCGGGTGTCGAGTGCGAGCAGGGAGAGCACGCCGTCGACGCGTCCCGCGTCCCCGTCAGCGGTGAGGAGACCGGCGAGTGCGGCCCGGTCGGCGGCGTCGTCGGGCAGGGTGATCCGGCGGACCGTGCGGGCGCCGCCCGCGGTGAGCGCGTCGGCGACCGCGTCGGCGAGGGCGGTGTGTCCGGCCGCGTCGGCGGGGGCGAGCAGCAGCCAGGTTCCGGTGAGGGTGGCCGGGCCGGGGTTGAGCGGGGTGAAGGCGACGCCGTAGCGCCACGCGTCGGTGGTGGCCTGCTCGCGGCGGGCGTTGCGCCAGCCGGCCAGCGCGGGCAGCACGCTGCTGAGCGGGGCGTCGGCGGGCAGGTCGAGGGCGTCGGCCAGGCTCTCCAGGTCCTCCTGCTCGACGGTCTGCCAGAAGCGGGCCTCGACGGAGTCGGCCGTGAGCCCGCCGTCGGCGGCGAGGCCGGCGGCGGCCGCCTCGCGCATGCTCGGCCAGTAGCGCTGGTGCTCGAACGGGTAGGTGGGCAGGTCGGTGCGGGTGGCGCCGGTGCCGTCGAAGACGGTCTCGAAGTCGATGTCGACGCCGTGCACATGGGCCTCGGCGAGCGCGCCGAGGAACTGCCTGAGGTCGCCGTGGTCGCGGCGCAGGGAGCCGAGGACGGCTCCGTCCACGCCTGCCGCGTCGAGGGTGTCGCGCAGTCCGACGGCGAGCACGGGGTGCGGTCCGACCTCGATGAAGGTGCGGTGTCCGGCGGCGATCAGGCCGCGTACGGCGTCCTCGAAGCGGACGGTCTCGCGCAGGTTGGTGTACCAGTAGTCGGCGCCGAGTTCGGTGGTGTCGAGCCAGTCGCCGGTGAGGGAGGAGCGGAAGGGGATGTCCGCCTCGCGCGGGGTGATGCCGTCCAGGGCGGCGAGGACGGTGTCGCGGATCGCCTCGACCTGTGCGGAGTGCGAGCCGTAGTCGACGTTGACCTTGCGGGCCCGGATGCCGTCGCCGGTGAGGGCGGTGTGCAGTTCGTCCAGTGCCCCGGCCTCGCCGGAGACGACGACGGACGCGGGGCCGTTGACGGCCGCGACGGCGAGCCGGTCCGCCCACGGTGCCATGCGGGCGCGGGTGTCGTCGGCGGACAGCGGCACGGACATCATGCCGCCGGTTCCGGCGATGCGGGTGATGGCCCGGCTGCGCAGGGCGACGACGCGGGCGCCGTCCTCCAGGCTGAGGGCTCCGGCGACGCAGGCGGCCGCGATCTCGCCCTGGGAGTGGCCGACGACGGCGGCCGGCCGGACGCCGTGGGCCCGCCACAGGGCGGCGGTGGCCACCATGACGGCCCACAGGGCCGGCTGGACGACGTCGACGCGGCCGAGGTCGGCGGCGTTCTCGCCGTCGCGCAGCACCGCCGTCAGCGACCAGTCGACGTGCGGGGCGAGTGCCTGCTCGCAGCGGTCGATCCAGTCGGCGAACACCGGTGACTCGTCGAGGAGTTCGCGGGCCATTCCGGCCCACTGGGCGCCCTGCCCCGGGAAGACCAGGACGGGTTCGGCACCTGCGGCGACGGCGGCGGCGACCAGTGCGGGTGCGGTGAGCGGTCCGTCGGCGGCGAGCACGGTGAGCGTCTCGTCGAGCCGGTCCGCGTCGTCGGCGAGGACGGCGGCGCGGTGGGCGAAGGCGGCCCGTCCGACGGCGAGGGTGTAGCCGAGGTCGGCGAGCGCCGTGCCGGGCCGGGCGCGCAGGTGGGCGCGGAGCCGGACGGCCTGGGCACGCAGCGCGGCGGGCGTGCGGGCGGACAACAGCACGGGAACGGCGGGCAGTTCGGTCGGCGGCGTGGCGGGGGCGACCGGTGCGTCGGGGGCCTGTTCGACGATGACGTGGGCGTTGGTGCCGCTCATGCCGAAGGAGGACACACCGGCGCGGCGGGCGCGGCCGGTGTCCGGCCAGGGCTGCTCCTCGCTCAGCAGCCGGACCTGTCCGGCGCTCCAGTCGACGTGCGGGGTCGGGTTCTCGGCGTACAGGGTGCGGGGCAGCAGTCCTTCGCGCAGCGCCATCACCATCTTGATGATGCCGCCGACGCCCGCGGCGGCCTGGCTGTGCCCGATGTTGGACTTCAACGAGCCGAGCCACAGCGGCCGTTCCTCGTCACGGTCCTGTCCGTAGGCGGCGATGAGCGCCTGCGCCTCGATGGGGTCGCCGAGGGTGGTGCCGGTGCCGTGCGCCTCCACGGCGTCCACGTCCTGCGGCGACAGTCCCGCGGCGGCCAGCGCCTGGCGGATGACGCGCTGCTGCGAGGGCCCGTTGGGGGCGGTCAGGCCGTTGGAGGCGCCGTCCTGGTTGAGGGCCGAGCCGCGGATGACGGCGAGGACCTGGTGGCCGTTGCGGCGTGCGTCGGAGAGGCGTTCCAGGACGATCATGCCGACGCCCTCGGCCCAGCTGGCGCCGTCGGCGTCCGCCGAGAAGGGCTTGCAGCGGCCGTCCTCGGCCAGTGCGCGCTGGCGGCTGAACTCGATGAGCGAGCCGGGTGTCGACATCACCGTGACGCCGCCGGCCAGGGCGAGTTCGCACTCCCCCTGGCGCAGCGACTGCGCGGCCAGGTGCAGGGCGACGAGGGAGGACGAGCAGGCGGTGTCGATGGAGACGGCCGGTCCTTCAAGGCCGAGCGCGTAGGAGATACGGCCGGAGAGCACGCTGGGCGAGTTGCCGGTGCCGACGTAGCCCTCGAAGTTGTCGTCGGAGGCCGCGAGGATCGTGACGTAGTCCTGGTAGGTGACGCCGGCGAACACACCGGTGGCGGAGCCGCGGGCGGCGGCGGGGTCGACGCCGGCGCGCTCCAGGGCCTCCCAGGACACTTCGAGGAGCAGGCGCTGCTGGGGGTCCATGGCGAGGGCCTCGCGCGGGCTGATCGCGAAGAACGCCGGGTCGAAGTGGCTGGCGTCGTGCAGGAAGCCGCCCTCGCGGGTGTAGACCGTGCCGGGGTGGTCCGGGTCGGGGTGGTAGAGCCGCTCCGGGTTCCAGTTGCGGTCGGTGGGCAGCGGCGAGACGCCGTCCGCTCCGGCCCGCACCAGGTCCCACAGGTCCTCGGGCCCCGCGATGCCGCCGGGGTAGCGGCAGGCCATGCCGACGACCGCGATCGGGTCGTCGTCGAGGGCGCGGCGGACGGCGGTGGGCGCGCCGGTGACGGCGGTGCCGAACAGGTCGTCGGCGAGGTGGCGGGCGAGCGCGGCCGGTGTCGGGTGGTCGAAGACGAGGGTGGCGGGAAGGGTGACGCCGAGGGCGGCGCTGAGCCCGTTGCGCAGTTCGACCGCGGTCAGGGACGTGAGGCCGAGATCGGTGAAGGGCCGGGCCGGTTCGACCTCGTCGGGGCCGCTGTGGCCGAGCACGGCGGCGACCCGGTCGCGGACGGTGGCGAGGAGCGTGCGCTCGCGTTCCGCGGCGGGCCGGCCGGCCAGCTGTTCCAGGAGACTGCCGGGAGGCTGGGTGCGGGCGGCGGACCGGCGGCGGACCGGTTCGGCGGCCGGCGCGGTCTCGTGCCGGGCGGCGCGGGCCGCGTCCGTGGTGGTCGTGGCCGCGTCCGTGGTGGTCGTGGCCGCTCCGGGCGCGGGCCGCAGCAGCAGGGACCCGATGGTCAGGACGGGGTCGCCGACCGCGTCGGCGGCGGTGAGGGACAGCGTGTCGGCGCCGCTGCGCACCAGGCGGACGCGCAGGGTCGTGGCGCCGGTGGCGAACAGCCGGACCGGGCCCGCGGAGAACAGCACGCGCCCGTCGCCCAGGCCGTCGAACGCGCCGAGGCCCAGCGGGTGCAGGGCGGCGTCCAGCAGGGCCGGGTGCAGGTCGTGGCGGCCGGCGTCGGCCGTGGCGGACTCGGGCAGGGCGACCTCGGCGTACACGGCGGTGTCGTCCCGCCAGGCGGCCATGAGGCCCTGGAAGACGGGCCCGTAGTCGAGGCCGGCCTCGCGCAGCCGCGTGTACAGACCCTCGGTGTCGAGTTCCTCGGCGCCGGGCGGCGGCCAGGCCGAGAGGTCGTGGGCGGGTGCCGGTTCGGTTTCGGCGGTGAGGACGCCGGCGGCGTGCCGGGTCCATGCGGCGGCGGTGTCGGTGGCGAGCCGTGCGTGCACGGCGAAGGCGCGGTCCCCGCGGGCGTCGGGCGCCTCCACGCGGATCTGCAGGGCGACGCCGTCGTGCTCGGGCAGCGCCAGCGGGCGTTCCAGGACGAGTTCACGGACCTGCGGACGGCCGACGTGGGTGCCGGCGGCGAGCGCGAGTTCGACGAAGGCGGTGCTCGGGACGACGGCCGAGCCTCCGACGCGGTGCGCGGCGAGCCAGCTCGCGGTGCGGGTGCCCAGGCGGCCGGTGAGCAGTACGGAGTCGTCCACGGCGGACGGGACGACCGCGCCGAGCAGCGGGTGGTCGGCGGGTACGAGTCCGGCGGCGGCCGGGTCGCCCGCCGCGGTGCCCGTCTCGATCCAGTACGGCCGGTGCTGGAAGGCGTAGGTGGGCAGGTGCACCGGGCGGGCGCCGGGCGCGGTGGCGTCGAGCAGGGCGCGCCGGTCGACGGAGGCGCCGTGGGCGTGCAGCGCGCCGACCGCGGCCAGCAGCGTCTCGGCCTCGTCGCGTTCATCGCGTTCGTCGCGCAGCGTGGGCACGGCGAGCGGCGCGGCGCCCTGCCAGGAGCCCTGCGCCAGGGCGGTCAGGGTGGTGTCGGGGCCGAGTTCGACGAGGCGGGCGACGCCCCGCTCCTCCAGGGCCGCGACACCGTCGGCGAACCGTACGGCGTGCCGTACGTGCCGTACCCAGTACTCGGCGTCCGTCAGTTCGCCGGGCTCGGCGACCCTGCCGGAGAGGTCCGAGACGACCGGGACGCGCGGCTCCGCGTACTCGACGCAGGCCGCCACGGCACGGAAGTCGTCGAGCATCGGCTCCATGCGCGGCGAGTGGAAGGCGTGGCTGACCCGCAGCCGGGTGGTCTTGCGGCCCAGCTCGGCGAAGTGGGCGGCGACGGCGAGGGCCGCGTCCTCGTCACCGGAGACGACCACGGACCGTGGCCCGTTGACGGCCGCGATCCCGAGGACGTCCTCCCGTCCGGCGAGCAGCGGCAGCACCTCGTCCTCGGCCGCCTGGAGGGCGATCATCGCGCCGCCTTCGGGCAGTTCCTGCATCAGCCTGCCGCGGGCGGCGACCAGGCGGCAGGCGTCGGGCAGGGTGAGCACCCCGGCGACGTGCGCGGCGGCGATCTCGCCCACGGAGTGTCCGATGAGGTGCGTGGGCCGGGCCCCGAACGTCTCCAGGAGCCGGAAGAGGGCCACCTCGACGGCGAACAGGGCGGGCTGGGCGTACTCGGTGCGGTTCAGGGTGTCCGCGTCGCCCTCGTGCACGACCTCGGCGAGGGACCGCGGCAGCAGTCCGTCGAAGTGCCCGCAGACGGCGTCGAAGGCATCGGCGTACGCGGGGAACGCGTCGTACAGGGCGCGGCCCATGCCGGGACGCTGGGTGCCCTGTCCGGCGAACAGGAACGCGGTGCCGCCGCCGCTCAGGGTGTTCCCGGTGAGCACGGCGGGGCTCGTCTCGCCCGCGGCCAGCGCGCCGAGTCCGGCCAGCAGCGCGGCACGGCCGGTCCCGGTCACGGCCGCGCGGTGTTCGAGCGGCGCGCGGGTGAGGGCGAGGGCGTGCGCGACGTCGGCGACGTCCAGCTCCGGACGCTGTTCGAGGTGGGCGAGGAGCCGGGCGGCCTGGTCGCGCAGGGCCGGTGCGCTGCGCGCGGCCAGCAGCCACGACAGGGCGGCCGACTCGCGGTCGGTCCCGTCACCGGCGGGCGCGCCCGACGCGTCCTCGGCGGTGTCCGGTTCGGCGAGGATGACGTGTGCGTTGGTGCCGGAGACGCCGAACGCGGAGACACCGGCACGGCGGGTGCGCTCACCGGCCGGCCAGGCGACGGCCTCGTCCAGCAGGCGCACCTGTCCGGCCGTCCAGTCGACGCGGGAGGAGGGCCGGCCGGCGTGCAGGGTGGCCGGCAGGATGCCGTTGCGCAGGGCGAGGACCATCTTGATGACGCCGACGGCGCCGGCCGCGGCCTGGGTGTGCCCCAGGTTGGACTTCACCGAGCCGAGCCACAGCGGCCGGTCCCCGGCACGGTCTTGACCGTACGTCGCCAGCACCGCCTGCGCCTCGATGGGGTCGCCCAGGGTGGTGCCGGTGCCGTGCGCCTCGACGGCGTCGACGTCCGCCGGGGCGAGCCCGGCCGAGGCCAGCGCCTGCCGGATGACCCGCTGCTGCGAGGGCCCGTTGGGCGCGGTCAGCCCGTTGGACGCGCCGTCCTGGTTGACGGCGGTGCCCGCCACGACGGCCAGCACGCGGTGCCCGTTGCGCCGGGCGTCGGACAGCCGCTCCACGACCAGCACGCCGACGCCCTCGGCCCAGCCGGTGCCGTCGGCGTCCTCGGAGAACGCCTTGCACCGGCCGTCCGGGGCCAGTCCGCCCTGGAGACTGAACTCGACGAAGGCACCGGGGTCGGCCATGACGGTCACACCGCCGGCCAGCGCCAGATCACTCTCCCCGGAGCGCAGCGACTGCGCGGCCAGGTGCAGGGCGACCAGCGAGGAGGAGCAGGCGGTGTCGACGGTGACGGCCGGGCCCTCCAGGCCGAGGGAGTAGGAGATACGGCCGGAGACGACGCTGCCCGCCTGGCCGGTCAGCAGATGTCCGCCGAGTCCCTCGGGGACCTCGCTCAGACCGGTGGCGTAGCCGGAGCTGCCGGCTCCGACGAAGACTCCGGTGCGCGAGCCCTTCAGGGCGGTGGGGTCGATCCCGGCGAACTCCAGTGCCTCCCAGGACGTCTCCAGCATCAGCCGCTGCTGCGGGTCGAGCGCCTGGGCCTCTCGGGGACTGATGCCGAAGAACGCGGCGTCGAAGTCGGCGGCCCGGGACAGGAAACCGCCGGAGCGGGTGTCACTGGCCTCCAGCAGGGAGGTCAGGTCCCAGCCGCGGTCCTCGGGGAACCCGCCGACGGCGTCGCCGCCGGCGGCCAGCAGCTCCCAGAGCTCGTCGGGCCCGTCGACGCCACCGGGCAGTCGGCAGCCCATGCCGACGATGACCACGGGATCGGTGTCGGTGGCCCGCACCGCCACCTCGTGCCGCTCCGCCACCGTCTGGAACAGCGCGTCCCGAAGGTGCTCGGCGACGGCGAGCGGGGTGGGGTGGTCGAACACGAGCGTGGAGGGCAGCGTGATGCCGGTCTCGGCGGTGAGGTCGTCGCGCAGTTCGACCGCGGTGAGCGAGTCGAAGCCCATCTCGCGGAAGGCACGTCCGACGGTCACCGCGCCGGGATCGGCGTGGCCGAGGACCCCGGCGGCACGACGGCACACCAGGTCGAGCAGGGCCGCGTCGCGCTCCTGCGTGCCGAGCGGCGCGAGGCGGTCGCGCAGCGCGCCGCCCGCCTCCGTGGCGGAGCCGTCCGCGGCCGGTGCCGCGGCGGCGTCGCTCAGCGCCGCGAGCAGGGGGCTGGGACGGCCGGTGGTGAACGCCGCCACGAACCGGTCCCAGTCCACGTCGGCCACGACCACGGCCGTGTCCCGGGCGGCCAGGGCGCGTTCGAGCGCCGTCAGCGCGGCCGCGGGGTCCAGCGGCCTCAGCCCCCGACGGACCAGCAGCTCCCTGGCCTCCTCGCCGGCGGCCATACCCGTGTCACCCCACGGGCCCCAGGCCACGGAGGTGCCGGCCAGACCGCGGGCGCGACGACGTTCCACCAGAGCGTCGAGATGGGCGTTCGCGGCGGCGTACGCGGCCTGCCCGCCGCTGCCCCAGACACCGGCGATCGAGGAGAACGTCACGAAGGCCGACAGCCCGCTGTCGCGGGTCACTTCGTCGAGGTGGTCGGCGGCCTCGGCCTTGGCGCGCAGGACCGCGGCGAGCCGGTCGGGCGAGTAGTCGGCGATCACGTCGTCGTCCAGCACGCCAGCGCAGTGCAGCACCGCGTCCACGGGGTGCTCGGCAAGCAGCCGCTCGACCGCGCCGCGCTCCCCCATGTCGCAGGCCACGACGGACACCCGCGCCCCGAGGTGGACGAGTTCCGCGCGCAGTTCGTCCGCGCCGGGCGCCTGGGGCCCACGCCGGCCGGTCAGCACCAGCTCACGCGCCCCGTGCTCGACCACCCAGCGCGCGACACGCGCACCGAGGGCACCGGTACCACCGGTGATCAGGACACGCTCCGGAGAGGTCCATTCCCGCGCGGCGGCGGGGGCGGGCGCGGACACGAGCCGACGCGCGTAGGCGTCGGTGCCGCGTACGGCGACCTGGTCCTCGTCGCCGGCGCCCAGCACCGCGGCGACCCGGGCGAGCGCGCGTCGGTCCGGCCGGGCGGGCAGGTCGAGCAGACCGCCCCAGACATCGGGATGTTCGAGCGCGGCGACACGACCGAGCCCCCATACGGAGGCCGGGTCGGGCTCGACCGCGGCCTCGGTACCGGCTCCCACGGCCACGGCACCGCTGGTGACGATCCACAGCGGCGCGGTGAGCCCGGCATCGCCGTGACCCTGCACCAGCGCGAGGGCACGGTCCACACCCGGCAGGCACGAGAGCACACCGGCGACCGGCGCGCCGTCTTCCGCTGCCGCGCCCAGCACGACTGCCAGGGCCGCACGCCCGGTGTCGGCGACGTCGCACACGACGCGCTCGACTCCCGGCACGAACTCCTCGATGCCGGGCAGTACTTCGTCGTCACCGGCCTGCAGCAGCAGCCACCGCCCGGTGACCGTCCGCTCCGCGCCCGGCTCCAGACGCTCCCAACGCACGCGGTAGCGCCAGGCGTCCGCAGTGGTCCGCTCGACCTCGGCGCGCCGCCACACCGACAGCGCCGTCACGACACGGTTCAGTTCACCACGGTCCAGTTCACCGGCGTCGAGCCCGAGCACACCGGCGAGTTCATCGGCTTCACCGTGCTCGACGGCTCCCCAGAACGCGGCCTCCCCGGCGGACACCGCGGCCACTGCGTCGCGGGTGCCACGCCGCACCTGCGGCCAGTACCGGGTGCGCTGGAAGGCGTACGTCGGCAGCGGTGCGGGCCGCACCCCGGCGAACACCCCGGCCCAGCCGACCGAAAGCCCCGCGGCGTACAACGCGCCGACCGCGGCGTACAGCGCGTCGGCCTCGGACCGGTCTTTGCGCTGCGCGGGTACGCAGACCACACGGTCGACCTCACCGAGCACCGTGCGCGCGAGGGCGGTGAGGGTGCCGTCGGGTCCGATCTCCAGGAAACGCGTCACACCCTCGGCGGCGAGAGCGCTCACCCCGTCGGCGAAGCGGACCGCCTCACGGACATGCCGTACCCAGTAGTCGGCCGACGCCAACTCGCCGTCTGCGGCGAGGCGTCCACTCACGTTCGAGACGACCGGGATGGAGGGTGCGGCGTAGCCGATGCCTTCCGCGACGCGGCGGAACGCGTCCAGCATCGGCTCCATCAGCGGCGAGTGGAAGGCGTGCGAGACCCGCAGAGGGGTCGTGCGCCGCCCCTGTGCCTGGAGTTCTTCGGCGACCTCGATGACGGCAGCCTCGACACCCGCGATCACCACCGACCGCGGACCGTTGACCGCGGCGATCGACACCTCGTCCGCACGGCCCTCCAGCAGAGGCAGCACCTCGTCCTCGGCAGCCTCCACCGCCACCATCACACCACCGGCGGGCAACTCCTGCATCAGCCGACCACGAGCCACCACCAGAGCGCAGGCATCCTCCAGCGACATCACGCCCGCCACATGCGCGGCAGCGATCTCACCGATCGAGTGCCCGATCAAGACATCCGGACGCACCCCGAACGACTCCACCAGCCGGAACAACGCCACCTCGACCGCGAACAACGCAGGCTGCGCCCACTCCGTACGATCCAGCCGCCCCGCATCCTCACCGAAGACCACATCACGCAACTCCGCACCCACGTAAGCACACACGGCGTCGAAAGCCCCCGCGAACACCGGGAAGGCCTCGTACAACTCACCGCCCATCCCCAACCGCTGCGCACCCTGACCCGAGAACAGGAACGCGGTACGCCCTTCTCCCACGGTTCCGGTGACGGCACGGGGGTTGGGCTCACCCGCCGCCAACGCGGCCAGGGCGGCGCGGAGTTCGGTGTGATCCTGGCCCCAGACGACGGCTCGGCTCTCGAATGCGGTACGCGTCGTGGCAAGAGCGGCGCCGACCTCGACGCGGTCGACGTCGGACGTCGTCCCTACGGCGTCCAGCAGGCGGGTGGCTTGGGAGCGCAGGGCGTCAGGAGTGCGTCCGGACAGCACCCACGGCACCACCGGCAGACTCGGCCCCTGGTCCACCTCCACCGTCTCAACAGGCGCCTGCTCCAGGATGACGTGCGCGTTCGTACCACTCAACCCGAACGACGACACACCCGCACGCCGCACCCGCCCCGCATCCCCCACCCACAACTGCCGCTCGGTCAG
>NZ_JBVHMR010000096.1:0-12743 GCF_055558375.1 Streptomyces sp. NPDC025793 | reverse complement strand
GATCGGCTACCTCGCGCCGGTCGCCTTCGAACAGAGATCAACTACGCCGGCCATCGCTGCATGACAACCGGTGTCCACGACCAAGGCGGAAGCCCAGTCGAAGTCACCCAGCCTGGGGCTACCGTCCGCGGACGGCGGCGCCATGGGAGACGAAACTCCGCGCGCGCTGAGGGAGACTGGCGGCCTCCAGAGCGGTGTATCTCCCGCTCGCCACGAGTTGGAACTTGACACCCTCCCGACCTTCGGGGTGCTCGTAGCCATCGGGGAGGAACCGCCGGTAGTGCTCGCTGGCGCGTTGGAAGAACTGCGGGCGCTCGGAACGGGAGAGACATCCCTTGAGATTGAGGAGGAAGAGGTAGTGACGGATCATACGAGTGAAGAGAAAGGGAGCCACGACGTCCAGGGCGTCGCGCGCCTCGAGCAAGTCGAAGCTCTCTTCGTACCGGGCGAAGACGTCGAAGTGGGTGCCGTCCGGTGAGCCTGCGGGGTGTTGAGTGTGCCGGCGGCGGATCTGGACGCAGTTCCATTTCAGGACGGCGACCCGGTCGGCGGCGAGCATGGCGCGGTGGACGAATGTGACCTCCTCGTGGAGGCCGTCGGGGAACGCGAGTTCCTGCCGGATCCACAGATCGCGGCGGATCAAGCGGTCCCATGAGTAGGCGGGAGCACCGAACAACTCGGGCTGGTCCATCGGGGCGAAGGGCTCATGTCCTTGCCGGGCGAGCAGGTCGGCGGCGGCACCGGGCCATGAGCGGCCGCGATGGAGGCGAGTGTGCCCGAAGAGAAGAACATCCGGCTCGTCTGCCGATTGCAGCCGATCGACCATCGCCTGAAGCGTTTCACCCCCGATGATGTGATCGCTGTCCAGGAACAGCAGGTAGTCACCGGCGGCGCGCTCCGCCCCCGCGTTGCGTATCCGGCCGATGCCGGCGACGCCCGTCAGCCGCACGACCGAGACCCGCCCATCCCGCCGAGCATAGTCATCCACCAAGTCCGCAGGGCATTCAGCAGACTGGTCCAGGACCGCGACGACCTCCACGTCCCGGAAGGACTGGTTCAGTATCGAATTCAGGCAGACCCCCAGCTGTCCCTGAAGGTCGTGCGCGGCGACTATGACACTGATCATCGGCGTGAACTCCACTCGAAACGCTGCGAGATGAACAGGGGGCGGACCCGCCACGGGGGGTAAACGGGCCCGCCCCTGTCTTGATGCCGCCCGCGTACCTCCCCGCGGAGAGCAGGCGGCGTGACCCCGACGGGGTCACTGTGTTCAGCGCGTCCCACGTCCTGCGTGTCACAGGTGGCGGCCCATCGTTACAAGATCGCCAAGCTTGTGCTCGATCTCCTGCTGCTGTAGTGGCGCGTGCTGCCATGGCCGGTTCCGGTCGGATGGTGCGTCGCTGTGCCGGGGTGACGTCGCGCGCTCTGGCCTGCTACAAGCACGGTGAACGCGCACGGCTGATCTACCGGCTCAAGCGGCATCTCGATCACAAGCGCGGCGGCAGACGCAGTTTCACCTGGACCGACTACCGCGACCTGCTCATCGCCGCACACCAGCAGCTCGGCGCCCCATCGTGCTGGTATGGGACAACCCCAACGTCCACAAGGACCGCCGACTACGGCACTTCATCGACACCCACGACGGGATCACCTGCTACTTCCTGCCGTCCTATGCACCGGACCTCAACCCCGTCGAGGGCATCTGGTCACTGCTGCGCCTCAGCAGTCAGGTCAACACCGACTTCACCGACCCTGACCACCTCATGAGCGCACTTCGGCACGGTCTCCGCCAGATCCAGTACCGCAGCAACCGCGGCGCCGGTGTTGTGGGTGTCCACGTCGACGCCGACCGTGCGGTGGCCGCGGGCGCGGAGGAGGCTGAATGCGGTGGTGAGGAGTTGGGCGCCGAGGCCGTGGCGGCGGTGGGCGGGGTGGACGCCGAACCAGGCGATCCAGGCGCGGTCGACGGGATCGCGGGCGATGAGGGCGCCGGCGGGGACGCTGTCGAGTTCGGCGAGGAGCCACAAGTCGGGGTTGTAGCCCTCGCGTCGGCGCTGGGCGTGGTGGAAGGCGTCGAAGTCCGGGTGGGGGTGCTCCGGGTCGTCGGTGAAGGCCTCGCTCAGCATGGAGTGGACGGAGCGGAGGTCGGTCTCGTTCCGGGCCGCACGCACCGCGGGCGCGGGGTGCACGGGGAGGCGGATGGCGTCCAGGTCGGCGGTGAGGCGGCTGCTGCTGTCCACGACGGTCCAGCCGCGGCTGAGGAGTTGGTCGTGGGGGAAGCAGCCAGGAGGCTGATACAGCGTCACCGGCGTGGCAGGGGTCGGCAGGTCGTGGGCGGCCCAGACGTCGAGGCGGTTTAGGAGCGTTTGCTCGCGCCGCTGGGCCGACAGGGTCCCGGTGCGGGTGTCGGCGCGCTGGTTCTTCAGCCAGATGCCGACGTTGTGCCCCCAGTACACGGCGTCCTGCGGTGCCAGGAGGTGCCCGTTCTCGGCGGCCCACTCGCGCGCTGCGGTGAGTCCTTCTTCCCAGGCGACGTCGCGGTGCGACCAGACCATGCCCAGCCTCTCCAGTTGCTCGACACGTCCGGCATCGAGGCGGTCGCGGGCGTGGAGCCGGCGGGCGTCGGCGATCCACTGCCCGAGCGGGAAGTCGACGAGCGAGGCCGGCCACACTTCCCGTACCTCCTCCTTGCCCTGGCCCTCGCCCTCAGCTTCCTGCTCCTGCTCTTGGCCGTCGGGGACGCGGTACGTGAACGGGACCTTCAGGTCGCCGTGTTCGCGGGTGTAGATGACGGAGGCCTCGATGCCGCGCCGCCAGTGTTCCTTTTCGGGGTTGAGGACGCGGAGGTTGATGAAGGCGGCCAGTGCGGCGCGGTCCCGCGGGGTGCTGAACTTCAGCAGCGCCCGCGCTGGCGCCGAAATGAGGACACGTTCCCCGCTCTCGCCCCCCTCGCCGTCTTGGGCTCCCTTGCGGCTCTGGACGCCCTTGGAACGGCTGCGCGCCTGCGGCACGGCCAAGTAAGTCCTCCACGATGCGGGTGTCGTGCGCCCTGAGGGCTTCCAGGAGCTTCGCCAGGCCGCCGTAGGCCTTGCTCGTGAGCATGTTGTCCGCACTCTCGCCGGGTCCGAGCAGGATCGGCACGACCAGGGACGCGACCTTGCCTTCCCCGGGCTGGATGCGCAGGGCGCGGCCGACGGCCCGGACGAGGTCGGGCATGGAGCCGCGGACGTCGGCGAAGTACACGCCGTCGCAGTTCTTGGTGTCGACGCCTTCGCCCAGGACCTTCGCTGATCCCAGGAAGCGCCTGGCCGCGTCCGCGCCGCCGCCGGCGAACTCGCCCAGCACGCGCCGCCGGTGAGCCGTAGGATGGTCACCGCACAGCCAGTCCGCCCAGATATTGCGCGGGTACAGTTCCGGGTCGTCCGCGTGCAGCCGCGCGGCGACGCCGGGAAGGCCGGCCGCGAACGACTCGGCCTCCTTCACGAGGTGGTGGAAGACCAGCGGCCGGCGGAAGTCCTCCTCAGCCGACGCCTTCACCAGCGCCGTCTGCAGAGCCGCGATCCGCGCCCCGCGCACCCGGTTGGAGCGGCTGTCCTGGCCCGGGAGCTGCGCGGCCTGAAGCTGGGTGTCGGTGATATCCACGCACACGGCCTGGTACGGCGCACAGATCCCCCCCGCTGATCGCCTCGGACAGCGTGAGGGTGTAGCACCTGCTGCCGAACGGCCCCTCCGGATCATCCTCCATCGACGCCACCAATAGCCCGGCACGCCTGGCTCCTGGTCGTCGTCCAGCTGTCACAGCCGCGGCGTGGCCGTCATGTACAGCCGGCGCAGGGCGGGGATCCGGGTGTTGTCGTGGACGACCGCCCACGGCTTGCCGATCCGCCCGACGTGCGGTGCGTCTCGTCCACGACGATCAGGTCCCCGCCGGGAAGGCCGGCGGCGTGTACGCGCTCCAGGGTGCCGAGTCCGAGCGAACTTGGTGCAGAGAAGGAAGAAGATCAGGCATGCCTAAACCGTGGAGGCCGACGTCGTCGGCTACACCGGGACGGCCGCGCGGCCGCGGGCACTCGCGGTCCGCCTCCCCGACGGACGGATCGCGCTCACCCAGTCCCTGAAGGCTCCACTCGCCGCCCAGGTCGCGGTGCACTTCACGGCCAGCGGTCCACCGCGAAGCGCACGCACCCGGGCGGGGGAGACCTACACCACCGCCGCTCCCGGACCGGTGGTTGAGGTCCTCGCCGGGACGACCCGGCACGCCGTGGTGACGGCGACCCGGCTGCGTGCCCCGTAGGCCGACCGTCCAGCGTCTCTCAGAATCGATGGGGCCAGAAGAACGAGTCAGGAGTACGCACGGCAGGTGGCCGTTCGTGGATGACGGTGCCGATGGCGTCTTCGGCGGCCTGCAGGGCCTGTTCGTGGGTGCCGCTGCCGAGATGATGAGCCGGGCAGCCTTCGCAGTCCCCAGTCCGGGCGTGCGCCGTCGGACTGCCGTTGAGGCCCCGTACGTGGGCGAAGGCGTGTTCGGGGAAGTCGGCCCGTACCGTGTGCCAGGTGCCGCGCTGCTCCTGCTTGGTGAGGCCGGCGGCCACTTCCGTACGCATCGGCGGGTACAGCTGGCCGTTGTGCTCGCGGAGCATGAAGACGCGATCGACGTAGTCGACCGTGTCCCCCTCCGGTTGGTGTTCATCCAGCCAGGCCAGGGCTTCGCTACGACTTCCCGGCCCCCACAGGTAGTCCGCGGGGAACTGTGTGGTCTCGAACCGAGTGTCGAACGCCGACCAGTGCGCGTCGTCGAGACGGCTCCCCGCGCGGAAAACACAGCGGATCAGGACGTAGACGTATCCCTCTGCACCACTGTCCTCGCGCAGAGCATCAGCCGGTGCCAGATGGAGGCTTCCTTCGTCGTTCCAGGCCATGACGTTGACATCGCGTTCCACCGGGGCCGGATAGAGACGCCCGCCTGGAGTGGGGTGTCCCCACAGTTGGTTGATGAATTCTGCCAGGTCGTGCAGCGTCCGTACTGTGTCCACGGGCGTCGTGCGGTGGTAACCGGTCGGATGTGCGACAGCATTGCGCAGCCTCGACATCGCATGCTCGATGCCGCGCGTGCGCTGACCGCGCAAAAGGCCGGCCGCCCGCGCCCATGCCCGCAGCCCGGCCAGCGTTCCGTTGAAGTCGATCAGTGTGCTGCCGACCCTCAACTGCCACCGCGGCCGGGGCTGCTGCCTTCGCCGACTCCTCCTGCCCAGCTTCTTTACCGCGGCGAACACGTCGTCGTACGAGCGCACGTCCGCAGTAACGGGAGGCTCGCCGCCGGCGGCGTCCTCGAAAGTGATCGCACCGGCGCACCACTGAACGAACCGCTCTCGCAGGGCCTGCTCCATCACGAGAAGGGCACGGTCGTCGATCACAGTGAAGACGTCGTACTCGAGCACTCCGTAGGGGAAGAGCCGCTGAAGCCGATCGAACTCCCGGCGGGTCGCCTCGCCCACGTCCGAAGCAAGCTCGCAGTTCGCGACCAGCAACTGCAGGTACCGGGCCGAGTCCTCGGCAGGCATCGCTTTGCCCAGCCCGTACGGGGTGAAGACGAGCGCTGTCCTGTCCGGAGTCTGCAGTTCCTCGAGCGACCGGATCTCTGGCACGGCCACGACCTCCTCTGTGGGCAACGCGCCAGAATGCACGATGAGTTCGCTCTACGCCACTCCGTTTTACCGAACACGGAAGCGCAGCACGCGGCCGGGGGCCGAAGTGCTGGGCGCACCAGCGAGGAGTTGTCGGCCCAGAAGGATGGCACGCTGCCCCCCTTCACCCCGTACCCTGCGCCCTGGGCGGGGGCCGCCCCCATTCCTCCGCCCGCTTGAGGTGCAACCCGCTGTGAAGCGCATGCCTGTCAACGGTTCCTGAATATTGACCCCCAGGGAGTCCGGGAAAATTGACCCCAGGGGGTTGATCAGTCGCGGCCCGCGCGGTTCTCCTTGGCGAGGAGTTCGCGTCGCTGGCGGGTGCGGTAGGAGTCGCCGGTGAGGGTGAGGACCTCGGCGTGGTGGACCAGGCGGTCGATCATCGCGGCGGCCACGACGTCGTCGGAGAAGGTCTCTCCCCAGCGCCCGAAGGGCAGGTTCGAGGTCACCATGACAGAGCCCTGCTCGTAACGGGACGCGATGAGCTGGAAGAATAGGTTCGCCGCGTCCTGATCGAACGGGATGTAGCCCACCTCATCGACAATGATCAACTTGTAGCGGCGGATCTTCTTCAACTCGGCTTCGAGCCGACCGGCGTGGTGGGCCTCGGCGAGGCGGGTGATCCAGTTGCTGGCGGTGTCGAACAGGACCGAGCAACCGGCGTGCGCGGCCTTGACGCCCAGCCCGATGGCCAGGTGCGTCTTGCCGATGCCGGGCGGGCCGAGCAGGATCACGTTTTCCGCCTTCGCGACGAACGTGCCGGTCGCCAGGTGGGCGAGGACGTCGCGCCGCAGCGACGGCAGGTGGTCAAGGTTGAAGTCCTCCAACGTCTTGACCTGCGGGAAGTGGGCGGTGCGGATCCGCATCACGGTGCCCTTGGACTCCCGGTCGGCGACCTGCCGCTGCAGCAGCGCGGCCAGGTACTCCTCGTGGGACCAGTTCTCGTCGCGGGCCTGGGCGGCCAGCTCCTCCCAGAACGCGCCGATGGTCGGGGTCTTCAGGACCCGCGTCAGGTAGGCGGTCATGGACGGCAGGCCGTCCTTCGTCGGTGCGGTGGTGGTCACTCACTGCTCGCTTTCGTCGTGCTCGCGGGGTCGAAGTCGACGCCGAACAGGGCGTCGTAGTCGGGCAGGGCCCGGAGGGCGACGGCATGGCCGTCGCTGGGCTGGCGGGTTGCCGCTTGGCGTCTTTGCCGGTCCAGGGCCAGGGCCTGGCGCATCCGGGCCGCGGTGGCCGCGTGGACGGGATCGGTGACCACGGCCTGCTTGGCCCAGGACCGCTGGTGGTGGGCGACGACCTGGCCGTCGCAGACGGCCGTGACCGTGTCCGGCATCGCGGTCACGTCGACGAACCGGCCGATGACCTGCGGGTCCACCGAGTAGTCGACGGTGTCGACGCGGACGTAGTAGTCCCGGCCGAGCCGGACCCGCTGGGTCAGCCCGATCGGCGGCGCGAAGGGCGGCAGCGCGATCATCGCCTGGCGGTCGGTCTCCAGCAGGTCGACCGGGCGTCCCTGGATCGAGCGGACGGAGCGGGCGTTGGCCCGCTCCAGCCACTCCGCGAGCTGCTGGTTGAAGTCGGCCGGCGAGGCGAACTGCCGTCCCGGCAAGAACGAGGTCTCCAGGAACTGGTTGTTCCGCTCGATCATGCCCTTGTATTCCGGGTCGCGTGGCGGCGCGAGCTTGATCTTCGTGGCCAGTGTTCCGGCGAACGCGGCGGCCGGCGCGGTCACCTTCCCGCTTCCGCCGATGGCCGCCTCGCGGTCCCAGACCAGCGTGTGCGTCACCCGGCCGATGCCGCTGATCAGCGACCACATGCCCGCCAGGATGTCGCAGCCCTGCCGCGTCGGGATCATCTCCGCGGTCAGGAACCGGGAGAAGCCGAGCGTCATGACCAGGACCGGCAGGACCCGCTGCTGGCCGGGAGCGACCTGGACCCTCGTCTCCGGAAACCACAGGTCGCACTGGGTGATCTGGCCGGGTTCGTAGGCCACCCGGTCCACCGGGTCGATGCCGACGTACTCCGGCCGGATCTCGGCCAGCTTCTTCGTCAGCGGCGACATCGAGTACGGCCACTTGATCCGCTCGGCGATCACCGGCGCGGGCATCCTCGGCCACTCGTTCAACAAGCCGCGGATCTGCGGCTCGAAGGCGTCCGCCACCCGTCCTCGCGGGGTCCGTTCGTACTTCGGCGGCCGGTCGGAGTTCAACGCGGCCCGCACCGTGTTCCGGGCCACCCCCAGCCGTCGTGAGATCTCTTTGATGGGCACGCCCTCTGCTCGATGCAGCCGACGTATCTCCGCCCAGTCCTCCACCTTCAGCACCCTCTTGTATTGAGCAGGCAATCCGGGAGCCACCTCGCGAATTCAACCGAGCTCCCGGAGGCTCAGGACTGAACTGCCGCGGTCGGCTCCGGGAAGGTGACGCCGGTCAGCTCTTCGGAGACGGTCCACAGGCGGCGGGCGGTGGCCGGGTCGCTGGCCGCCGCCGAGCGGCCGGCCAGGGCGGGGGTGCCGCGCATCTCGAACATGCCGTCGGGGCCGACGAAGCTCCCGCCGGGCAGGTCCTGGACGGCCGCGTAGAGGGGGTTGAGTGCGCCCGCCTGGCCGTCCTGGGCGATGAATTTGTTGCCGAGGCGGAAGAGGGGGCGCCGCAGGGTGCTGGCGTCGTTGCCCTGGAGGTTGGTGGCGGCCCAGCCGGGGTGGGCGGCCAGCGCGCGGGCGGGCGAGCCGGCTGCGGCGAGCCGTCGCTGGAGCTCCAGGGTGAACAGCAGCATCGCCAGCTTGGACTGGCTGTAGGCGGTCATCGGGTCGTACTCGCCGGTCAGGTCGAGGTTGTCGAAGTGGATGCGGGGGCTGCCCGGGGCCTTGTGCGCGGTGGACGACAGGGACACCACGCGGTCCGTGATGTGTGGCAGCAACAGGTTGCTCAGGGCGAAGTGCCCCAGGTAGTTGGTGCCGAACTGCGTCTCGAAGCCGTCCTTGGTGCGGCCCTCGGGGACGTTCATGACTCCGGCGTTGTTGACGAGCAGGTCCAGGCCGCCGTGCCAGCCGTCGGCGAACTCGCGCACGGAGGAGAGGTCGGCCAGGTCGAGCCGGCGGACCTCGACGCTGCCGTTCACGGCCTGGGCTGCGGCCTCGCCGCGCGTGGTGTCCCGTACGGCGAGGACAACGTGCGCGCCCGCGGCGGCCAGGGCCGTGGCGGTGGCGAGTCCGAGGCCGCTGTTGGCGCCGGTCACGACGGCGGTGCGGCCGGTCTGGTCGGGGATGTCGGTGGTGTTCCAGGGCTGGGTGTGCGTGTTCTTTGCCATGACCCCAATGTATGCACTGATCACAATGTAGGCAACATTAACAATGTGGGCGTCGCTCACACCCGGCTAGGCTGGGAGCATGACGAACCGCCCCTACCACCACGGAGACCTCCCCGCCGCGCTACTCGCACGGGCCGAGCGGACGTTGCGCGAGAAGGGATCGGGCGCACTGTCCCTGCGGGAGCTGGCCCGCGAGATCGGGGTGAGCCCCGCCGCACCCAGTCGGCACTTCAAGTCCAAGCAGGCACTGCTGGACGCCCTGGCACTGACCGGGTTCGAGCGGCTCGCCGAGGCCATCGAAGCCTCACAGGAAGGCGCTGGTGAGGCGTTCGCCGACCGGCTGGATGCTGCGGCCCGCGCCTACGTGGGCTTCGCCGTGGCCAACGACGCGCTGCTCGACCTGATGTTCTCGGTCAAGCACAGCCCGGAGGCGTCGGAGGCGGTGGGCGCGACCGCCCACCGGTGGTCCGAGCAACTCCTGGAGCTGATCGGCGACGGGCAACGCCGGGGCGAAGTGCGCGAGGGGCAGCTGGAACGTGTTGCGCTACCGGTCTTCGCGGCGCTGCACGGATACGCCGGCCTGACGGTGAGCGGCGTACTGCCTCCGGAGTTGGCCGAGCACGGCCTGGAAGACCTGATCGCGTCCATCCTGCGCGGCTGTGAGCCGCGATAGAGCCGCGCAGGATGATCAGAGGGGTCAGTTTTCAGGAACTGGCTGAGGGTCATTTTTCAGAGACTGGCGACAATGCCCCGGAGCGGGGTGACGTGGACCGGGCAAAGAGACTCCAGCGTGAACATATCCTTCCGCGCCGCCCTCGCCCCTGGAGGCGATCGGCAACCCGCGCCGCGATGCTGCCGACGCCCGCGAGCAAGAAGAGTCCAAGGTCCGCCAGGCGGAGTACCAGGCACAGGTACGACGGGCAGCCCAGGAGCAGGTGGCGAAGCAGGCGGCTGAGCGTGAGGCCCGCCGTCCCGTCTGCACCGGCTGCGGGACGAAGTTCACCGACGCCCGCTGGGAGGCGGTACAGCCGAAGGACTGGGGAGCCACGAAGGACTCCCATACGCAGCTGTGCGACGGCTGCAAGCAGAAGGCTGGCGCGGCCGCCGTCGCCCCGGCGGCCCGCACGCAGGAGCGCCAGGAGCCGGGCCGCGTGGAGGTGGGGCAGCAGCACGACCTCCGGCGGAACACCCGGCGCCCCGTCTGCACCCAGCGCGGCGCCGACTTCACCGACGAACGGTGGCAGGCGATCGAGCGCGTCGGCTGGAGTACGAGCCAGGAGCCCCGACCGACGCTGTGCGGGGACTGCGACCAGCGGCACGAGATCGGCTGGGAGGAAACCTGGCCGGGCGCGATCCGCCGGGAGCAGGAGCAGGAGCAGGCCGTGCCCGAGTAGAAGGCCGGCTGGCTCTCACGTCTGCGGCGCTGAGCCGGACACGCCGCCGGCGGGCGCGGGCTTGCCCAAGGTCGCCCTGGGCAAGCCCGCGCCGCGCGCGACATCGCCGGTGCCGCCCCCGGTCGGTGTCCCGGTCCACCGTCATCCGGGACGGTTCAGTCGCAGGTCAGAGGGGTGCTCGTCCCGGGATTCCGTCAGTTGCGGGTTGGGCGTTGCTGCCGTTGCCGCGGGGCGGCCAGGATCGCCACCGGCACTTTCGCAGCGTTACCTTTCACAAGAAGCGAGCGGCAGAATGTTCAAGGCAGTCAAAATCCTTGCCCCCATCGCGCTTTCCGCAGGAACCCTCCTGGCCGGCGGCACAGCCGCGCACGCCGCGACCGGCGGCGACAACTGCGGCACCAACGCGGACTGGGGCTACTACAACTGCATGTACATCGGCAACGGCATCATCCGCGGCTGGGCACATCAGACCGACAGTTCCCGTCTCCCGTCGGGGCCCGTTCACGAAGAGGTCACGGGCCCGAACGGTCATATCTGCAATTCGAAGACGTTCAGCCTCACCAGCACGAACCAGGTCATCGACTGTCAGATAAGCGGGAGCCCGGCCAAGGGCGACTACTGCTCGATCGTCTGGGTCTACAACACCGAAGGGGGCCTCGGCCAGCCGACGTACTACAACGGGGGCGAGAACTGCCTCACCATCAGCTGATCCAGGGCTTCGACGCCTAGAGTATGGCCGCGCGCCCCGTATGCCCGACGCATACGGGGCGCTTCCGCCGTGGTCGCCTCAGGAACAGAACAGCAGCTCCGGGCTGGTGGGGGCACCGGGTCGCAGCCAGTTGCTGACATCTACCGCGAGCACGATCCGCCCGTCGGCGGCACGCGGCAGCGGCGTGGAGGCCAGCAGCCTGCGCAGGCGGCGCGGCTCCAGCCAGCGGTGATTGACCGCGTCGTACATCGCCCCGTGCCCACGACGGTGCTCGGCCGTGAGCGTCAACTCGACCAGCGACGTCACCAGGCCGTCCGCGCACAGCACTGCATCGGTGAGCTCGAAGAGCGCATCCGCCCGGGTGCAGAGGTAGTCGTAGAATGCGACCCGAAAGTGGGACAGGACGCCCAACAACACCGCGAGTTCGTCGCGCGCCGTCGGGTGGACGAGCTGCGGGAGGAGGCCGACCGCATCCAGGCTGAACTGGCCGTGGCCGAACGGGACTGGAAGGAATGGGCCATCGCTCGCTCGCGGGTGGGCGAGGTGCTTGCCCCGGCAGACAAGGCCGAGCCGCCAACCGGATCCAACCGCAGGCCCTGGGGCGGCAGTTGGTGGCGAACAGGACTGGCATGCACCCCGGAGCAGGCGACAGCGCGTCGTGGCCCTGTGGCCCTGCGAGCGATTTGATACGCCGTCAGAGGGTCAGGATTCGAGCGACGCCGAGACATCGCGGTGAGTGCGGGCACCGCCCGGCACGACCTCAGTCGGACAGAGTGACCGGGGACCACATGCCAAGCCACTGCTCGGCGCCCCATGCCTCGAACCGCTCTACCTCGGTGAACCCCAGCTTGGCCGCGAGGCGCATCGAGCCGACGTTGGCGGTCTGGGTGGTAAGCACCACCGGCTCGCCGGAAAGCGCGCTGGCGAGCCAGCCAAGTGCCGCCGCGCACGCCTCGGCGGCATACCCGAAACCCCACGCCCGTGGCAGGAACAGGTAGCCGAGATCGGCCTTCCCCGCGGCAGCCGGGCGACGGTGCCCGGTTGCTCTCCTGAGCAGGATCTGGCCGATCATCGCCCCGTCGAGTTCAACGACGAAGCTCCCGGGCCACCGCTCGGGCACCTCAGGCGTCTCGCGCTCAAGCTCGTCACGCGGGCGGGGACCGCCGAGGTAGGTGTGCACCTCTGGCGAGGCGAGCAGTTCGATGAAAGCCGCACGGTCCCGGGCCTCGGGCTCCCGGAGAACGAGCCTCTCAGTCTTGATCGGGGCAGGTGGCCAGGCGACGGTTCCAAGAACAGACATGCCGGCCACCCAATCAGCAAGCTCGGTGGCGATCAAGACTCGCGGACCGCGCAATCCACCTGCCAGAGCCCGTCCTTCTTCCCTCACGTCCCCTCCAACGAGCCGAGCATGAGGCAGGTGGTGGCGTGGCCCAGTGAGCGTTAGATCGGTCCGTATACGGCAGCGGGGGCACCGGTCATGAGCGCCCAGTACCGGTCCCCGTATGACCAGTGCCACCACTCGCTCGGATAGTTGACAAAGCCCTCCTTGCTCAGAGGTCGTTCTCTTTCCGAACCTCGTGTGTGGTTTCTGCTGGTCAGGCATGAGAGCCCAGTTGTCGCGGGAGTCTCGGTCCGTTGCTGACCGAG